>CALUNB010000020.1 GCA_944321885.1 uncultured Bacteroidales bacterium | reverse complement strand
TCCCAAGGCGGCATGACACTGGATGCGAACCTTTGCATCAACGCCTTGGTTGTCCGCAAACGCGACTTGGAAAATGCTGCCAAGACCGCCGATCCTCTCGCTTATATCCAGAAGGTAGCCTTCAGCGCCGGAAAAATCAAATTAAGCGAACCGAACCCGATTGAGAACGGTGTCAAGACCACCAGCGAATCCTTCACCCTGCAAGGTTTCAATGTTTACCGTAACGACACCAAGCTGAACGACACCCTGCTGACCTCTTTCAGCTACGAAGACCTCAACGTGGCTTTGGGCGAATACGATTACGTGGTCAGCGCCGTTTACGCGCAGGGCCAGGAAATCATGTCGGATGCGGCTTATATCGACTTGCACGACGTAGCCAATGAAAACGGGACGGAAACCGCTGATATCTCGGTTTACCCCAACCCGGTCAACGACCGCCTGAACATCCAAGGCGAATACGTCTCCTTGTCGGTCATCGACCTTTCGGGCCGTATTGTCCTGTCGAATGTGGAAGAAGCACGTTCCTTGTCCATGGAGAACATGAATCCGGGCGTTTACTTCCTGCAATTCACTTTGCAGAATGGGCAGACGCAAATCTTCAAGATAGTGAAACGATAGGTTCGTTTCGCGTTCCTTGAAGCTGTGCCAACTTTTATGGCCGCTTCGACGGTGCGTAAAATGGGTAAGGTGCCAATTATCACGCACCGTCAAGGTTGGTTTTTTTGGTTGGAGGGAGTCCGAAGCGGCTCCCTCTTTTTTTCCCCTTCGTTCCCTTATTTGTCGTTTTTACCGTTCCTCCATCCGGCAATTCCATTACTTTTGCAGATTTTCCCGATTACCCATGAAAAAAAGCCTGATTGCCCTCTCGTTAGGAACCTTAGGATTGGGCATCGCCGAGTTTGTCATGATGGGCATCCTTCCCGACGTTGCCCGATCACTTTCCATTGACATCGCCCGTGCCGGGCATTTCATCTCCGCCTACGCGGCAGGGGTCTGCTTGGGCGCTCCCATCTTGCTTTTTGCCCGCAAAATGCCACCAAAACGGATTTTGGAAGGCTTGGTCGGGCTGATGTTCCTCGGCAACCTTTGCGCTTTCCTCTCCCCCGGTTATTACAGCCTGTTGCTCAGCCGTCTGCTTTCCGGTCTTCCCCATGGGGCTTATTTCGGAGTCGCTTCCATCGTGGCTTCCAAACTGGCGGACAAAGGCAAAAGCGCCGAAGCCGTCTCCATCATGATTGCAGGAATGACGGTTGCCAATCTCTTCGGGGTACCTTTGGGGACTTCCTTGAGCCATACGATTTCCTGGAGAGTTCCTTTCCTTCTCGTCTCGGCTTGGAGTATCGCGGTGTTTTACTGCATCTGGAAATGGGTTCCGCAGGTAAAGGGCGTGGAAGATACCGGCTTCCGGGGACAATTCCGCTTCCTCAAACGACCCGAACCTTGGCTGATTCTCGGAGCCACGGCTTTGGGGAACGGAGGCGCGTTCTGCTGGTACAGTTACATCAGCCCGCTCTTGACCGATGTGGCGGGATTCCGGCCAGCCTCTCTTTCGTTCCTGATGGTATTGGCGGGCTTCGGCATGGTGGTCGGGAATTTGGCCAGCGGAAAACTTTCGGACCGTTTCGAGGCCGCCCGGATAGGCACCCTTTTCCAAGGTCTCATCGGTGTGGTCTCGCTTTGTCTATTTTTCCTATCCTCCCACCCGGCCCTGGCAGTCTTGCTGATGTGCGCAGGGACGGCTGGCCTCTTTGCCGTGTCGGCTCCCGAACAACTTTTAATCATCAGGGTGGCAAAAGGCGGGGAAATGTTGGGCGCTGCCTCGGTCCAAATGGCTTTCAACCTGGGGAATGCCATAGGCGCTTATGCAGGAGGTCTCGTAGTCAACCAAGATTTGCGGTATCCAGCCCTGATGGCCTTGCCGTTCTGCATCACCGGGTTCAGCCTGTTCCTGGTTTTCTACAAAAAATATTCAAAGAAATACGCCTGAAAATCAAAACAAAATATCGTAAACTTCCCGACCCAAAGCCTCGGACATACGCTCCCGGAGTTCCAAGGAATCCAAAACATAACCATCGGGCGATACCGGGTTGACACAAACACCCAAAATGACAGGTTGTTGCAGGACCCAGAGGCAAGAACCTCCCCGTACAAAAGCTTGGTAAGCCGGCGCCGAAACAAAAAGCTTGGTAAAATCACTCACAATCAAGTCAGGACGATTCGGTTGCGCCGCCATGGCCTGGAGAAAGGCATCGTTCAGCAAGCCTGAAACATACAAGAAGGCCCCCGGAACACAATAAGGCTTCAATTTTTCCCAATAAGACCGGAACTGCAAAAGGGAAGGGATGCCCAGATCGTGGATTTTCCCTTCCGGGCTGATTCCGTGCAAGCCCTGTGTCAAATTCCCGATTTCCGGAAGCAAATGGCTCATAGGACTGTCTGCCAGCAAAGGCAAATTCATCAAAGCATATTGTAATTTGGTTTTGGAAACCAGTTCCGTCATGTTTTTGGAAAGGGCCGCACCGGTGCAGAGCACCATGGCTTCGGAAACGAAAGGCGATGCCAGACTCATGCGGGACAAAGCCCCGTCGATAATCGCGGTCTTGGCCCCGGCTTCATGGGCTTGACGGATATAATGCTTCAATCCTTGCGTGTAGGCATAGCCCGAAAGGACCAGCTTGCCAGGGGTCACGACCTGGGCCGTCACCAAGCGCCCGCAGGCGGTTGTCTCGCGGCTCACATCCAAAATCCGAGCTGACAAACGACGCCGGATGTAGTGTTGTTCCGAAGTTTGCACCACCATACCCGGATAAAAATCCAGTTCCGGCTTGGCGGTCTGGAACAAGGAATCCTTGTTTTCCCCATCCATCCCGATGGAAGTCACGGCAACATCCTTGGCTTTTTCCGGTTTACGGTAATAATCCAGAAGGGCACGCAGGCAAACGGTCTTGCCCACGTTCTTGGCCATGCCGACCACCGAAAGGCTGCCGTACCGGGTTATATCGTTGAAAAATGCAGGTATCACGGAACAAAAATAAGCATCTATCCGGAAACCCGTCCCCATGGAGGTCCGGAGCTTTCCGGAGGCATGGGAAAAATGCAGGAATAGAAGTATCTTTGCAAGCCTGTTTTTCTAGAGGGTTGGACTGCAAAACAGTCTGATTTATAAGATATCAAACACACATATCACCATGGCAAAAACCTCAATGGATCCCCGTTTGCTGGAGACGGAAAGCATACCGAAACTGCTATGGAAGTATGCTCTCCCGGCGGTCATCACCACCTTGACCACCTCCATTTACAATCTGATAGACCGTATCTTCATCGGGCACGGCGCAGGCGCGATGGCCATAGCCGGGCTGGCCTTGAGCTTGCCTATCATGACATTCCTGCAAGCTTTCGGGACCTTGGTGGGCGTAGGTGCCTCCACGCGTATCTCCATCGTCTTGGGAATGAAAGACCGGGATTGGGCCGAACGCATCCTCGGGAACGCCCTTTTCCTGACGGTGGTCATCTGGGCCGTACTGACAGTGGGTTGCTTGACTTTCCTCGAACCTCTCTTGAAGATTTTCGGAGGCAGCGAGAACACCATTCCCTATGCAGCGGATTACCTTCGCATCATCATCCCGGGAAATATCTTCGCCAACCTTTCCTACAGTTTCTGCAACATCATCCGTGCTTCGGGCAGTCCGTTCAGATCCATGACCATCATGATCAGGGGCATGGTGGTCAACGCCATCTTGGCTCCCATTTTCATCTTTTGGTTCGACTGGGGCATCCAAGGAGCGGCTATCGCCACGGTCATCGCCATGTTCATCACGGCGGTCCAGACCATGCACTTCTTCCTGAGAAAAGATGCTTTCATCCGCTTTACCAAGAACACGCTCAAACCGGTCAAAAAAATCATCAAGAACATCCTTTCCATCGGCATGTCGCCTTTCTTGATGAACACCGCCGCCAGTGTCGTGGCCATCATCCTCAACGGCAGGCTGGCCGCCAAAGGCGGGGACTTGGCCATCGGGGCATACGGCATCATCAACAGCTACGGTATCTTGTTCGTCATGTTCGTCATCGGGCTTTGCCAAGGCATGCAACCTATCGTAGGTTACAACTACGGGGCGCGGAAGATAGACCGGGCCAAGAAAGCTTTTTTCTTAGCTATCAAAGTGGGTACCGCCATCACCACTTTCGGATTCCTGCTCATCGAGTTGTTCCCCAAGACGGCGGCTACCGTGTTCACCACCGATGCCACATTGGTCGGCATAACCGTGGAAGGGCTCCGTTACGTCTTCCTCTTGTTCCCCTTTGTCGGGTTCCAAATCGTGACCAGCAACTTTTTCCAATCCTTGGGCAAGGTCCATTTGTCCATTTTCCTGAGCCTGACCCGGCAAGTGATTTTCCTGATTCCGGCCTTGTATATCTGCTCGGCCCTTTTCGACCTCAAAGGGGTCTGGATTGCCACGCCGGTAGCCGACTTCTTGGCTATCGTGGTGACGTTCGTCATCCTGAAGCTACAAATGAAGAAGCTGAAATAGTTATCCGGGGAACCGAGGTTCCGGGGCGAATCAAAGTTTTGGGGTGAACCTAAGCCTTGGAGTGAACCGGAACCCTGAGGGCCAGGTCCTCGTCACACCGTCTGCGGAAGCTTGATGAATTTCAAGCGCAGGCTGTTCGATACCACCGATACCGAGCTGAAGGCCATCGCCGCGCTGGCAATCATCGGGTTCAAAGTCCAACCGAAGAAAGGATACAGGAGGCCGCTGGCGAACACGATGCCGATGACATTGTAAATGAACGCCCAGAACAAGTTTTCCTTGATAAGCTTGAGCGTTTTGCGCGAAAGGGCAAGGGCTTTGGGAATCGCCTCCAGATCCGTTCTTTCGTTCCCGATCAAAACCACGGAAGCCACGTTCATGGCTATGTCGGTGCCGCGTTTGAGCGCCATGCTGACATCAGCCCGAGCCAAGGCTTGGCTGTCGTTGATACCGTCGCCCACCATGGCTACCTTGTGGCCTTTCGCCTGCAAATCCTTCACAAAATCTTCCTTGTCCTGGGGCAACATGCCGGCTTGGTAATGCCGGATGCCCAATTGCGAAGCCAAAGCCGCAGCCGCTTTCTGATGGTCGCCCGTCAACATGTAAACTTCCACGCCGGCCTTTTCCAATCGGGAAACCACGTCCGCCGAGCAAGGTTTCACCTCATCGGACAAGCCCAGATAGAGCAAAACTTCCTTGCCCCTGCCGAATGCCACGATACTGTACGCTTTTTCCTGCCAGGAAGCCAGATTCGCTTGGTCTGTACCGGACATCTCCACCCCTTGCTCCCGTACCAAAGCAAGCCCGCCAGCCCAATATTCCTGAGCCTGGTATTTGAAACGCAGGCCTTTTCCTGTAAGGGTTTCAAAGTCTTGTATCGCCTCGAAAATCCCGCAAATGCCGTTATCGCAAGCCTCCGTCCCATCCGCCGGGGTATCGTCCGAAGGAGGCACTACCGTGGTAAGTCCATCCGGAAGCGCCCTTTTATCTGAAGCTGCCCCATCCGAAGAGTCCGGAACAAACGGATTCTTGGCATCCGCTTGGGTCTCGGAAGCAGCTGGATACAAGGCGTCCACCCAATCTGCAATGGCTGAAGAAAGCGGATGTTCGCTCTTCTGCTCCGCAACCTTGAAGAGGGGAAGCCATTCCGGTAACGGGCGTGATTCCCAAGGGTTCGGATACCGGGTTTGGGCCCCCGGCAAACAAGCCGCACTGACTACCGGTTTCCCTTGGGTCAAAGTCCCGGTCTTGTCCATGACCATGACATCCACATGGCAAAGGTTCTCCAATGCCGAAGCATCTTTAATCAAAATATGGTTCCGCGCCGCACGCCCCATGCCGACCATCAGGGCGGTCGGGGTCGCCAGACCCAAAGCGCAAGGACAGGCAATGACCAGGACCGACAAAGCGCAGACCAAAGCATGGTTGAATTGCGCCATGCCGCCTACCGCCAACCAGACGATGAACGTGACCAAGGACAACAACAAGATAATGGGGACAAAAATGGCAGCCACCTTGTCGGCGATACGTTGGGCGGGCGCCTTGCTACCCTGAGCTTCCCGGACCATGCGGACAATACCTGCCAGAACCGTACTCTGCCCCACGCCCGTGATTTCCACCTGCAAACTTCCTTTTTGGTTGATGGTTCCGGCGACGACCTTGCTCCCTTTCTGCTTCAGGACTGCCAGCGGCTCGCCCGTAATCATGCTTTCATCCACATAAGACGAACCTCCCTGCACGATACCGTCCACCGGCATCCGTCCTCCGGGATGCACGCTTACACGGTCTCCGGGGCGGAGTTCCAAAACAGGAACTTCTTTCTCCTGGCCGTTTTCAAGCAAAAAGGCCGTATCGGGCTGCAAATGCATCAAATCCTGCAAGGCTTTGGAAGTCCCGTTCTTGGCCCGGCTTTCCATCAACTTGCCCAAAAGGACGAAGGCGATAATCATGCCGGATGCCTCGAAATACACGTCATGGGTCCAGGATTGCGGAAACCAAAGGGACGCCAGACTGAAAATAAAGGAGACCAAAGTACTGAGTGCCACCAAGGTATCCATATTGGCCGACCACTGTTTGGCCAAAATCCAGGCATTGCGGATAAAATCCCGGCCTCCAATCCACAAGATAAAGAATGCCAGCCACATCATCACGTATTCCTTGCCGGGGAAATGCCAGGAATGTGCCATGCCAAGCACCATCAATGGAATGGCCAGTATCCACGTGATTAATACCTTTTGCTTAAGTTTTTTGTACAAACGGCGGTTTTCCTTTTCCTGTGCGGTAAAGGGGTCGGCACTGTCCACGATCAGTTCGTAACCTGCCTTGTCGATGGCGGCTTTCAAGCGATGGGCATCGAAAACACCTTCTTCATATTCCACGTTCAAAAGCCCTGCCGCGAAATTGGCCGTGGCTTTCTTCACTCCAGGCTGGGCCGCAGCGATTTTCTCGGATCGGTTGGCGCAACCGGCACAATGCAGTTTGAGCAAGGGGTAAACCGCTTTATTGATTTTGGGTTCTTTGGTTTCCATTGGCTGTTTTTTTAGGAATTTGTAAACCGGATTGGGAAGGTCTCCTCAAATCTGCCCGTTTCCCGCCCCGGCCTTCTGTACAATCCCTGCAAAATTAAGGATTCTTCAGCGGCCTGCCATGCAATGGAATTGCAAGTTTTCCCTCGGGCCTTAGCGTGGTTAGCGTGGAAGAGGAAGGGCGGAGAAGAAAAGACAGAAAGATTGGCCAACAAGACAAAAACAAAACAGGGAAAGATTGCCCTCATAGAAGGAAATCTTCAAATTCTTTTTGTAAAATCGCACTTACTGATTGACCCTACCTTCGTGTTCCCAAGGAGTCCCGGCATCCAAGCAAAAGCCTTTTATATTAATTTTGCATGACATGCAAAACGGGACAAGATGAAATACCCTATCGGAATCCAAAGCTTCAGCCAAATCCGCGAAGAAGGCTATGTCTATGTGGACAAGACTGCTTTGATTCACCAATTGGTCACGACCGGAGCAATTTATTTCCTGAGCCGTCCCCGCCGTTTCGGCAAAAGCCTGCTGGTCTCCACGCTCAAGCACTATTTCCTCGGGCACAAGGAACTCTTCAAAGGCCTGGCCATCGAAAGCCTCGAAACCGAATGGGCCGAGCGCCCTGTTTTTCATATCGACTTCAACGCCAACAACTTCACCGATGCCGGTTCCTTGGAGCAAAAGCTCAACGGCTACATCTCGGCCTGGGAGGAGAAATACGGTGCCAGCCCGTATTGGACCACCTTGGGAGACCGTTTCGCCCACGTCCTGCACCAAGCCCGCCTCCAATCGGGACGCCGCTGCGTGGTCCTCGTGGACGAGTACGACAAACCCATCCTCGATGTGCTGGACTTGGGAATCAAGACCCGGATAGGGGAAAACGAATGGAATCTGGACGACTGGCACCGGGAAGTCCTCAAAGGCTTTTACTCGGTCTTCAAGGCCGCCGACGACGACCTCCAGTTCGTCTTCCTCACCGGCGTGACCAAATTCTCCCAGGTGAGCGTTTTTAGCGGTTTCAACCAGCCGATGGACATCAGCTTGGATGCCCGTTACGAGAGCCTGTGCGGCATTACCCAGGCAGAATTGGAACAATATTTCGCCGAACCGGTTGAAACGATGGCCGGGCGTTACGGCTATTCGCGGGAAAAGATGCTGGCGGAGTTGAAACGGCAATATGACGGCTACCATTTCAGTTATGGCCTGACCGACATCTACAACCCGTTCAGCCTGCTTAACGCCTTCGCCCAGCAGGACTTGCGGGACTACTGGTTCGGGTCTGCCACGCCCACGTACTTGGTTCGTCTCCTGTCCCGGACCAAGGACAATCTCGACACCTTGACCGGCAGGTATTACGAACCCCGGGAGTTCGTGGATTACAGGGCCGACGTGGAAAAGCCCCTGCCCATGATTTACCAAAGCGGATACCTCACCATCAAGGACTATGACCGGGAGTTCCGGACCTTTCTACTCGATTTTCCCAACAACGAGGTCAAAAACGGTTTCGTTTCCTTGGTGGCATCCAATTATTTGCAAACGGAGCAGGAAATGGGAAGCTGGGTCCGGGATTTGGTAATTGCCATGCGCAAGGGGGAAACCGGACGGATATGTGAGCTTTTCACCTCGTTCTTGGCCGACATTCCGTATTCCATGCGCCGCAAGGAGGATGAACACGAGCGGGAACGTTATTTCCATTACACGTTCTACTTGATATTCCGTTTGGTAAGTGTCTACACAGTGTACAGCGAGAAGCAGCTGGCCGGAGGGCGCGTGGACTGCATCGTGGAAACGCCTGCCTACGTCTATATCTTCGAATTCAAGTTAGACGGGACCGCCGAAGAAGCCCTGCGGCAAATCGAGGAAAAAGGCTATGCCACACCCTATGCCGCCGACTCACGAAAACTCTTCAAAATCGGATCCTCTTTTTCGTCCAAGACCGGCACGATCGAGGAATGGGAAGTCCGCTGAGAAGCTGTTTAAATTTATTTGTTTGAGGCATCGGGAGGGGATTTCGAGGAATGGTGCCGCGTTTTTCAAAGGAGGATAGCTAAGCTATCTGACGTGAAAAACGCAAAAAAGACCCGAAATAGCCCCCGATGGGCAAACAAAATCCTGTACCGGTTCACAATTTTATTTCTAATTAACAAACAATGTTTTAGAGATTAATATCCATTAAACCCAAATCGGTCATTAGGCTTCGGGCAGATTGCTCGCTTATGTCATGCAGCATGCTTCTCGCCTAGCCGAAGGCGTAGCGGGCTACGTCGAGGCGTAGCGAGAAACAGGATGCGGACAGAAGCGGGCAAGATGCCCGAATGCCTCATTTTCCCAATCAGAAACGGACTCGGCGTGTCTAATGACCGATTTGGGCTAAAACAAGAGAGGGACCCAAAAGTCAGCTTTCCAAAAGAGAATCTGCGTTGGAATGTGTCCTATCGGGAATTCTTTGTCGAAAAATCATCTTTTGGGTCACCCTCTCGCAACCAGATACTTCCGAATAAATTTTACCGTTTGTTGAACGCCTGCCATCCTTGGGCGGTCAAGGGAATCATCGTACCGTTTTCAGGCACCATGTAATTGCCCTGGGCAGCCTCCACCATATGCCCGATGACACGAATCTCCCGCACATCCTTGATTTTCTCATAATCTTTCTGCGCCACCGTGAAAAGCAATTCGTAATCCTCTCCCCCGCTCAAAGCCGCCACTTCGGGAAGGATATTGAAGATTTCCAAAGCTTTGCAAGTTTCAACATCCACTGGTATCTTGCTCTGGTACAACATGCAGCCACAGGCGGACTGTTTGCTCAGATGCAGGATTTCCGATGCCAAACCGTCCGAAATATCAATCATGGAAGTGGGTTTCACATCGATACGCTCCAACAAATCCACAATGTCCAAACGAGGTTCCGGTTTCAACTGTCGTTCCAAAACATAAGAGAAATCCCTGAAATCGGGTTGCACGTTCGGATTGGCCAAAAACTCCCGTTTTTCGCGTTCCAGCAACAAAAGCCCGGCGTAAGCCCCACCCAAATCACCGGAAACACAAAGCAAATCATTCTCTTTAGCTCCGCTCCGGTAACAGATTTTTTCCGGCAAAGCTGAACCCAAAACCGTTACCGAAATGCAAAGCCCCGAAGTGTTCGAAGTAGTATCACCGCCCACCAAATCCACACCATAACGCTCACAACACAAACGCATTCCAGCATAAAGCTCTTCCAAAGCCTCCAACGAATACCGGTTTGAAACCGCCAAGCCGACCAAAACTTGCAAGGGCCTGGCATTCATGGCGGCAATATCCGAAAGGTTGACCGCGATAGCCTTGTACCCCAAATGTTTCAAGGGACAATAAGTCATATCGAAATGAATCCCCTCAATCAACAAATCCTTTGAAACCAATTGGACATGACCCTCCGGCAGCCTCAAAACCGCTGCATCATCCCCCACCGCCTTCAAAGTGGATTGGGGATTATGAATCGGCAAATCCTGGGTCAAACGGTCAATCAAACCGAATTCCCCCAAGTTTTCAAGTTCCGTACGGCGCACACCGCCTTTATCTTCAAATTCTTCCATGGCGATTTTTCTGCTTCTAAGTTATAATGCTATTCAAAAATTTCACAATCCCGAAAAAAAACATTTTCGGAAACCTTTATCTCCTACCAAATGCCCCTCCGGCACTTATTTTCGTCCTTTCCCCTGTTTCGAACTCTCTGCCAAAACCTCACCTTGCCCTGTCAAACGATACTTCTGCAAACGGCTGTTAGGCTTTTCCGGAATGGTCATCTCCACAAGACCGGCTGCCAAAGCTGGTTTCAAGTACCGGGTACGGAAATACTCCCGGTCTGTCAGGTGCAAACGTTCTTGCAATTCCTGAGGATCCATTTCCCCCTCTACAACGCCTAACAACGCCAAGACTTGCGGGGTGACTTGCGGGTAAAGCCGTTTCACGCCCCCGGTTTTTTACGCCCCCGGGTCAAAGAAATGGCCCGCCGGGCGAAAAGGAACATCGGCAGGGACGCCCCAACCGTCATGCACAAGATAACCGACACCGTCACAATCACGTTCAAGAAGAAGGCATTCAGATGAACCGCAGCCTGCACGGGGTCACTCAAATTCTGCATGAACAAGATAATGGAAAACACAGCCTTGTAAGCATACATCCCCGGCACCATCGGCAACAGGGCCGGGATATAAAGCGTTGTCATCGGGCTGTGAATCACTTTACCCAACCACAAACTCCCGAAACCAATCAACATCGAAGCCAGCAAAGTAGCCGTTGCAATGTCGATACCGGCTCCCTGCATCAACACATAACGCAAAGCATAGCCTGCCGCCGCCAACAAGCCGATAACGGCAAAAGAACGCCGGCAAGGATTGGAAACCGCCCCGAAACCGATGGCAGCCACTGCCGCGCACAAAGCCCGTATCAAGGTTTCCCCTACCATAGCAAACCTTTCTGGAAAATCACCATCGAGCAGGAAAGCCCGACAGCCAAACACAATACAATCATAAAAGCCCGCATCAAACGGGCAAAACCTATCAAGGTATGGTTTTCCAAAATGTCAATGACCCCGGTAATCAAAGGCACGCCAGGAACCATGAAAAGCACACTGGTCGCCACCGCGATATTGGCATCCACCTCTTGAAGGAAAACCGACAACGAAGCCAAAGCCGAAGAAACGAAAGATACCAAGATAACGGCCAAGAAGTGATCGACCCGGTTCTTTTTTAAGAAACGCAACAAGCGGAAACCGATGAACGTGGTCACGAACACCACGGTCATCGCCCCCAAGTTTCCTTCGAACAAACGGCAGAAGCAAGCATTGGCCAAAGAAACGAGGAAGGTCACAATCCAAGAATTGAGACGGGGTTTGGCCAGCAAAGCCTGGTACTCGGCTTTGAGCGCCCCGATACCCATCGGGTTGTCGTGGACCCGCCAACTCAACGCGCTCAGCTCCGAATTCAATTCAAAGCTCACCGGAATTTGCGGAATGACCACGACCTCGGTACACATTTCGTCTTCCGCCGCGTCGATGACAGTCAAGATGATGCTGGAAGCAAAAACCGTCATTTTAATATCCAAACCGAAAGACTCCCCGATACGGCGGGAATTCCGGATCACCCGGGTACAATGCACGCCCGAACCCAGCAAGACGGAAGCATAATCGGCGATGAAAACCGTTATTTCTTTTAGTTTTTGCGAATTATGCATCTGTCAAACTTTTTTCAGTTCGCAACAGGGAAAGGTGGCTCCACCGCAGCCCGGATTCGAAATCCCTTGGTAAGGCACCGGATTTTCGCCAGGTTATCAAAAGGAGTTCCACTGTAATCCGGGACCGGAACCCAAAGCCGGGAAATCTCCCATCTGCCCGATTCCGGACCCTATTTCTCGAACGCACAGGATACAAAAAAGGCCGCGAGGATACTCACGGCCTACGGGTGCAAGATGGGGCTCGAACCCACGACCCTCGGAACCACAATCCGATGCTCTAACCAACTGAGCTACATGCACCATCTTCTCCGCCCGAGGCGAACCACCCCGAACAGGCTTGCAAAGGTACGACAAATCCGCCAATTTGCAAAATCCGGCTTTCAGCCTCATCGAGAACAAAGCTTACCACACAGCCCCTCCCTTTTATTTCCGCCCCCAGGGACGGGATTGCTGCTCATCACAGGACACATCCCGGTCGTCCTTACCTGGCTCACCTCGTTTATACCAGAAAAAGCAATCCGTTTGACGGTCCCGGGCCCGAGGGTCGCGCTCCACATAAACCGGCTTCAAGGTATACGGATCCAATCCAGTATAAAACATCTCGGTGGCCAAGGTCATCGGCGTGGGCGTGAACAACTGGACCTGTTCCAAATGATACCCCAATTTCCGGGTCTTTCGCTCCAACTCCTTCATGTCCTGTAAACGACATCCCGGATGCGCCGAAATGAAATAAGGAATCAACTGCTGGTTCTTCCCTATTTTCCGGCAATAGGCATCGAAAAACGTCTTGAATCGCTCGAACTGTGCAAAAGGCATCTTGCGCATTTTCTCCAAAACAAGCTGTTCCGTATGTTCCGGAGCCACTTTAAGGCGACCCGAAACCCCGTGCCGGATTACCCACTCGATATATTCCCGTGCATGGAAAGGCGAGGCAGTCCGCACCTCTTCCTCTTTCTTGGCAACAGGCTTTCTTGGACATCCATTCCAGATTGGCGAATAATCCTTCCGAAGCTCCAAGTAAGGCACAATCATGTCATAACGGATTCCGCTTCCGATATAAGCATGCGAAAGACCCGGCAAGGAAACAACCTTCCTATACAGTTCCAAAAGCCTCCAATGATCATGATCCAAATTCGGGCAAATGGATGGATAAAGGCAGGAAGCCCGCTTGCAGGCCGAGCATTTGCCCAAATCCTTGCCGTGCATCCCGTACATGTTGGCACTGGGACCGCCCAAATCGCTCAAATTCCCCTTGAAATAAGGCATCCGCATGATTTGGCGGATTTCCTTCAAAATCGACGCTTCGCTCCGGCTCTGCACCTGCTTGCCCTGATGGGCCGAAATCGTGCAGAACGCACAGCCCCCAAAACAGCCTCGATGCAGGTTCACCGAGTTTTGTATCATCACAAAAGCCGGGATATCTCCCCGCCCCTTATACCGGGGATGAGGCAAACGGGTATAAGGCAAGTCGAATACCTGGTCTATTTCATGCGAATCCGGATTAACCGGATAAGGCGGATTGATGACAATGTACCTCTCCCCGATTTTTTGCAAAATCCTACCACAAGCTATCTGGTTCGAAGCCGTTTCCACCAAAGCGAAATTCCGGGCCTGGGATTTTTTATCCCTCAAACAAAGCTCGTGGGGTTGCAAAGGAATGTCCGGAAACGACTTAAGCAAACGCGGAAGCAAATCCTCCTCTGCATTTTCCGAAGAGGAGCCACCTTTCCCTCCTTCTGGAGCTCCGGGCATACTCCCGCGAAGCGTCCAAGCGAACAAAGCCGCATTTTCTTTCCAAAACGCATCCGCTTTTTCCACTTCCTCCCGGTTCCGCCCTATATACGAAACCTGGGGTATCAGATGGCAAGCCTCCAAAGCCTGGGGACGTCTTTCCAGACGACGCGCAATCTCCACAATGGGTTTCTCCCCCATCCCGTACACCAACAAATCCGCCCCGCTTTCCACCAAGAAAGAGGGCCGCAAAGTATCCTGCCAGTAATCGTAATGGGTAATCCGGCGCATGGAAGCCTCGATGCCGCCAATCACCACCGGGACATCGGGGAAAAGCTCTTTCAAAATCTTAGTATAGACCAAAGTAGGATAATCCGGGCGGAAACCTGCCTGCCCCCCCGGCGTATAGGCATCATTGCTACGCAGACGCTTACGCGCCGTATAGTGGTTCACCATCGAATCCATACTGCCTGCCGACACGCCAAAAAACAAACGGGGTCGCCCTAACTTCCTGAAATCCCGCAAATCGTCCTTCCAATTGGGCTGCGGCAGAACCGCCACTTTGTAGCCCGCCTTTTCCAAGCAACGCCCGATTACGGCGATTCCGAAAGAAGGATGATCCACATAGGCATCGCCACTTACCAAAATGATATCGGCCTGTTCCCAACCCCGTTTTTCCAGCTCTTTCTTGGAAATGGGGAGCCAAGCGGTAATCGGCAAGGCCTCCGGATCCACACGCACACCAGAAAGCACACGTCCTCCTTCCTCCCCCAAATCCGGATTTTTCCTCTGCTGCAAATCCATCCGCTTATTCTCCCGGCTTTTTCAATGCCTCCACTTTCAATCGGCCTTCCAGCACAATATTGTCCGGTTCAAAAGAAAGCGACATCACTTCCACGTAATCAAAGAAAGCCTGCATTTGCGGCACGGAACCTAAATGGAGTACCATCCGGTTATTACCCAAGCGTTCCACCAATTCTTCCACCAAAGCAGTCTTGAACACGGACAAAGCCATTTTCAACAGGAAATCAATGCCAAGTCCGCCTCCGTAGGAAATTTCAACATCCTTTCCTTCAATTCTTTCTACCGAGATATCCAACTTCGCCTTGGGAGCGAAATTGAACATCGCAAGCTTCACCTCGATACCTTTCTGCACGCAAAAAGTTTTGGAGTCCACGTAGGAAAGGCCGAAAGCCTGCCCCGTCAAAGCAGAAACAATACCCTCCAATTCAGCATACTGCACTCTCAATTTCATAGCAAAAACTTTTTTATTTCCATCCGGGCGAACCCATACCAGCGTACAAACCCGAACGAACACACCGGAAAACCCCAGGCTTTCCGGGCCTCAGACTGGCAAGCAGCCCCGTCCCGGTTCCACCGGAAAACATGAAAGCCAAGGACACCTCATCTTAGAGTGCAAAGATAATGAAGCCGAAAATAAAGCCGGACAAAATCCGTGGACAAAAAATCGTATCTTTGGCCTTCGCCGAAGACAGGATGCATCTCGGCATAGCTCGAACTTCGTTCGGCTCTGCGCTCGACTTTCGCTATCTTTGTCCTATCGGCGAAGATAGCTTGGTCTCGGCATAGCTCGAACTTCGTTCGGCTCTGCGCTCGACCTTCGCTATCTTTGTCCTATCGGCGAAGATAGCTTGGTCTCGGCATAGCTCGAACTTCGTTCGGCTCTGCGCTCGACTTTCGCTATCTTTGGCTTTCCCTTTTAAAACGCATAAAATAAGGAACCATGAAAAACCCTGTTTCCCGCACCGCTACGGCAATCCTGACCCCTTTCGCAAGCGGCCTCGCCCTTGCCATCTGCTTGCTTGCCATATCCTGCGACAACAAACCCAAAGACAATTGCATCCAAATCCATCCGGAAGGCAATTTGGAATTCGCCGCTGAAGGAGGGAGCCTCCAAGTCGAAATCAGCAGTTGTTTCGATAGTTGGGAAGCCGTTTACGATACTTCCTGGCTCAAACTCTCCCTTTCCGAAGAAGGCTCGCTCGATATCACAGCCAAACCGCATATCGGGGAAAACCAAGCCCGCCAGAGCACCATCCAAATCCACGCGCCTTCGGTCTCCAACAGCCAAGCCCAAGCCAGCATCGGAGTTTCCCAAACCTCGGTATCCTCCTTGGCCTTGGATGCCCATGCCACGGCCAACTGCTATATTATCAACGAAGCCGGGACTTACAGTTTCAACGCCTGTGTCCGGGGCAACGGGGTCAGCGTACCTGGCATCGACCTTCCGGCCTCCATCGCACCGGATTCCGCCCTATTGCTATGGCAAAGCGAGCCGGACCTCATCGGTTCGTTGTCCTTGGAAGACGGACGCATCCGTTTCACCGCCTCCGAAAAACCCGGCAATGCACTCTTTGCTGCCACCGATCGGGACGGGAACATCCTCTGGAGCTGGCATATCTGGCATCCCGGAACCCAAGTGGAAGAATTGACCAATAAAGAGGGCATCACCTTCATGAACCTCAACCTTGGAGCCTTGACTGAGCGTCCGGACGACCCGGCATGCTTCGGCCTTCTCTACCAATGGGGGCGCAAGGATCCTTTCCCGGCTTCGCCCACGATAACCGGCACGGTTTCCACGCTCCCCGCCCCGGTCTATGACCAAAACGGCCAAACCGTGGCCATAGAAGCTTCTTCCTATGCTTCCACCGAAACCAACACATTAGCATATTCCGTCGCCCACCCCACGGTCTGCTTCTCCAACATGGCCCAATACAGCACCAACCGCGACTGGCTTGCCGATGGAAACGGCAACGATGCACTTTGGGGCCACCAAGGGCAGAAAACCATGTTCGACCCCTCACCTGCGGGCTGGAGGGTCCCTAATCCGGAACATTTCCAGACGGTTACGTCCAACGGCGGCTATTGTTGGACTTTAAGCGATTTCAACGTAGAAGACCGGACCCGGGATGGCCTCATCTCCTTGGACGATTATGAAAACGGTTGGTGGTTCTATCTCGATTCCGTGCAGAGCGTTTCGAGCCATTTTCCCGCCGCCGCCCGTTACGATGGTTCCTACGCCATGCTGATGGGTAGTGTGAGCGGAGTTTGGGGTTCCTATTGGAGCAACGCGCCGTATGAAACCACGATGTTCAACGGAGGTGCCACCGCCGCCCTTTCGTTCAGCGTCAAGGACCAGAACGGCAACGAAATGGTTACGGTAGCACCCGGAGGTGGCGCTGCCAAGGCCGATGCCTACGCCATTCGCTGCGTGAAAGAATAAGGGGAAAGCAATCCGGCACTCCTTAGGAATTATCGATTCTTAGAAACGAGGGTGACCCCAAAGTCAGTTTTCCAAAAGAGAATCCGCGTTAGAATGTGTCCTATCGGGGATTCTTTGTTGAAAATCATCTTTTGAGCCACCCTCCTGCTAGCAAACGCACAAAACCGAACCGGAACAAAGCTTCGGGCAGCATTTTGCAATGCGTAAAGAAGAAGATGATGATGAAATTCTCAATACATTGAGGCTGATAACCTCCAAAAACTCAGGACTCCACCGGAACCAAAACCGTACCAAAGACATAATCGCACAAGAGGGCAAAGGGATTGGATTGCCCCTCCGCAACATGGAAAACCAAGCTGAAATGAAACGGTTTCAAGCACATAAACTCCATGTAGCCCATGCCCGTTTGCTCAAAAATTTCCTGAACGAGAGCCGCATTTTCCAAAAAATATTCATCCACAAACCCGAGTGTCTGCAAAATGTCCGATGACAAAAGCGGCATGGCAGTCTCGGCATCAAAGCCCAGATAAAAGCAGCAGCCTTCGGCTTTTTCCGCCCAAGGGAATTTATCAGTAAACTGTCCGGAAGATTCCACCGCTGCGTCCACGGAAGATGAAGTCCCCAAGTACAAAGTTTCCTCTTCCCACCCGTAATACACCGGAAGAGGCCCTTTCTTCGCCTTGTAACGATTGGAATCCAAAGGAATCCCGCCCAAATATTCGTCCAAGAAATCCAAGCCTCCAGAGTCCGGAGCCTGTGCCAAGCAAGTAAGACCGGGGAGCAAAGAGGAAGACGAGAGGCTCAAAAGGCAGTCTCCTTTCAAGGAGGCCAACTTGGACACGGCAGGCAGGCGGGCCTTCATCGTCTCAAAACGAGGCATACGCTCCAATTGCGACAGCCAACCGTCCCCATCCATCCCCCAAGTGGCAAAAGCGACCACATCCGCCCCCAAGGAAGGAAGATAACGGCCTTTTATCGGTTCCAATCCTCTGAAAACCTGTTCCATGTATTCTTCCGTTTTCGGGTTCAAAGGGATGTATTCCAAACTAATCCCCATTTCCTTCTTCCCGAAATCCAAGCCAGCATAAACGTAATACTCCCCAAAACCATCCCCTGCAAGGTCTTCCTCCCAGCCATTATCTTTCGCAAGTTCCTCTAAGTCTAAATCGGGAAATTCATCCTTGACATACTCCATGGTAAGCAAAAGCCCCATATCATTTCCCGACTCCAAATACCGGAAATAGGGGCTTCCCGCAAAACTTTCCTCCCGGCCTTGTGAAAACAGGGCCCAGAGCTCATCTTCCGGCAAGGCTTCCCCCTCCTGACGGGAAACGAACAGGCCCCGGGTATCATCGAAAAGGAAAACTCCTTGGGGAAATTCGGCCCAAACGCGTCCTCCGGACTCCTTGATTTCGCTCATTTCCCCGCTTTTCTCCAACAACATACGGAGACGCTTGGGTTTCTTTACCGCAAAGGCAAACAGCGTTTCGTCTGGGAAAATCCCGCTTTCAAACACATAGACATCCTTGACAAAATCAACACCGGAAATCTCCGGATTTTTGATTCCGAATTTCAACAGTTGCCCCACCAAGGAAGCCCCGTTTTCCACTGCCCCTTCTATCTCCGCTTTCACCCGGGGATTCTGCCAAATCCGGCTCTTCCCGAGAACCGATTTCACATCGACAGCAACGACAAAAGAGGCATCGGCAGGTACCAAAGCCTCATAACCGGCCTTATCCTTGGAGCATGACACCGTGAAAAGGAACGCAAAACCCAAGACAATTTTCAAACCTATTGATTTCATGGCATAAAAGAGTATCTCTATGGATTGGGATTTTCTTGCAAAGAAAAAAGGAATTTGCCAGATGCTTCCAGCTCAATCGTATCTCCGCCCTCCACATGGATTACCAAGTGGAACACAGACATAAGTGAATTTCGCCCGAAACATACTGTCCAGGAAACAACATGGGCACACCACATCGTACAAAAAACTTGCCATAATATACAAAACAATTGCCCGAATAGACATGTCGGGGCTGGAGCCCCAATCCACTACTACTCAGGCAAAATATTATTAAAGGGCTAAATGCAGGCTCTGAACATTTGCCAATCCCATACAATCTGCATTTCTTACACTGATCTTTAATAGCCATATCTAATTATTTACGAGTTGAACAATTCCCAATCGACCACCATCCTCTGTAGACAGCAAAATCTTTTTCCCTTCAATCAAATCCACATATCTCCCAATTAGCTGTCTTCCCCGATTCCTATGGCAATAAAGCCCATAACTACCGGTCTCTAAGCAAGAAACCTCCATATTGATTTTTATATCATTGATAATATACACTATACAGAATTTCCTCCGTGCCAGAGGGGAAGAGGCGACAGTCCGAATTGAAAATGTGCTGCGTCTAAAATTTTGTCAGAAAACAAAATATATCCACCTTTGTTCTCTGAAAGGTGCAGGTTTCTTGCTTAGAGACCTGCACTTTTCATAAAAGGACGCCACAAACAAACCTTAAATCCTAAAGGCCCTTGTTTCATTCATAGCCACTCTATCCAATCAGGTCTCTGGTAACACTATATCCGTAAAACGCTCCGCAAAAAATCACCCCGCACCATCATCATCCGTCAAAAACCAAGAAATAGATTTCTAAAAACAAAACACTCCAAAGGAACAAAACCCAGCCGATAAAAATCGAGGCCTCCATTGCATGCAACCCGAAGTCCAAGAATAAAAAAAGGGCGGCCTTCCGGTCGCCCTCCCCAAAAACTAAAACTTTAAAAACAGATGCAATTACAAAAACCTACGTCAAAAACAGGTGCACCCCAAATAATCCAGGGCAACACCTATCCGGAAGCCGCTCTTAGCTTTCGGCCGGAATCACGGAAACAAACGGACGTCCCGTTTCCCGGTTGCGTTTGAAGGCTACCACGCCGTCAACCAAGGCAAAAATGGTATGGTCCTTGCCCAAGCCTACATTACGGCCCGGATGATACTTGGTTCCGCGTTGACGTACAATAATATTGCCGGCAGTAACGGCTTGCCCGCCGAAAATTTTCACGCCCAAGCGTTTGCTTTCTGACTCACGACCGTTATCGGAACTACCGACGCCTTTTTTATGTGCCATTGTCCTATCCTGTTAAAAATTACAAACTCCGTTATATGCCTTAGGCAATCTTCTCGATTTGAATCTGGGTCAAAGAAGCGCGGAAACCCGTCCTCTTCTGATAGCCTTTCCTTCTCTTCTTCTTGAAGATAATCACCTTGTCACCTTTCACATGAGCCAAAACTTTCGCGCTCACCTTGGCCCCGGCAAGGGTAGGCATACCCACTTCCACTTGACCGTCATTGTCTTTCAACAATACCTTGTCGAATTCCACACTGTCACCTTCATTGGCGGCTAACCGGTTAACAATGACTTTCTGGTTTTCCTGAACCTTGATTTGTTGACCGGCGATATCAACAATAGCGTACATATCTCTATAATATTTTCTCAAACAGGGGCGCAAAGATAGGGAAGATTTTTGAATTGTCCTACTTTTTCGAACCCTATTTTCTTAAATAAGCAACAAAACGATGAACAACAGTAATTTAACTTATCAACCATTGTTCATAGATTGTGGATAAATTCTCATCGGATGGCGGCCTCAGGCGGGGTTCCGGCCGGATTCCGCACTGAATCCCCCGGCACCGCCTCCACCGGAACCACCGGGAAATCCACCCGGCGGATAACCCGGCGTTCCCGGTTCATCCATCCCTCGAACTGGCCCACAATCTGGCGCCCTAAATCCAAACGGGCACTGTCCACCTTGCGGATTTCGGCCGGCGTGAAAGAATCCTTGTACAATGCCTTGCCCAAGCCGAATTTCATCTTGTCCGGATTCCCCTGTACATTGATACCCAAACGGAACGGAATCGGGGATTTCAAAACCGAAATATGGTAATTGAAATTCATGGCCAAGTCCTGATGTCCACCCACGGCCACCCGGTAGCGGTCAATTTCGATTTGGAAAGGATAAACCGTGACCTCCCCGTCCTGAATCGTCACCACAGCCGAAATACTGTCAATCATGTTCCGTTCCTTGTTCTTGAACATCAAAAGTTTGGAAATCTCGGCAAAAGTCTCCCCATCGAGCAGCACCAACTGTTCGCCATGCAAACGCAAAGCCGCTGTCAAAGAGGGCAACAAAATGGTCATATTCGAGTCCAAACGGGCCGACATCTCGGTTTCCACGTCCACCGTTCCCCGGAATGAACGCAACATCGGCAAGGTTGAATCCAAAGCGGGAATGAACTCTACCAACTTCTCGATTTGTATATCCTGGATATCCAAATCAAAACCTGCGTCGGCCATCTTGGGCGTAGGCGTGGCATAAACCATGCTCAGCTTCATCTTCGCCCCCATGGCCTCCAAATCCAGCTTGCGCAAGTTCAGCGCCCGGTTCCGCAGCACAGCCTTCCCTTTGATGTTCTCGAAGACCATGCGGTCGTAAATCACCTTCTTAGCATCCAGATTCAGTTTCAAGTCCAAACGGTCGGGAACCAAAAACAAAGCAACTTCCTCCAACGTATCTTGGACAACAGTCTCCTGGCTCTGGTTTTCCACGGCGGCATCCAAGGCCTCCTCCTTGGCTTCGGCCGCAGCGTCCACCACAGCCAAGTTCTGGACCGAACTGTCCACAGGCTTGGCAATGGAATTAATCAACTGGTTGCAGTCCAGCATCTTCGATTTGATAGTCACTTGGGCTTTCAAGGTTTCCCCTTTGAAAAAGACCTTCCAAAGCTTTTCAAAAGAACCTTTGATAGTCAATTGGGAACGCCCCATCCTCAGATTGGCCCTTTGGATTTTTACATCCCCGCCATCCAAACTCGCCTTCAATCGGTTGAAACGCAAAGGTTTCCCGAAATCAGGCACAATGAACACCGCTTTCCGGAAATCGATGTTCGCCTTGGGATACCAAATCGAATCCTTCAAATGGGTCAAATCCACATGGATGACCCCTTTCCGCAAACGGGCCTGCGCCTCTCCCAAACGGGCGTAAATCGTGTCAGTTTCGAAATCGAAAAGCACATAAGCCCGGCGAGGATTCTTGGGATGCGGTTTCAACGTGGCTTTGGCATCGGTAAACGTGTTCCAGAAAATCAAAGAATCACCCAACCTGGCAAAAAACTTCTGGAAACGGATGTCCGCCGTCAACAAGGCTACATGCCCCGAATCCTTGGGAGGTGCGGTCAAGGCACGGACCCGCAAAGTATCCATACGGGCCTTCAGGACCGGGCCGTCCCACTGCAAACGGTTTATTGTGAGATTTCCTCCTAAATAGCGGTCGCCCTGGAACTTGAAGGTGGCATCCGCCTTGGCGGAAAAATCCTTGGACGTATCGTTCAAAAACACCTGGCTCAAATCCAGATTCCCCTTCATGGCAATATGGCCGTAATCCTGCCGCCGGATATCCTCCCACTTGAAATTTCCCTCCAAATCGGCATCCAGGATTCCACCCATCGCCACCCCGGGCTGGAATGGAAAAATCTTCGACAAGACCGACAAATCCACTTTCGTGTCCGTGCTCAGGCTCACCACCGGATCGGTCAGCAAATGTTCTATCTTGCAAGTGGCCAACACATCCACATCCATGGCTTTCAAACGGAAAATCTTCAAGTTGGCATATGAATCCTTACGTTTGCCCACATCCACGAACGCGTCAAAATCCAAGGTGAGCGTATCTATCCCGTAAGGCATTCCCGCATAATGCGCCGCCCCGTTCTTGACTCTGATTTTCAAGGAAGCTTCCGGCATTTTCCCGCTCCCGTAAACCCCTTGCAGCTTCCCGCCCAGGCTCACTTCGCCCTCGGCATCCACATCGGTCTTTTTCAACACGCTTTCGGGAATCAACGCCAGCACGTCCTTGAGCGAGGGAGTCCGCAGGCCGAAGCCCAAATCCATCGTAATGTCGCGTGTAGCGGTATCGAGATGGAAATCCCCCTTGGCAGCGAATCCTATATCATTGATTTTCAAGACAGCGCCCCGCAAATGATAGAGGGAGGAATCGGAATTGATATCGATGCCCGTTTTCAAACCCAACGAAACCTTGTTGAGCAAAAGTTCGTCATCCTGCCAGAACAGCACATTTTTATTGTTGAAATCCAATTTCAAGCGCGAAACCGGCTTGGATAGGCTGAGCCGGGCTTTCAGATTCGCCCCTTCCACCCGGCCATAGATCCGGTTGGAACGGTCGTCGAAATAGACATAGGCATCGTTCAGGACCAAGGATCGCACATGGATGCCCCGGAACAAAGGCGTGGAAACGGTATCGGAAACCGCCGACGTATCAGGAACCGTCCCAAGCGAATCCAGCACGGAATCCACTTCGCTTACCGGGTTCTCCGCCAAATCCGAAGAAGCCAAAGAAGAATCCGCAAGCGGGGAAATCTTGCCGATGCCATAATTGGAACGCCCTTCCTTGTCGGTAAACAAGTAAAGCCGGGCGCTGTCGATAGTCAGATTCCTGACCACAAGACGCTTGTGCCGCAAATAAGCCCCCAAGTTCACCGTCAGCCTGCAATCGGCAAAACGCATCAGGGTATCGGTCTTATCGAAACAAGAGTCTTTCAAGGCCTTGGAAACCAGCAAACCGTCTTTCACCTGAAGCGAAACCCGAGGATAGGTGGAAAAAAAGACAAGGTCCACGCTCCCGAGTTCCACATGGGCGTTCAAGTGCTCGTTGGCAATCTTTTGCACAAGCGGTGTCACTTTTTCAGGTGTCAGAATGAAATTGATCACGACGGCCACGGCCAAACTCAGGAAGAGAATCAGCGAAAACAAAGTCATAAAAGTGATTTTCAGAACCTTCCAGATTTTCCGCTTCTTCTTTTTTACCGGAACCGCTGGTGTGGCGAGCCCATCACCGCCATCTGTTCCATTCACGTCCGCAAGCACGCCTTCCTCAATCGAAACCTTGTTTTCCAATGATTTATTTTCCTCCATGATGCTTTTTATCCTATTTCGCTCCCCAAAGGGCATCAAGCCACCATCCAAGTTCTAAGAGTACCAGAAATCCCAAAACAATATTTTACAACTGCCTCCGCAAACGAGCCACCGGGATTCCCAATTCATCCCGGTACTTGGCCACGGTCCGACGGGCCAGTACAAAGCCCTGCTTGCGCATCTCTTCCACCAAATAGTCATCGGTCAAGGGGTTCCGCTTGTCCTCGGCATCGACCAAATGCTGCAAAGCCGACTTGACTTGCGAGGTCGAAATCTCTTCCCCGTCTTCCTTTTCGACCGATTGCGAGAAAAATTCCTTGACCAAAAACGTCCCGAAATGGGTCTGGATATATTTGTTGTTAATCACCCGCGAAACCGTCGAAATGTCCATTCCAACCATCGAGGCGATATCCTTCAAGCGCATGGGACGCAATTTGGTAATGTCCCCTTCCAGGAAATAATCATGCTGGTAGTCCACAACAGCTTGCATGATACGCAACATCGTATCCTTGCGCTGGCGGATCATTTCCATGAACCAACGGGCCGAATCGATTTTCTGCTTGACAAACAAAGCGGCCTCCTTGGTCTGACGACGTTTCACATCCAAAGCCCGTTGACGGGAGTCTCGAACAGGGGCATTCCCTGCAACCTCCTTCGCAGCAAGCCCCGATTGGTCGCCGTACTCCAAAAGCATCTGCTCGTAGGACGGGTTCACCCGCAAACTCGGATCGTTCTTGTTGTTGAGCAACAGCACCAACTCCCCATCCTCATTGCTCAGGTAAAAATCCGGTATCAAGGTCGGAGCCGCCGGCATGGCCGATTCCATGCCGCTCTGACCCGGTTTGGGATCCAAGGTCTTGATTAACTCCATGGCCTCGCGCAAATCCTCCTCGTCCACTTTGAGACGCTCGGCAATCCGCCCGTACTGCCGCTTGACGAATTCCTCGAAGCATTTGTCCAAGACCTTCAAAGCCGTCTGCAAGACCGAAATTTCCTCTGAACCCGCCTTATGTTCCCGGGCATCGGCCAGCTTGTTCCGGACCTGGATCATCAGGCACTCCCGCAAATCCCGGCCCCCGATGCCTGAAGGCTCCAAGCCTTGCACTTTCCTCAAAACCTCTTCTACCTGCCCGGGTTCCACCATCAAATTGAGTGTGAAAGCCATATCGTTGACCATGGCCTCCACCGAGCGCTGCAGATAGCCATCCTCATCCAAATTCCCGATAATCACCTCCCCGATTTGCTTTTGCACCGGACTGAGCGGCAACATGCCCAACTCGTTGCGAAGCTGTTCTTGGAATCCCTGCTTGAAGCGGACCGGGTTCTCGTATTCCTCGGAAGGATCCCTATAGTTGTCCGATTTCAGCTTATACGCGTAATCCTCCCTGTCCCTGTCCACATAATCATTGAGGTCGAAATCTTCCGGAGTGGTTTCCGGGCCTCCCGTTCCATCGTCTCCGGTATCGAGACGGGAATCGGAAGCGCTGTCGTCATCGTTGGCATGCGTCTCTTCCGGCCCGTCTTTCAGCTGGGAAATGGAAACCTCGTCTTGCGCCTTGCCTCCGTTGCCTTCCTCCAAGGCCGGATTTTCCTGCAATTCCTCCTTGATACGCTGTTCCAAGTCCATGGTTGTCACCTGCATCAGTTTCATGAGCTGCACCTGCTGGGGCGAAAGCCGCTGCATCAACTTCTGGGAGAGGTTTTGTTTGAGATTCAAAGCCATGGTTGCGAAACCTGTTTTTAATTGCGAAAATATAGCGGATGTCGAGCACCAATCCGAACGAAATTCGATCCATGCCGAAACCAAGCCATATCCGCCGGTAGGACAAATGTATGGAAGCGCGAAGTTACAAAACTTACACAATCCGATCCGGGTTCCGTTTCTCCCCGTAACACAGCAAACCGTAAAAAGCGCAGAAACAGAACAAGCCTTGCAGGCTATTGAAGAGGGTGTCGGTCATGCAAACCAGGAACAGACCCGACAGCCAAATCCACCAAAAGGAATTCCGGCTCCGCCATACGCGGCCTATCACATCGCACCAGAACCAAAGGAAAACCGAAAGACCTATGATACCCGTGGAGAGTAGAAGGAACAAGAACTGGTTATGCGGATGGGTATAAACCTTCAGGTCTCCATGGCGTTGCTGGTAAGCTGCCGTGAAATCCGAATGGCTCCCGATACCGATACCAACCAGCGGATGTTCTTTGAACATCTCCCAACCCAACCGCCAACAATGAATCCGGGGCAAAGTGGAACCATCGCTGACAGCATGATCCAAGTTCTTCTCCATCAAAAGATCCACAATCTCTATCGAGCGGGTCAATCGGCTGAAAATCCCCTTCCCCACAAAAGGGAACAAGGCCACCCCCGACAAAAGCACCACGGCAAGCCCGATGCCGACTAAACGGCGCCTCCGGTTCCGCCAGGCATGAATCCCCAGAATCACCAAGGTCCCCAAGAACAAGATCTGCCCGGTTTTGGAATTAGTCGAAACCAAAGTCAAGGTAAAAAGGAACAGGGCGAAAGCCGCCGAAATCCGGACACCGCGCCTTTCAAAAAGAGGGTCTCTCCCAATCCAAGCGATACTTGTCAAGGCGAAGGCCATATCCAACAAAAGCGCCTCGAATGTCGTGTGCATAACAGGACGTACATCCGACCAGGTGATGTAAATGTTCTGGAATCCCACAAATTCGTTCAAAGCAGCCAAGAAACCCGCTTGGCGGTAATGTTCCAATTGCGGCACCGTCAAAAAGACATGCAACGCAACCCCGGTCCGGCAAAGCGCTTCCAAGGCACAACTTACCACAAAAATCAAGGCAAACAGACGCACTCGCTTCCGCGTGAAAAACGAAGGCCCCATCCCGATGAAAACAACCGGGAACAACAACAAGGAAAGATAACGCCCGCAACGGTTCACAGCCTCCACCTTGTCTGACGAATAAAGCACGGACACCCAAAAGAACGCATACAGGATAAGCCAAGGCAGGAACGGACGGAACTGTTGCCAGTTCCAGCTTGCCCGGGGACGCAAGAAAGCATGGACCACGGCAATTCCCACACCCACTCCAAAGACATAGGAATAGATGTTGTAAGGAAGCCAGAAAGACAAAATCAACAAACATCCTGCCAGGACTTGCAGAAAAACAAAAAAGCCCCGAAAGGGAACCTTCCAAGAGCTTGATAAATCCTCCCGGTACAAATCTTTTTCCGCAAAAGAGCCTACCCATGCAGACATCTCCAATCCTCCTATCTCCGAAGCAACCCGTCCTGTGAATTCCGATGCCGGACATAATAACAGATTTCCCACAAGGCAAAGGAAAACAAAGGAACTGTAATGAAATTCAAGTGTTGAAAATAAAATTCAAACCACCCCATGAACAAATTCCCCAATACCCAACTTACAACAACCAAGCCTAACATGGATTTTTTCTGGCGAGCAATAAAAAACAGCACATGGGTCAAAACCGAAAACACGCCCAAATAGGCTATCGCATGCCATTTTCCCAAATAGATGAACAAAGACCCTATCATGGTGCGGACATTGGTACCATTGTCCAACTTGGTTGTGGTAATATACTTTTCATTAATTGCCGACACCATTTCTTCTCCTGTAAACAAGTGCCCTATATTCACAAAAGATGTGTAAATTTTTGTCGGATCCTGAGGTTCGACGATACCCATGCCCATATCTTCGCTCAAGCCATAGACTCCAGCCGTAAGATACGTTACAAAATGTTTCTGGATATATTCCACCGTTTCTGCAGCATATTCGGAACTAGTCAATCCATAATATTGCATCCCCCAGTCCCTATTCGTCATAAACATCGAAATCCAATAGGAAAGAAAAAAGAACGCAAATCCACCAAGTACCACCCCTGCAATCAACTTTATACGCAACCGCATCCGTCCAATCAGCAGCCGCAAGAATATACCTCCAAGCAAAGGTATCATCAACCAGCTCTTAACCAGATACAACACCCCCAAAACAATAAAACAAAGAATATAAATCCAATACCTTTTATTCTCCTTGCCAACCAATGCAATCCAAAGAATGGACAGAGCCATCAGTACCGAAAACAGATGCCCGAACAGACCTTCCCCCGCCAAAGCCACACCGAATTCGTCGCTACCAGGTTTAAAAGGCGAGGTCGAAAAAAGATACGCTATCCATACGAGAAACAATACGATGATCACCTGGGTTATTTTCTCCAATGTCCGGATATCCGATTCATAAAATTTAAATGACAAATCCGAAACACCCCTGGTCGCCGCATTATACAGCGCGCCCAATAGAAAAGAAGGAACATAGAAAACCAAAAGCCCGATTACCCAGACCCAAATGCTTGGATAATAAAACGCACCGAAGCCCATCGTCCCATTGATAAGCAGGCAAACAGTCAACACCACGGCATACGGGATGGCCAACACATTGAACGGTGTGTACAAAGTTCTCCAAAGATTCTTGTCTATCGATGCAAGAAGGATTACTTCCGCATATAAGACTACGGCTGGCAATATTTCCATCTTACCCCCCTTTCGCTATTGCAAATTTACATTTTCCCAAACACGAAGCCAGCAGCCCCAAGACCAACATGAACAAGGGAATCTCCCAAGTTGTCAACAATTGGGTATAAGTATCGAACCATCCCATGAACAAAATCGTGCAAGACCAGGCATAATAAGCCAAAGCCCACAGCTTCCCTTGCCGGTACAAGGAAAAAAAGATATAACTCGCAACAGCTCCAAGCAAACCGAAAAGGACCAAACCGCCACCACCGCTGAAAACATACAATGTCCCGAACAGAGTCCGCACATTTGTGTAATCCAATCCGGTATAAATGAATTCGGGATTATACCCCGAAACCAAAGGCTGGCCGGCCAAAGAATACCAAATATTGTATAAAGGAGTCAAAATGAAATGCCAATCATGCTGTTCAAGGATGCCTCGCTGCATATCTATGCTCAATCCCATCGTCCCTGAAGTAAAATAATGCACGAACAACTTGGAAATATCCATCAATTGCCCCCCGAAAGACTTTCCGTCCGCAGCAGTACCTCCTGCAAGATAAATCAAGATATAACTCATGAAGAATATGCCGGCACATCCTAACGCGGCACCCAGAACCATGCGGATGTCCGTCTTTTTTCCCTTGCGCGAAAAAACACGCAAGATGCAGCCCGCTATCAGAGGCAGGATAATCCATGATTTCACTTGGTTCACAAACAAGAAGAAAAGCCAAGCGAAAAATGCCGTCCACACCCCCGCGGCCATAAGTTTCGTTTTCCCGCTTTTTCCTCCGAGCCGCACATCCAAAAGGGGAATCAACAATACCAACAATGCCATTCCAAGAACCACGAGATGTCCAGCCCATCCATACCCCCCGAACATATAACCGAATTCCTCGCTTCCCATCCGCACTCCCTGGCGACAAAGGCATAAAATTTTTATAACCAAAAAAATACAACACACCCCCGAAACAGCCAAAATCAACTTGGGAAGATGCTCCGGCACAGCAAACGATACATCCTTTTTCTTCAAAACCGCCCCCCTTCTCCTCGTTAACCACCACGCCAGCGAACTAACCAGCATAAACAGAGCCAACCCTATTATCCATGGGAGTACACTGGGAAAATAAAATCGTTCCAAGCCCAACTTACCTGCCAGCAACACCGAAACAAGCAAAACCACCGTGTATGGAACCATCACGAACATCAATGGAGTCAACCATGTCTGCCACATCCGCTTCTCCAAGACAGAGAACACAAACACTTCGAGAAACAAAAGAACAAGCCACAAAAACTCCATAAGTGCCGAGGAAATTAGGAAGCTGTTTTAACTTTTTTCAAAACACCTGTCGAAGATTCCACATCCCTCGACACGCATAACGCAAAGGCAATATTCGCAAAATTTCCAGACTTCTGCAAACATATCCATGAAGCCGGAAAGCCGCACAGGTCATTCCGGTTCCCCCAAGAGTTCCTCCAGGACAGAATTCCATGCAGCTTGAAAATACGTCTCATCGAATTGCACCAACTTCTCAGGAACACTCCGTGAAGGATTCTCAAGAATCTTCTCCACCATACAGGCTAAATCCCGTATGTCAGAACACAAATATCCTCCTCCCATTTCCAACAGCTCCTGCATTCCCCCTGCCCCGGAACCGATGACAGGCGTACCGCAAAGCAATGCTTCATGCGCGGTCCTGTTCCATCCCTCGGCAAAGGAAGACATCGTAACCACCACGCTGGAAGCAGCCAACAACAGACGATAATCCCTGAAGCTCAATTGCAGATGCCGGGCCGGCGATGGAATCTCCACATCTTTGAGCCCAGTCGTCACAAAATAGCAATCCAAATGCTTCAACGCCTCAAAAGCCTCGATGACCCCTTTGGATTTCTGACAATTTCCAAGATAAACGACAGGTTTGCCCGCCAAGCCGTAACGGGACTTGAAATCCGCTATCTCCGCCGCATCGAACCGATACAAAGCCGGATCAAATGAGTTATAAATCAAATGAACATTATGGAACCGGATTTTTTTCATAACGTTCAACCAATAATTCGCAACCACCACCACAATATGGAAACGTTCCTTGTCCAACAGCAATCTCTTATCGCACATCCTTTGATACCTTCCGCTCAAACCTCTCTGATTTTCACTATCGATATGATGTATGACAATCAAATTCTTCGACCTTTTTCCTACCAGCCATGTCGTCTGGTTTGTGAGCATCAATGCACCACGATAAAAAAACCTATACTTGACATATACCCACAGAATCCACGGCAAGTTCAGGAATTTCACAGGGTGCTTCAACAGGAACACTCTTTTGAACTCATACTGGTTTCCTAACAGGGACAATATTTTATTTTCGTAAATCCGTCCACCGTAGTTTTTATTATTCAAATCGATTTTTACAATCTTCCTCTTCATAACCAACCTGTTTCAAGCCCATTGCTTGCCTATGCACGAAAAAAAACAATTCCTATCCACTTCTTCCAGCCCGGCCGATTCTTTCCGTAATTGCCGCAAACAACGGAAAACCGTTTTCCAGTCCGCAGCATGCCCGCGCAGGATATATGCGACATAAGGCACGTACAAAATCCTCCATACCAAGAATTTAAAACGCCCCCAATGTTGGCGGACATCAATGAACCGGTTGAGATAATACAGATAACAATGCCCCAGATGATCAAAATCCTTTCTCGAAGCACCCGCCTTATGGTAAATCACCGAATCCAAAACACAAGCCATCTTCTGCTTAAGGCCCTGGCGGCTCAAAGAAAAATCGAAATCCTCCTCCCCGAAAAAAAAACGCTCGGTAAGTAGACGAGGCCTCTGCAAGGCGGAAACATCCGCACAAGAATACCTACGCAAAACAGCATCGGGGTTTCCTAACAATCCCCTCCGTGCAAACAAAGCGCAACCCGTAAGGAAACCGACCGGAATATATCCTTTTTCCTTGATGTCAGCCACGGGTTTTCGATCGTAATTATACATCCGTTGGCCAAATAGCAAACGCCCACCACAATTCCAGACCAAATCCCGGGGTTCCATATACCGGATTTGAGGGGTCAAAGCCACATATTCCGGATGTCCCTGGGCAAAATCCTCCAATTTGGAAAGGAAGTCCGGCTCCACTTCGGTATCGCTGTTCAACAACAAATAATATTCCGGAAAGAAACTCTCCGGACCAAATTCCTTGACGGATTGCTCTACCAAATCTATTCCAAGATTATTCCCTTTGGCGAACCCATAGTTTTCCGTCAAGGCATAAACAACCCCCGTTCCTGCTTGTAGAGCAGAGGTCAAGGCATCTCCTTCCTTACAAGAAACATAAGGAATCCGCCTGTTTTCCAAAAAAGATTGTATCTGGAACACGGAATCGTTGGCAGAACCATTATCCACCACCATCCACAAGAAATCCTGCCTGCCCATCGCCATCAACGATTCTATGCAAGCAATCGTATCCTGATACCCGTTCCAGTTCAAAATGATTATGGCCGTCATACGCTTCCGTATTGGAAAAGGGCAAAGATAGCGAAAGTCGAGCGCCATGCCAAGCATTCCTTTGCTTAAGCATGGCCGAGACCAAGCTATCTTCGACGACAGTCAAAGATAGCGAAAGGAGAGCGCAGAGACAAATGGAAACACAGTTTCCAGTTTGGCTATGCCGAACCGCATCTTATCTTCGACGACAGTCAAAAGATATGAAAACACCATGGACCATTGCCAATCAATCATGGTTCGAATCCTTGCGATGCTTCCGCCATAATCCGACCAAAACACCCAGACAAGAGAAAAACAACACGATTTCCGACAGGGTCATGGCCCAGGCCCCAGCATCCACTCCCAAGCCGGGCGCGGTACAGATAACCCAAAGGACACTCACAACCCCGGCCAGCAAAACACTTACGAAAAATGACTTCGAACGGTCCAAGTTGACTAAGCCCACAATGCCCAACAAATAGTTCATGCCTCCGAAAAACAGGACCGGACTCATGATAACCAACAAATGCTTGGCTTCGGAAAAGCCTTCACCGCAAAGCAAACGAATCAGCCAATCGGAAAACAACACCACGAAAAGGGCCGCCAAAGCCAAAAGCGGTCCCAAGTATTTGGAAACCCTCCCCAATGTCCGGATATTTTCCTCACAAGAATGCCCCACGAAACTCCGGCCCAAATGGGGAAACAAAGCTTGGGAAATGGGAGAGATAATACCTTGGAAACCAGTGATAATCTTTTCGGCCGCCGTATAAATCCCCAAAGCGGCATCTCCAACAAAGAATCTCAAAATAAAAATATTGGATTTCCGGTACAGGGTCATACCCAGGGTGGAACCGAACACGGCGGCACCCGCACGGAATTGCGCCCGTATTTCCGCCCAGCTCGGGCGCACGAAACGGACTGAAAACTGTTTCTTGGCAATAAGAATGCTGGCAATCCCACCTGCCACATAGCCCAAACCGTCCAAAAGAGGAAGATACACGTAATCATCCGGTTTACGGATTACAATAAAGACCATGATTAGGAAAAGGCTCTTTCCCAAAACGTTGACAAAAGTCAGATACCACATCTTTTCCATGCCCTGGAAGAACCAGACAGCCGTGAAAGTATTACCCAAGACAAGGCTCATGCCACCCAGCAACATCCAACGCTGCGTGGAGTCCGGCAATAACCAAATGGACAACAGCATGAAAACCACCAAACAAGCTATGAATAATAGCAATCGGCATGCAATGACCGCGTTGTAAATCCGGTTGACCAAGGCAGCATCATCCCGGTGCTGGGAAATCTGCTTGGTAGCCGAAAAGTCAAAGCCATAATTATTGAAAATCAAAGCATATTGGACCAAGATATAAATAAAACCGTACACCCCGTAATTGGCCGGGCCTACCACCCGCAAGATATAGGGCAAGGTCAGCAAAGGGAACAACAAGACCACCCCGTTGAGGACGGACAAGGAAAAGAAACTCTCCACCACGGATTTATGCCGGTTCACTATCGCAGGAAGACGCATATATGTTTCCTTTGCATGAAAAAAGCCGCACCACAATCCCAGTTTTCGGAAACAAGGAAGGCATGTCCGGAATGAAAGCCTTGCACAAGGCCTGCCAAGCCTTCCATCCCCAAACCCAGAGGCTGTTTTGTCTATTCAAAATCCCCAGCAGCTCCTTCAAATCACAAAGGTAAGCAAGAATGGCGAATCTCCACCCACAGCATCAAATCAGAATTTAAAAATGCAAGACTAACCAAAAGTGGGTAAATTTGTAATTTTACACTGAAGTTACAAATTACGACATACAAACCCTTGAACCAAAATTCTTCTTCATCATGAAGTATGATACGGAAGCTTTCGCCACACAACTTGACAAGCTATTGAATGAAAGAGAATGAGAAACGGTAGAGTGCAAATCCGCCCTTGGAGGATTTCCCAGATCGTTTTGGGAAACATATTCGGCTTTTGCCAACACGCAAGGTGGAATAATCATTCTAGGCATAAAGGAACATCACGATGAATTTGAACCCAACAACCTCTCGGATGCAGATATAGACAAACTACAAAAAGAATTTTGGAGCGGGGTACGAAACAAAAATACCATCAGTACTTGCCTGCTCCAACAAAAAGATGTGGAAATCGGCTTTGTCGGTGACAGTAAAGTGCTTGTATTCCATATCCCGGCTGCAAAACGAGAACAACGTCCCATTCATTGCACACAGAATGCTTTCAACGGCACTTACAGACGGAACTATGAAGGCGATTACCTTTGCTCTCAAATGGAAGTGAGAAGAATGTTTGCAGACGCGGACATCTCCCGCCCCGCCGACGGACGCATTCTAAAAAACTATTCATGGGAAGACATCGACAAACCTTCCTTGGAGAAGTATCGGCGTTTGTTCCCTTAGCCAAGCCCAGCCACGCTTGGCTTTCTTTGCCAGACAAGGAATTAATGCGCAAATTGGGCGGTTACCGAAAAGACAGGGAAACAGGCGAGGAAGGTTTCACCGTGGCTGGATTGCTAATGTTCGGGAAATACGATTCAATTCGCGATGAAAGTTGCGTACCCAAATTCTTTCCTGATTACAAGGAAATACCGTCCGACACAACATCCCAACGCTGGATTGACAGGGTCTATCCTGATGGCACATGGGAAGCGAATTTGTTTCAATTTTATCGAAGGGTACTACCTAAACTGAATGAGGTTATTCCCACTCCTTTCAGACTGGAAAACGGCCAACGAAGAGACGAGACCATGGCACACGAATCTCTACGCGAAGCATTGGCAAACCTCTGTGTACATGCCGACTATAGCGAAGAATCTTCTTTACTGATATATCGTTATCCTCACTATATCCTGTTTTCCAATCCCGGAACGATGCTGGTTACCCCAACACAATTTTATTATGGTGGGGAAAGTGTCTGCCGCAACACAAATCTGCAAACGATGTTCATGATGCTTGGTTCGGCAGACAAAGCTGGTAGTGGAGGCGACAAAACCATAAAAGGATGGGAATCAATATGTTGGAAAAGCCCATCCATAAGTGGGAGGTCACAACCCAACAAAGTAGAATTGCTCATGCCATTAGAAACCCTGATGGACACGGGAGAGGAACCACTTACCAGCTCAAGGAAGAATCCGAGAGACGAACCTTGCAAGCCAAACAAGAAACCTTGCAAGCTGGCGAAGAAAACGCCAACCCCATGCCCAAACGGATGTCCCGGGAAGAATTAGCGGAAAAAATCGTGGATTTCTGTTCTGAATGGCGTACTGCTGAAGAAATCGCAGGTTTCATCCAACGGAATAAAAGGTACTTATCCTATGAGGTGTTGCCCAAAATGGGAAATTTCTTGGAACTCAAGTACCCTCAAGTCAAACGTCATCCCGACCAAAAATACCGGAGCAGGACGATTCATGGGAAGCGACCAGAAACCTAAAATTGGGTTGTTTAAACCGTTGAACGGGGATTGAAGGAACAGATTCTTAATCTTTCCTTTCAACGAAGAGCATGAAACAAAACCACCTTACAATCCACCGAATCGAACTCCTTCCCCGGTAGCACCACGGATGCCCGCCTATCCCGTATCGCCAGGTCGTATTCACGCCCCGCGCACAACAAATAGCCGAAGGCCGTGCTGTCCGGAACCGTGAAACTCAATTCCACCAAGGAAGACTGGGGTTCAAGCCTGAAATCCGGCAACGAATCCAAGGGACATTCCTCATGGGCGGAATCCCGCACGCAGCGATAAGGATGGTTCAACCTCTTCTTTCTCAACACATCCATATTGAAAAATCCTGAATTGGTGGCGTATTCCGCCGTTTCCAAAAGCACATAATCCGGATGGAAAAGATTGAACCAATAATCGAAATTCAAGAAATTCTGGTAATTATGAACCCCTGCCACCTGATGGAAGCGGTTCTGGTAAAACTTGTACCGGGAATTGTAATAGCTGCCATGGAAAAACAGGACATCCGGAAGACTGTCACGGGAGGTCTGCCACACGGAAAAAAACCAAGTAGACGGGGCCAAACGAACCCTTTGATAATCGTTCGTAATCTCTTTGAAACCCGTGTCCTTTAACCGGAAATCCGGCACTCTTTCGTTGATTTCAAACTTGGACACAGGCAGGCTTTCCTCAAGGATGGAGTCGATTTCAAAATCATCCTTGCCGAACAAGCGGACACCTTGCTCCGTCTTGGCCACCTCGGCCAACATATGGTTCGTACCGTAAAAAGCCCCGAGGTCGTTCCAATGCCCCGCATCGTATTGACGATTAAAAATCTGCCCTTCTTTCGCTCTTTCTTGCAAATAAACCACATTGTCCACGTAATGCACACCGTAGCGTTCCAGCCTTTCCACCATCAAGGAATGGAAACGTTCCTTGTATTCATAGCCATCGGGCAAAAACTCCTGGTACACCGTGGTCTTGGAAGGGTTCAGGCAATACAGGAAACGGCATCCCCTTTCCGCGCAATAGTCCTGGACCTCACGAAGATACCGGCAAAACAAATCCAGGAACACCGTATCGTACCGTTCTTCGCTCATCTTGAAGAAGACATACCCGTCTTTGCCATACTGGTAAGTAGGATGGACCATTTCATTGAAAAGCCTGTCGTTCAGAACCGTATAAGCATTAATCATTTCATCCCGGAAGCCCACGCGGTCTTTGAACCAAGCATCCACATTCCCGTTCCATTCCGCCAATTTCCGGTTATCGATATAGGAAACGGCATCCGGTTTCGTATTGGTTCCTGCCAAAACAAGGCAGATCATCAACACCAAAACCACCACGAAGGCCACTTGTATCTTTTTCATCGTCAAACCGCTTAAAACTGGAAATACAAAAAAGGAGCATAAGAACTCGACACGATGCCGAAGACCGAAACCGCGAACAAGGCAAGCAAAACAACATACTTGCACAGGACGAAAACGGCGGAACGTTCGTTCCATGCCCTCAAACGTCCCTGAACGCGTTCATCCCGCAGCACGACCATCAACAGGATGCTAAGCCCTGCCAAGGCAAGCACACGGGGTGTAAGGAAATAGGGGAACGAAAAGCTCAGCGTGGAAGCATCGAAGCCGACACCCAGCATCCGTTTCACATATTCCTTGAACATATCCCATGTGGAAGTTTGGAAAACCACCCAGCCGAGGTTGACCACGAACATTACGTAAAACCAACGGATGAACACCGGTATTTTCCCATACAAGCCTCTTTTCATCAAGAATTTCTCCATCATCACACACAAACCGTGGCAAATTCCCCAGAGGATATAGGGCAAGGTGGAACCATGCCACAAGCCCGTGACCAGGAAAACGACAAAAAGGTTGAAATAGACGTTCCCCTTCCGGCTTCCACCCAAGGGGATATACAAGTATTCCCGGAACCAAGCCCCGAGCGAGATATGCCAACGCCGCCAAAACTCCGAAACCGAAGTGGATGAATAGGGGAAATCGAAATTCTCCGCGAAGCGGAAACCAAAACAACGGGCAATACCGAGGGCCATGTCCGAATAACCCGAAAAATCCAAATAAATCTGGAGCGTGAACAAGATGCTGCCCAGCCAAGCCGTTGCCGGATCCATGCCTGCATATGTCTGGGAAAAGATGGAAGAAACCGTCACGCCCAAGGTGTCGGCCAGCAAGACTTTCTTGGCCAAGCCGACAATGAAACGTTCCAGCCCTGCCACGACATCCGGGAAACCGGTATGGCGGTTCCTGAGATAGGGTTGCATATCCTGGTATTTCACGATGGGTCCCTGCATCAGTTTCGGGAAAAACACCACATACAAGGCAAAATCAAGAAGGTTCCTGTTGGGTTTCACCTTCCCGCTCCAAATATCGAGCAAATAGGATATGCATTGGAAAAGGATGAACGAAAAACCGATGGGGATGACAATCTTATCGATGGAAAAACCGGTATGGAAAAGTTCGTTGAACAACGAAATGCAAGCGCCGAACAGCTTGAAATAGAAGAAGAACGCCACGTTCCCGACAATGCCGGTCATCAAAACCAGCTTCTTGGCTTTGGATGCCCGCGGTTCATCCTGCCTCGGGGAGAACAAGGCCGAGAGAAGGCCCATCCCGTAATTCCAAGCAATCAGCACAAGCAAGCCCCAAAGCGGCTTGATTCCACCCCAGCAATAAAACACCAACGAAAAGGCTACCAACAAAAAATTCAGGACTTCGTTTTTCCTTTTGAACCGCAAACGGTCGATGCCCGAATAAAGCAGGAACACCACCGGGAAAAACAAGAAAACGAACGCAACAGAATTAAAGAGCATACTATAGTCTTTGGCCACCATCCAGAGCCTGCGTTGCCGCGAAATTCTTCTCCGACCTCACCCTGTCTGCCATGGAAACAAGTGCAAATTTAATACAAAACCGACAAATTCCAGGAATCGAACCGTCCCTTACACGGAATTTGCCGGAAATCCTGCAAACCGGGAAACAGGCTTTACCTGCCGGACCGGACTTGCCGTCGGCAAAACAACACCAAACGGCAAGCCCAGGATGGTGGCAGGATGGCTTCTGAAGCCCTGGTCCCAAGAGAAATCCCTAAAACCATACGCCTTTTACACCGAGACCGAGCGGAAGCAACTTTGGTTGATTCCCTGGAGCCGCTCCTAAGACCATACGCCTGCTCGATACCCCATGCCGCCCCTGGACCTTTGACACCTTGCATCCCAAGTCTCCCCGGCACTTCCGGTCGGACCCTTGCGCCTGAACGCGTTCCTCAAGCCCCTGTTGCGCAAGAGTCCGGCGGGTCTGCGCTCCCCCGCAGATGTCCCTATCGCAAGAGCAGTTTGAAAACCCGGCTCTCCTGCGATGCCGTCAACCGGAGGAAATACAAGCCTGCCGCCTGCCCGCTCATGTTTACCTCGTGACAGCCCGCATCCAGCTCCATGGCCGGACGAACCACTACGCCCTGGGCAGACAGGATTTCCAAGCAGGCATCCCTGCCAAGTTCCACATAGAAATGTCCGTCCGCAGGGTTGGGCCAAATCCGGCACAATCCCTTGTCTAACCCCTCGTTCGACACCAAGGGCGTGAACGTGGCCGATATTTCCAGATCCGCATCCAGATAGTACTCCCGGCTCGGTGCACTCTCCCCGTCCCACCAAGCCGCGAACCGGTAACCAGCATCCGCCTTGGCCTGCAAGCTCAGCACACTGCCCGACTCCAAATGTCCGCCTGGTTGCACCTCCACGCCTTCGCACTCTACACGCACACGACCACCTTCCGGCATCGGGTCGTAGCCCACCGTATACCAAACCACGGTATCGGCATCGGACCGGAATTCGGCAATCAAGTTCAAATCGGAAGTAAGCGCGAACACGTAGGGATTAGCCTCCGAAAGCTTGTTCCCGGAACGGTCGCGCCAACAGACGAAATGGCATAGAGGTGCGGGGACCGCCGAAACCGTCACGATATCCGACTCGCAAGTGGCGGGTGTAGTCACTTGGACACTGCCGTATTTATCATTATTACTTTCCACCACTAAACGGTATGGGGAAATTTCCTCGATATTGTCCCCGAAATAATCCCATCCGTCCGCAATCCTGTAAATGGCCGCCCCCATGCATGGAACCTGCAAAGTACAGTTCAGATTCTCAAAAGCATCTCTTCTACCCACCTCTGGCGGTTCCAAGGTGTACACACTCAGAGTCTCCAAATTAACACAATTACGGAAAGCTGCCGCGGCAACATGAGTAACAGACGAAGGCAAAGAAACATCTTTCAGCATCAAACATCCATCAAATACAGAAGATTCTATTCTGGAAACCCCATCAGGAATCATGATGTTACCGCACAACTTCACACATTCTGCAAAAGCATACCCACCCAAAGATTTCAAACCATAAGGAATCCGACCTATCGAAGCCAAGGAACTGTCTCCTTCAAAAGCTCGCGATCCGATTTCTTCTATACTGTCATGCCATGTCACGGACTCCAGCTTCGTACAATCGGAAAAAGCCCACTGGCCAATCTCCCTTACACTTGCAGGCAGGTTGACAGCTTTCAATAAGGTCTCTGCAAAAGCACCATCTCCAATGGAACGCAAACAAGAAGAATCCGGAACAATAAATTCTTCCAAATCGGTTGACTCAAATAAGCCCGATGGAATTTCTTCTACATGAGTCCCCAAAATCAAGCATAGAAAGCTGCGATTCCAATACTTTGCACTCTGGATGGAATCTTTACCGAATCCAAAGTCGTACCATGTGCAAAAGCCCTCTCTTCTATATACGATAATGATGTTGGCAATTGTATCCTGTCCAATGATTCGCACCGCGCAAAAGCATAATAACCTATGTTGTGCATGGTCGAAGGGAGCACCACTTCTTCCAAATTGTAGAAACCAGCAAAAGCACCACTCGTTATGCCAGTAATCCCCACCCCTATTACAATTCGTTTCACATTTGATAGGAGGTGACTCCACGGCGAATATCCCCAAGGCCCCTCTTCTTGGCTCCAACCTTCCAAAAATGCGGAGCCTATGACTCCCGTTCCGGAAAAAGACAAAGTCCCATCTGCTTCATCGAAACGCCAAACCACGCCTTCCCAACTACCCGCTGTCGTATCAGGAAAATGCTCGAAAGCGTGCAAACAAACCGGTAAAAAGAACATCAAAAAAACAAGATATCTTTTCCGATGGAAAATCAATGTCTTGAATTTTTCCAGTAACTCCCACGAAACGCCAGACAAGAAGCTTAAATCTCTTTTTGTTTCCATATTACATGATTTTAAAACTAAAAACATAAAAAGCCAGTCCATCCTCGACAAAAATCAGCCAAAAATGGAACTGGCCGTCAACAACATGCGACCTGTTTCTACAACAAGCCGCACATCGGTTACGCTACCAACGGACCCCGAGCTTGAGTCCTAGGTCGCAGGGCAACATAACTCCTTTGGTAACAGCACCCATATGCGTGATACTCAAATCGAAATGCTTACCCAATGATACACCGATATCCGCCTCGTAAAAGAAACCGAACGAGTCACCATACTGGTCTCTATGGTTCGAATAAAAACCCCATGCCAAACATGGTCCTAATTTTATTTCCGCAAACGGAGAGAACTCCTTGCTGCAGAAATTGAAACGTGCATCGAAGTAGATAGGCAACCAACAATCACCATTTCGGGAAAACACGTCTCCTCCAAAACCCGCACCTGCCCCAAGGAATATATTCCTCTTTGTTCCCACATAGGCGCCATGCGTGGTAAAAGCAAGGACAGGGACTATCTCACCAGCCCAGATGAGGTCCCCATAAGAATCCCTATGATAGGAATCCAAAAACGAGAACGCCGCCCGTACTTCGAACCTTCCCTCGTATTTTTTGCGCACAATCTCCGGATTCCGTTCCTTTTTCTGCCGGTTCACCGGTTGCCGGTCACCCGCATATGATCCCGGTTTGGAAAAAGCCTGGCGTACTTTCGCCCCGAAGCCTGTCCTGGTGTTCGCAGACCGCCCGTCGTACCAACTGCCCGGCGCACCGTTGATAACCACTTGCGGGTAATCCCGGCGGCAATCCAAGGTATCCATACCCAAAAGCCGCATGTCCTGCATCGTAGCCGGACGGAAGTTGACATACCGTGCCGGATAGCCCATCACCTTCATGTCGTACCGGGAACGAATCCATCCCATCCTGGCATCAAGGGAGACCTTGGGTTCCACCAGGACATCCGCTCCGGATTCTTCCAGAATGGAAGCGACCAGATAATCCATCTGGTTCTTGACAGAGGCATGTTTCTTGAACAAAACGTTCTCCCATGCCGTGTCCCGTTCCCATCGGGTCGAATCCACGTGCAAGTCGACCACGAGCGGCATCTGGCGGACCTCGTTCTCGATAGCCAGCGTCTTGGCCGTATGTGCCGTATAGCTGAACATGGAACAGGAGGAAAACAGGATTCCTATCCCTGTCCCCAAAAACATAAGCTGCAATATCCTTTTCATGGCAGCCTATTTTTGTTCACCGGCACTGTAAATCACCACTTGGGGTGCCGCCTCTTGTTCGCAATTAGGACGGATATCCTCATAGGGAACGGCCCGGAAATTGCGGAAGAAACCCGGATAGCCCGTCACCGTCACTTTCTGCAAGCGGGCCTTCTTGTATTCGTAGGTGAACTGGGGTTCTATCAGCACATCCGCCCCGCACGACTGCAAGGCCTTGGCCACGGCATTGTCTTCCTGGGCTTTCTTTCCCAAAAAGAATTTCCTCCGGTTCGCATCGCCCTCGCTCGTTCCCGACACCTTTTCTTCTTTGACCTCCAAATCGGCCAAAGACGGTATGGTCCAAAACTCCGTGGGAACAGCCGCCACCCGGGCGGTCCTGGTCTTGTAAGTCACGGCGCATGAGCTGAACAGCACAGCCACGCCCAATAAACCCAAATCGGTCATTAGACACGCCGAGTCCGTTTCTGATTGGGAAAATGAGGCATTCGGGCATCTTGCCCGC
>CALUNB010000019.1 GCA_944321885.1 uncultured Bacteroidales bacterium | reverse complement strand
TTTGTCGGGATGACAAGATTCGAACTTGCGACCTCAACGTCCCGAACGTTGCACGCTACCAACTGCGCTACATCCCGTTTGGTTTTCGGTTCAAAATCAACTTCTTCCTTTCGGTTTGTCTGCATTTGGCAGGCCAAGTCGGTTCTGTACCGGGCGGCAAAGATACCAATTTTTTGTGAAAAACGAAATTTTGAACACGGTTTTGGTTTTCGGGACGGTCTTGTCTATTGATATTGAGAGTGGGAAAAGTGATTAGTAATGCAAGAATGTGCAGGAAAAAGATTATCTTTGCCCCCGCAAACGCGAAGACCGGCTGGGGTCGGGCGTTTTGCAAAAGTGGAAGGATTTGGCTGCTTGCTACCACTTTGAAAGCTGTTTGAAATTTTTCCCAATCCTGTAATAGGTTGGTTTTTGACCGGTTCCGGGATTCGGACAGCTTTCTTAAAAAAAGCTAAAATGCACGTCGGGAAAACCGGAGGACCGTCTCCGGTCTTCGGGACACCTGCCTTTCGGGAGAGAAAGGCGGTTCGCCCGCTAAAATCTTGGAAACGTCAGTTTCTTCTTTGTGTCCCGGCGTTGTATTTCGGTGTTTTTTCGCTGCATCTTTCCCTTTTCGCAAAATTTGTCTGTTTTCCTTGCCGTCGATGCAAACAGGCCATTATTGGCCACTCTTTGCTTTCGTGTTCGTGATTTGGATAATTTAAAATCAATTCGATATGTCTTATTTATTCACTTCAGAATCCGTATCGGCCGGGCATCCCGACAAGGTGGCCGATATGATTTCGGATGCCTTGCTCGATGAGTTTTTGCGCCAGGACCCGCATTCCAAGGTGGCTTGCGAGACCTTGGTCACGACCGGCTTGGTGATTTGCGCCGGGGAGGTGAAGACCGAAGGGTATGTGGATGTGCAGAATGTGGCCCGGGAAACGATTAACAAAATCGGCTATACCAAAGGGGAATACCGTTTTGAAGGAAATTCCTGCGGAGTGATTTCCACGATTCACAGCCAGTCGCCCGATATAAACCAAGGCGTGGAACGCAAGAAGGAAGAAGACCAGGGCGCGGGCGACCAAGGGATGATGTTCGGCTATGCCTGCCGGGATACCGAGGATTATATGCCCTTGCCGATTTATCTGGCTCATGCGATTTTAAAGGAACTGGACCGGATCAGGCATGAAGGCAAACAGATGACTTATCTTAGGCCGGACGCCAAGAGCCAGGTGACCATCCGCTATGCGGACGACGGCACGCCCGAAGGCATCGACACCTTGGTGCTGTCCTGCCAGCATGATGATTTCGCGGAAGAAAAAGAAATGCGCGAAACGATTACCCGGGATGTCAAGGAAATTTTGTTGCCGGCGGTTTTGGAAAAGATGTCGGACAACATCCGGGCCCTGTTTTCCAAGAAATACAAACTTCACGTGAACCCGACTGGCAAGTTCGTGATTGGTGGTCCCCACGGGGATACGGGTTTGACGGGTCGCAAGATTATCGTGGACACCTACGGGGGACGTTCCGGCCACGGTGGGGGCGCCTTTTCGGGCAAGGACTCGTCCAAGGTGGACCGTTCGGCGGCTTATGCGATGCGGCATATCGCCAAGAATCTGGTGGCTGCCGGGATTTGCGACGAGGTGATGGTCCAGGTGGCCTATGCTATCGGTGTGGCCGAACCGGTCGGGCTGTATGTGGATACCTTCGGCACCTCGCACTTGGAAATGACCGATGGCAAGATTGCGGAAATCCTGAGGAAGAACGTGGATTTGAGGCCTTACGCGATTGTGAAACGCTTCGGCTTGCGGAACCCGATTTTCGGCCCCACGGCATCCTACGGGCATTTCGGCAGGAAGCCTTACAGCGAAGAAGTGGAAGTCTTCTACCAAGATGAGACCACCAGGGTGAAAAAAGTCGGCAAGAAGGAACATTATTTCAAAAAAGTGGATTTCTTTGCCTGGGAGAAGACAGACCTTGTGCCTTTGTTCAAGGAAATCTTTGGTCTGGAATAATAAGAAGCTGTGCTTGCGTTTTTTTAGCGTGGGAACCGTGTTTATCTTTGGAACTTCGTTGTCCCTTGGAATCCTGCCGGGTTCAAATCCGGCTTGGTTCCAAGGAAAGCATTGAAACAACATGAACTATTTCTTGAAAAATGCCGTTTTGGTCAATGAAGGCCGATGCCAAAAGGGCGAAATGAAAATCAAGGGCGGGAAAATAGAAGCGCTCCGGTTTCTGGACAACCAGGAAGAAGAGGCAGCGTTGAACCCCGGCTTGGGGGGACCCTGCGGATCGGCTCCCAAGCTGGCTTCGGAACCGGAGGATCCGGAACTTTGGGAAAATACGGCGGGTTATGAAGTCTTGGACTTGCAGGGCGCTTACATCCTGCCCGGTATCATCGACGACCAAGTCCATTTCCGTCAGCCGGGTCTGACCCATAAGGGCGATATCGCCTCCGAATCCTTGGCGGCACTCAAAGGCGGCGTGACCTCGTTCATGGACATGCCCAACACCAAGCCCCAGACCTTGAGCCAGGCGCTTTTGGAAGAAAAATACCGGATGGGAGCCGAAAGCAGCCATGTGAACTATTCGTTTTACATGGGATGCAGCGAGGACAATATCGAGGAAGTTTTGAGAACCGACCCCCGTAAGGTCTGCGGTATCAAGCTCTTCCTTGGGTCTTCCACCGGCAACATGCTGGTACGGGATCCCGCTTATCTGGAAACCTTGTTCGCCCATGCGCCCACTTTGGTGGCCGCCCATTGCGAAGAGGAAGACATCATCCGCCGGAACTTGGCCGACTTCAAGGCCCGTTACGGGAACGATGCCCCGTTTTCGGTCCATCCTTTGATCAGGAGCGCTGAAGCTTGCTATGCCTCTTCGTCCAAAGCGGCGGCTTTGGCCCGGAAACATGGGACGAAACTGCATATCCTGCACCTTTCCACGGCACGGGAACTGGAATTGCTGGGCGGCAACGTCTCCGGCGAAGTTTGTGTCCATTACCTTTGGTTTTCGGATCAGGATTACGACCGCTACGGATGGCGGATGAAATGCAATCCGGCCATCAAGACCCCGGCGGACAGGGAGGCTTTGCGCCAGGCGGTCAAGAAAGGCGAGGTGGTTTTGGCGACCGACCATGCCCCCCATACCTTGGAAGAAAAGCAGCAAGCTTACTTCGATTGTCCCTCCGGTTCGCCTTGGGTGGAACACAGTCTGCCGATGATGTTGGAGCTGGTGCACCAAGGAGTCTTTGCGTTGACCGAAATCGTGGAGGCCATGTGCCATCGTCCCGCCCGTTTGTTCGGCATGGAGAAACGCGGCTTCCTCCGTCCGGGGTATGCGGCGGATTTGGCTCTTGTGGAACCGGAAACGGCTTGGGCGGTAGAAAAGAGCAATATCGATTACAAATGCGGTTGGAGCGCCTTGGATGGCCGGACCCTGCACGGGAAAGTCCGTTCCACCTTTGTCAACGGGAACTTGGTCTATGACCAGGGCCGGGTTCTGATGCCGGGTTACCGGGGCGAACGTTTGTTGTTTGAAAGATAGTCTTGAGATGGAGTTCGATATGCGGAGGTGGAAAGTGTTTGCTGTCACTTTGCTGGCGTTCGTGGCCGTGCTTCCTGTGGGGGCGACCCCGTGTCCGGAAGCGGGCAAGTCCACTGTTTCCACCCTGGACAAGGGGAAAAACCTGTCGTTCGCCTTCAAGCAGGCGGATACTTTGCCGGAAGTCCGTTTGCCGGACGGGCGGTGTTTGCCCAATCCTTGGTCGGGCGGCTTGAACGCCATCCATGCGGCCTCCGTGGATTTGGACGGGGACGGGCAGGATGATTACGTCCTTTTCGACCGCATCGGTTCGCGGGTATCTTGTTTTTCCTCGGCTTGGGAACCCTTGGAAGGCATGGAGTTCCACCTCCCGGCCTTGCAGGCATGGGTCCAGTCTTGCGACTATAATCACGACGGCAAAAAGGATTTGTTCACCTTCAACGGGATTTCGGGCATACGGGTTTACCGGAACGACTCCTATCAAGGGGAAGATGCCTATGAATTGGTTTTCACCGAGATTACGGATGGACTTCCCGCCCTTATGTTCGGTTCTTCCACGGCCCTGTACTGTACCAACGAGGATTTCCCGGTTATTGCCGACATAGACGGGGACGGGGACTACGATGTTTTGAATTTCTGGGTACCCTCTTCGGGCGATTTTCTTCTGTATTACCGCAATTACGCCCAGGAATCCTTGGGCCGGGCCGACACCTTTTGTTTGGAGCTGGCCGATTGGAGCTGGGGTTGTTTTGTGGAAAGCGAGGAGTCGAACCAGATTTTCCTCGATAGTTGCAGCAGCAGGAATGAAGACTTGGGTTCCAAGGCGCCGGATGCCCAACCGGACGTCAAACATGCCGGTTCCACGATGTTCGGTTTCAAGAACACGCAAAGCGGTTTGTACGATATCGTTTTGGGCGATGTGGGCTATCCCCAGCTTTATTATTTGCAGAACGGGGGTACGCCGGAACAGGCCCGCATCACGTCCTACGATACCGTATTTCCAATGGAAGAACCGGTCCGCCTGTACAATTTTCCGGTGATTTCCCATGTTTATTACCAAGATACACAATGTTATCTGTTCTCTCCTTTCGAGACCGACCCTTTCAACGCCGAGGGGAGCGGGAGCGTTTGGCGATACCGGGAAACCGGTTCGGGTGTGGCCCGTTCCCGGCTCGTCGAGAAGGATTTCCTGCAAAATACCATGCTCGATTTCGGTGCCGGGGCGGTTCCGGTGGCTTTCGATTGGAACCAGGACGGGAAAGAGGATTTGGTTGTGGCCAATTATGGCAAGAAAACGGGCGTTTACTACGAGATGGGCAGTTGGCAGACCCGGATGGTTTCTTCCTTGGCTTTGCTGACCAATACAGGGACAGGGACAAGTCCTGCCTTTGTTTTGGAAACCGAAGATTTCTTAGGACTTTCTTCCTTGGGGATGAGGGCTTTGTATCCGGCTTTTTCGGATTTGGACGGGGACGGGAATCCCGAACTGCTTGTCGGTATGGAAGACGGGCGTTTGTGGCTTTTCCGGATAGAGGGGTTGAACCAAGGAAAACTCGGTGGAACGCAAGTAGCCGGGCAGGGAAAAGTTTGGCGGACAGGAACCCGGGGACTGTCCCCGGAGGGAGGCAAGGCCGCCACGGAGGCCCGGGCTGTCTTGTTGGACTCCAGTTTTTTGGATTTGCGTTTGAGCGCGTTTTCGGCCCCGGTATTTTTCGATTTGAACCAGGACGGATTGGAGGATTTGGTTGTGGGCGAACGCCAGCATGTCTGGCCGACCAAGCCCCGGCGCACGACCAAGGGCAGCTTGACCTATTTCGAGAACCAAGGTCCGGCGGAAGCAGGCGGGATGCCTGTCTTTTTGCACAAGACCGACAGTTTGGGAGGGGTGGATGTCATTGACCGCCAGTTTTCCAACTTCGGTTATTCCCGGCCTTCGTTTTTCCGGGACGGAAACGGGGAAACCTACTTGGCTTGCGGGAGCGAGAACGGGGAAATATTCCTCTATGGGGGCATTGACGGCAACTTGGACGGGCGTTTCACTTATTTGGGCAAGGCGGGCTTCCGGACCGGCTCGGAGACAATCCGGAAAATCCAGGTCGGTATCCATGCCTCCCCGCTTTTGCACGATTTTACGGGCGACGGCCTGCCGGAATTGCTGGTCGGGAACCAATGCGGGGGTTTGCAGTATTTTTCTTCCGGGAACATCGGGCTTTACGAGGATGCGGCCCTTGAAAAGGGCGAGGTGGAGAGGTCGTTGCGGATTTACCCCAATCCGGTGCGGGACGGTTTTCATGTGGAACTTCCTTGTGCGGGATTTTACCGCTTGTGCGATGCGGGGGGACGGATTTTGGAGCAAGGCCGTTTGGAAGCCGGGAGCCATTACAGGGAAACGGAAACTTGGCCTTCAGGCATTTATTTTTGGCAGTTTTTCCCGGAAACCCCATCCGGCAAAGCTGCAATCTTGCCTTGGGAAAGCTTCAAGCTTGTGAAGCCTTGAAATACCTTAATAAATCATCCATGGAACGGGAAAACAAGGAATCGGTATTTTCAGCAGATAGGGCGGAGCCGATAGGAAACGGTGTCTTGCGGGTATGCACGGCTTATTTGCCCCCTTTGGATTATTGTGCCGCCTTGGTGCGGGCCGGGAGCTTCCAAGTGGAAACGGCCGAAACCTATCCCAAGCAGACCATCCGCAACCGGGCCCGTATTGTCACCTCGCAAGGCGTTCTGACGCTTTCCGTGCCTTGCATCAGGCCCCAGGGCAACCATACGCCGGTTTCCGAGGTCTTGATTGATGCCAAGCAGGCTTGGGCGAGGGTGCATTGGCGCGGCATTTGCACGGCTTACAACAATTCGCCTTATTTCCTGTATTACAAGGATGAATGGGCCGATTTGTACCAGTGGGCCGAGAAAGAGGCACGGGTGGGATTGCGTTTGCTGGATTTCAATGACAGGATTCTGGATCTTTTGGTTCAAAAGCTGCGTTTGCCGGTGCGGCGCTTGAATGTCTTGGAATTGCGTTCGAAGGAGGGTGTTCCGGAGAACGGGACTGCCAAGGGTGGTTTCGTACCTCCTTTGGATTTCGATGCTGCGCAAGCGCCTTGCTTTGCGTTCGAACCCTATATGCAGACTTTTCCTTGTGATGCCGATGTGGCGCGTCTCAGCATTTTGGACCTTCTTTTCAATGTCGGACCCCAATCCCTTGCCTATCTGCAATCGGCCCGTTTCCAAACGTGGTAACCGGCTTTGCATTCATTTGCTGCGTATCTTTGTGGCAAATTGGAAGAAAGGAGGAAAACATGCCCGTGCATACCGCTTATTTATTGTTGGGCGCGAACCTTGGTAACTGTATCCAGACGTTCAAGGAAGCCCGCAAGCAGCTTTCACGCCAAGCCGGCGTGATTACCAAGGCATCGCATCTTTATACCTCGCCCGCTTGGGGTTTCGAGGCCAAGGAAGTTTTTTACAACCAGGCTTTGGAGCTGGAAACCGCTTTGGACCCTTATGCCCTGTTGCAAAAGGTGTTGGAAATAGAAGCCGCTTTGGGTCGGGTTCGCCCCGGAAGAGCGGAAGCCGTTGCGGAAAGCCCGGAAGGAACGGGTCGGGACGGGAGCAGGAATCTGGGGCAAGCGCCGATGAAACCTTCGTATGCATCCCGGACCATCGACATTGATATCCTGTTTTACTCCGATTTCATCATCCGGGGCGGATGCCTGAGCCTGCCGCATCCTTTGATGCAGGAACGCGCCTTTGTCTTGGTGCCTTTGGCAGAAATCGCGCCTCGTTTCCTGCATCCGGTCTTGGGTTCCGAAGTGCAAGTCCTGTTGCGGCAATGTCCCGATTCGGTGGAGAATGTGCGGCTTTGCCGTTTGCCGGTCCCGGAAACTTTTTCCGATGTGGAGGATGCCGGGCAGGCAAAAAACGAGGCAGGGGAAATCCGGCTTGAGGAAGTTGGCGGGGAAGCGGAAGAACGGCAGGCTCCCCTTTGGCCTGAAAAGCTTCGTTTCTTGGCCATAGAGGGGAACATCGGGGCTGGAAAGACATCCCTTGCCCGGAAAATCGCCGCCCGCTTCGGGGCAAAATTGGTAGTGGAAAGCTTTGAGGATAACGTGTTCCTGCCCAAGTTCTACGCCGACAGGGAGCGTTTCGCTTTTCCTTTGGAACTGACTTTCTTGGCCGAACGCTACCGCCAGGCCAAGGAGGATTTTGTGCAGGAGCTTTTCAGCCCGTTCCTTGTCAGTGATTTCTCTATCAGCAAAAGTCTGGTTTTTGCGAGGAATACCTTGCAGCAAGATGAATACCTGCTGTTCAAACGTTTGTACGACATTATTTTAACTTCGATTCCCAAGCCCGACCTCTATGTGTATATCCATAGCGGCGTGGAGCGTTTGATGCGCAATATCCGGCAGCGGGGGCGTTCTTATGAGGCGAATATGGATCCCGCCTACCTCGTCACCGTGGAAGAAGGCTACCGTTCCTATATGCAGACTTTGGAGCCGGCCCGTTGCCTGTTCATCGATGTGGACGGGATGGATTTTGTCCGGAGCGAAGCCGATTTCGAAGCCATCCTGCAACGGATTTTGCAAGCAGCCTTGCAGCTTCCGTAGCCGGGGCTGTGCCTTCTGAATTCCGGTTTGCTTTTGTTCCGCTTCCGGGACGAATGGGCCTGTTTCATGGAAACGTAGGAATTCCGTCATCATCCTGTCACTTGTCCGGATTATCTTCGCATGGTCTTGAGGACTTTTATTTGATGTAAAAAAGCACGGTGCTTATTTGTTTGGTCAGCTGTGTTTTATTAAAATTTGTCTGGTTGAGATTTGGTTGAGACACCCGTTTTTGGTTTCCTATGTTTGGTGGGTTGAAGCCGATGGCATATCTTTGGGGGCAGGTAGGGCGGTGTCGCCGCAACGGGGAAGGTTAGGGACTAATAGTTTGGGTTATTTGAAAAAAATTATGAGAAGATAAGGATACAGAAACAGGAAAAGTCTAACTAAAAAAGAGAAATTATGAAAGAGAACAGACTGTTTGCCGTTATGACCGTACTGGCGATATCGGCTTCTTCCGTGTTTGGGCAATTCAAGATTTACAATTCGGAATTGCTCAAAATCGGCAATGTGAACGAGCAAGCGAAAATCACGCGAGGTTTCGAGGTCTCCATGCCCGAAGTCCTGATGCAAGCAGGCAACACGGGCATACGTTTTGCAGAGGGGAAAGTCCGGATTGGAAATGGGGTCGGGACGGGACTGGTAACATCCGGTTTCGAAGTCTCCATGCCATCCATCCGGATGGGGACATCGAATGTGGGGCTGTATTCCACGGCATCGAAAATCCAGATAGGGCGGCTTGCCACGACCGCTTCCTTCAAGACATCTATCGAGTTGCAGCCGGAAAAAATCCGCTTGGGCATCAACGCGGCAACGCTTGACCTGGCTTATGAGGAGGATTTGCAATACGTGCCGAAATCGATTATTGTAGGAGGGGGTGGAAACTTCGAAGAGGGAAGGGTGGAAATAGGGGATATCCTTCGTTTGAGCAGTTCCGGGCGCCGTTTGATGTTAGGTTCGGCCAACAACCAATTGGTCGGGGTGTATTCGACCCGTTATTATTCCACTTCGGCCACGGGTATCAGCTCGCTTTCGGATGCCCGTTACAAGACCAATGTGCGCCCGATGGAAAGTGCGACGGCCAAGGTGATGGAAATGAGGCCAGTGCGTTTCGATTACGCGGATATCGATTCGTCAGGCAACAAGGTGGCAGACAGCTTGCGCAGCAACCGGGTCGGGTTCATTGCCCAGGAATTGGTGGAGGTTTGCCCGGAAGCCGTAGATTATGACCATTATGGCGATTTCTATACGGTGGACTATTCTGTCCTGATACCTTTCCTGGTAAAAGCCGTGCAGGAGCAGCAAGCCGAAATAGAGGCATTGAAAGAAGCCTTGAAATCGAAAGAGGAATAGCCTTTTCGTGAGGCAAGTGTTAATTTAAAAACAGGCATCATGAAAAAGATATTCTTAGGGATGGTGTTATTTCTTGTGTGGGGAAATTTTATGGTGGCACAAGAAATTGACCAAAAAAATGTGTTGCAGGCAGCGAAAAACTACATGGCTATAATGAGTCCAAGAACTCAAACAAATTCCATTCGCCAAGTTTATGCGGATGCCATAGGAACACCGGTCAAAGAATTGTCGCAGGCAGCTAAGTTGCATTTGATAGAGTATGCCAATGGTGGATGGATAATGATGACGAACGATTTATCTATATACCCGGTCTTGGCTTATTCTTCCAAAGGCTTTTGGGATTCAGATACAAACAATATGCCTCCTGGTTTAGTGGGCTTATTGGAAGATTATTACGAGCAGATAGAAGAAATCCGTATGGATATGCAAAGAAAGCAATATGTGGAAGATGCAAACAAGAATCGAGAGGCGTGGGATGGTTTGCAGTCCTTAAATTCGGATTTTTCTAAAAATTTGAATACGCGGGTGCAGGCAAAAGGCTATACTATGAATTTATTAGCTGATGATAGCAGGGGGGGCGATCCGATGTGGAATCAAAGCTACAACGAGAACATAACGGCACCTGCTTATAACAAATTTATGCCTAAAGCAGGGGAATTGCCTAGTATCTTGTGTGTCCCTGCTCCATGGAAATGTGATATCCATGGTAAGAGGAAGCCTGTTGGGTGTGCTCCTGTGGCGATGGGGCAATTGTTTCGCTATTGGCAGTTCCCACCCCAATATGATTGGGATAAAATGCCACGTGCGTTGTACGATGCCACTGATGTTAGAATTGTGAATAATGTGGCGCATTTGTTGAAAGCTTGTGCGGAGGCTGCAGATGTGGAGTATTGTTGTGCGGGATCATGGGCAACCACAAATGAGCTTCTCGAAGGGGTTGTTTCGATGGGGTTTGCTGATGCCAAAATGAAGAAGAGAAAAGATTCAGATAATGGCGAAGGGTGGCCAAATCGGATAAAAGAGCAGATAAATCAAGGATATCCGGTGATTTACCGAGGCGATAAATGTGATTTGTGTTCAACAAAGCATTTTTGGTTGATTACGGGCTATAATGCAGATGACGAGTTTTATTTTAATTGGGGTTGGGGGAGTGATACGGAAGAGTCTCCGAATGGATATTATAGATTGAAAAAGTTAAAAGTGGACGGGGACAGTTATCGAAAGAATAACATGGTGGTTTATGACATTTATCCCGACTGGAACGTTACCACCGATTCCGAACTGCGCAATCTTACCAAAGGGAATGACGAAGAATTACGGTCGTTCTGCCGCAATGCCACGCTTGGAAATATAACGCTGAAAGGCAATTCCCAGTCGAAAATCGCCTTTACGCAAACCCTGACCATCGATGGCTCGTTCGAGGTTTCCGGTGATGCGACTTTGACTTTGGCTTGTTACGACAAGGAGCTGGCCGCCCAGCAAAGCAAGGCCAAGACCGCTCCGGAAGACGAAGAAGATGTCCAAGATATGCGGAATGAAGAGCCGTATACCGATGAATATTCCGATTTGTTCCATCTGGCTCCCAATCCGGCCACCGAGGAAGTACAGGTATCCATGATGCCGGAAGCTTGCGGTTCGGAAGCCAAGGAAGTTTTTGTCTACGGACTGAACGGCGGGCTTTGGTATCAGAGCCAATTTTCTTACAGCTATGGAATTGTGCCTTTGGAAAATCTACCATCGGGCATGTACTTGGTGCGGGTTGTATGGGAAGGTTATAGTGTAACGAAAAAACTGATAGTGCAATGATTCGGATAAGCCTATGGAGAGTGGGACGGTACTCTCCATAGGCTTTCCTGTCTTAAAAGGGAGGTGTGATGAAAACGATGCGATATATTTTGGTCTTTTTATTGTTCATGGGCTTTGGCCTCGGCTTGGTTGCGGCGGAGAAGCCGGTCAAGGAGAAGAAGGCGAAGAAGCCCTTGCCGGAATACGAGTTCAAACGGTTTTACGTGGATATATCCGTGGGCTATGCGTTTCGTCTGGGGGCAAATGAAATAGACGGGTTCTTGAATACGGGTATCTTTGAGAATATTACTATGTTCGACCTTCTTGATTGTGCCAATGTGGGGAAAGGAGTACGGGTGGGAGCGAATTTTGGTTTCAATTTCAACCGGTATATGGGATTGGAATTGAATGGGGGATACATTGCCTTTCCTGTGGATATCGTGTCTACGAATAGATTGGGCAGGGTGATGATTTCCGAGACGATGGATGGATTTGCAAGAGGTTTTGAGTCTTTGTTGTTCTTGGATGCTCAACGAGGTTATCTGTCCGTTCAGATGAAAGTCAATCCGGGTTTTGTCCGATGTAATCCGTATGTCAAGGCGGGTATAGGGACTATTTTTGGTCGTTTGGAACATGAAGCAAGCTTGGCTACCAACAAAGGCGTTTTCGGTACGTCCGATGAAGTGTTGTATAGGGCTGGATATAAAAGTGCCAAGAATTTCTTCATGTTGGGATTCGTAGGGGCGTTGGGCATTGATTTTTATATAAATCCCATGTTGAGCTTCTTTATGGAATGGCAGGCAGGAGTGTATTCGACCTCCTATTTCAATTGGATGGACGGCAAGCAGAGGGAAGAGGGAAAATTGGATGTCGAGTTTGAGGGCAAGGAAAAGGTGTTCGGAAACAGCAATGGTTTGAACCTCGGTATTAAGTTCAAGTTCTGAGGCTTTGGCTTTTCTGCTGCAAGGATGGTTTGAATCTGCGAAAGTTGCATTGGTGACTTGAATCTGCGTTGCCCCATCCTTCTGTGTTTTGCTTGCAGATATCCAGAGATTTTGCGAATATTGCCTATAAGTTGTGCATGCGATACGTGTAAATCAGCACGATTTTTTAGCGTAGATCTGTTATGTTTTTAACCGCCAACGGGTAGACAACTATATTTCCCATTGGCAAGCCGGAATGGACGCTCCGAAAGAATTTAAGCAACGCCTTATCGGCGATGCTGTAAATAGACAAATATGTGTCGCCAGTTACAGAAAGGAGAATTAGAATGAACAAGGAACAACAAGATAAAGCTATGTTCTTGTCGTTTTGTATAGAGCAATATGCCAAAGCCAAGGACATGCCAACGGAGGATGTTGCGAAACTGTTCGAACAATATGGGATAACGGATCATTTTTGCGAATTCTATGATGTGCTTCACACGCAAGGCCACCGCTGGATAGTTGAGGAAATAGATGGAATGATAAACGAAAGGAAGAAATGAGCAAGGTATATCATGGTAGTTTAGAGGAGGTGAAACGTCCGGAGATACGCCAGGCAAACCGTTTACTTGATTATGGTTCTGGTTTCTACGCTACGACCTCTTATGGCAGGCAAGGAAACTGGCGGAGCTCAGAATGAAAGACAAAAAGAGTGCCTGTTGGTTATGTAAATGTGTATGAGCTTGACGACGAGGTCATGAGACACATGAAAATGCTCTTGTTTGAGAAGCCAACGGAAGAATGGGTGAGTTTTGTGATGAAGAATCGCACGGAGCAAGGCTATACCCACGATTACGACATTGTGTATGGACCGGTGGCAAATGACAGCGTTTACGCGCAATTCACACTTTATGAAGGTGGTCTCATCAGTTTGCCGACACTCATACAAGAACTGAAAACCTACAAACTGGTAGACCAGTATCTTTTCCACACCGAAAAGTCGCTGCTTGCCATTAAATTCATAGAGGCAAAGGAGGTGAAGTCATGCATGCAAAAATAACGCAAGACAACCTGTATCTACTGCTGCCCATCAAGATCGGATGGCTTGCTCCTTGGCTTGCAGAAGAGAAAGGCATAAGCCTTACGGAGGCCATAGGTCGTATCTACAGATCACAACTCTATAAAAAACTGTCGACCGAGAGTACCAAATATTGGCATTTGGGGCCTGTGGACTTGTATGAAGAACTAAAAAGGGAATTCTAAAAACATTGCCTTGCTGATTCATTGTTTAATGTCTTATTTGCAAGATGAAAGCTGCAAGGAAGCGTCAAGGATGGATGTACGTTTTTTGTAGCAGCTTCTTAACCTCTGCTTTCTTTGCGGATGCAAGATTTGATGTACCTTTGTGTTTGCCCGGACGGTAAGACTTCATCGGAGGCTGTCGGTCGGCAGAATGCGGCTGGCGGCTTTTTCGGAGGAAGGCTTGTGGAACCCTTGCGTTCCAAGGAGGGGAGCATCTTCTTCGGGCAAGCTTCTGGAAATTGGTTAAATAGATTAAAAATATACCAAAGGATTTATGAAATCGTTTTTCAAGTACCTTCTGGCCACAGTCATCGGGATGTTGATTGTGTCCTTGATTATGTTCTTTGTGATGCTGGGGAGCATCGGTGCCATGTTCGCGGCAGGCAGTTCAACGCCGGTAGTCCCGGTCCGGGACAATTCCATTTTGCAAATCGACCTCGACAAGGCCATTTCCGACAAACCCCGGGAATCCAATTTGGATAATTTCGACTTTTTCAATCCCACGGACTTTTCCAGTTTCTCCAAGGCCATGGGTTTGAACGACTATTTGAAAGCCATCCATGCGGCCAAGGAGGATGACCGGATCAAGGGTATTTACTTGAACTACGAGGGCGCAGGCATCGGTTATGCCACCGCCGAGGAACTCCGGGGTGCTTTGGAAGACTTCAAGCAATCGGGCAAGTTCATCTATTCTTTTGCCGACATGTATGCGAGCCATGGAGCCTATCATTTGGTTTCCGTGGCCGATTCGGTTTTCCTGCAACCCCAAGGTTCGGTGGTGTTCCAAGGATTGGCCGCCCAAATCATGTTCTACATCAAATTCCTGGAAAAGATAGGCGTTGAGATGCAGGTAATCCGTCATGGCGAGTTCAAAAGCGCGGTGGAACCCTATTTCCGGACCGACATGAGCGAAGCCAACCGCAAGCAATATTCGGTGTTGTTCAACTCGATGTGGCGGGAAATCGTGGCCGACATCAGTTCCGAACGGGGAATTTCCCCGGCGAGGTTGAACGAGGTGGCCGACAGCCTGCTCGGTTTCACCGCGACGGGTAGCCTGCGTTCCGGTTTGGTGGATGCCTTGGTTCCCCGGAACTTCGTGGAAGACGACTTCCTGCCCCGGCGCATAGGCTTGGTCGACAGTATGGATAAATCCTCCCACTTTGTAAAGATTTCCGATTACGTGGGGAACCTGCCGGTTCAAAAAGCGGGCAAGGACAAAATCGCGGTGTTGTATGCCGAGGGCGACATCATCGTGGGTGAAGGTTCCTCCACTTCCATCGGGACCGATCTGGCATCGCAGGTGGAGAAAATCATGAAAGACAAATCGGTGAAAGCCTTGGTGTTACGTGTCAATTCCCCCGGTGGTGCCGTGTTGACCGCCGATGTCATTTACCAGGAATTGCTCAAGCTCAAGGAAAAAATGCCGGTAGTGGCTTCCTATGGCAATTATGCGGCCAGTGGCGGCTATTATATCTCCTGCATGGCCGACAAGATTTATGCCTCCCCCAACACCTTGACCGGTAGCATCGGGGTGTTCGGGACCGTTCCTAATGCCCAAGGTTTGCTTACCGACAAGCTGGGCTTTACGTTCGACCATGTGGGGACCAACAAGAATTCCACGGCCTTGAGTACGGTTTCCCGTCCTATGACCCGCTACGAGGAAGCGGTCATGCAGCGGAACATCGAGGAAATTTATGCTGGTTTCGTCAACAAGGTGGCCGCCGGGCGCGGTATGAGTTTCGAGCAGGTGGATGCGATAGGCCAAGGGCGTGTTTGGAGCGGTTCCAATGCTTTGGAAATCGGTTTGGTAGATGCATTGGGTGGTTTGGAAGATGCGATTGCCGAGGCTGCCGCTTTGGCCGGCTTGGAAAATTATGCCGTGGAAGAGTATCCGAGACCCAAGGATTTGACAACCCAATTGCTGGAGATGTTGACCGGAAAGGAAACCGATGCCGTCCGTACCTATGTCCAGGAACATTTCGGTCCGGCTGCTTTGGAAATCTGGTCGCAGTGGGACGGGATTTCGGCGATGGAAGGACCGCAGGTTTGGGCCCGTTTGCCGTATGTCTTGGAATTCAATTAGGACGGTGGTTCATTCCCGTATGCTTCTTGAAATACAATAAACGATGTCGTATCTGAAGAATTTGGAAAAAGAAAAATGTTATTCCCAGGCCAAGGTGGTGGCCACCATAGGCCCGGCTTGCCGTAACGAGGAGACTTTGACCGCCATGTTGAAGGCGGGTGTGGATGTTTGCCGGCTCAATTTCTCCCATGGCGACTACGAACTGCATGCCGGTTCCATTGCCATGATCCGGAAGGTTTCCGCCAAACTGGGGCTCAATGTCTCTATTTTGGCCGATTTGCAAGGTCCGAAAATCCGGGTTGGTGAGATGGAAGAAGGTTCGTTCCTCGCACCAGGTTCCACCTTTTTCCTTAGTACCGTGCCGATGACCGGCAATGCCCAAGGAGCCAGCATCGGTTATTACGATCTGCCCAAGGTGGTCAACGAAGGGGAGGAAATCCTGATTGACGACGGCAAGATCCGTTTGCGGGTCACGGGGACCAATAACCAGGACCGGGTCGAGACCGAGGTGGTCAATGGCGGTCTTTTGTCGAGCCGCAAAGGGGTCAACCTGCCCAATACCTATGTGAGCCTGCCCAGCTTGACCGAGAAAGACCGGCGGGATGCCATTTTCGCCATGGAACAAGGGGTGGATTGGATTGGATTGTCTTTTGTTCGCAAACCGCAGGACATGAAGGAACTAAGGGCCTTGGTCAAGGAAAAAGGCAAGGAAGGCGAGGTTTCGATTCTTGCCAAGATAGAGAAGCCGGAAGTCTTGGACAATATAGATCAAGTGATTGATTGTTCGGATGGTATCATGGTGGCTCGTGGAGATTTGGGCGTGGAAGTCTCCTTCGAGCAGGTCCCCATCATCCAAAAAGAAGTGATTCGCCGGGCTGTGGCCAAGGGCAAGCCGGTGGTCGTGGCGACCCAGATGCTCGAAAGCATGATTCATAATTTCGCGCCGACCCGGGCCGAAGCCAATGACGTAGCCAATGCTGTCTTGGACGGGGCGGATGCCGTGATGTTGAGCGGGGAAACTTCGGTGGGTGAATTCCCGGTGGAAAGCGTCCGGGCCATGGAAAGCATCATCCGGTTTACCGAGCGCAAGGGTTTCTGTTACAAGCCTTGCAAGCATCCGGATCCTTCCACGCCCAATTTCAGCAAGGAGGTTATCAGTTTCAGTGCCGTCCAGATGGCCGACAGCGCCAAGGCCGAAGCCATTGTCTTGTTCGCGGAGGACAAGAACGAGGTGATGAGCGTGGCCTCTTACCGGCCCAATGCCCGGATTTACGTTTTCACGACCAATCCTTTGTTGAGGAGCCAGTTGGGATTTACTTGGAGCGCACAGGTTTTTCCCATCGAACCCATGGAGCGGACGGCCCAGGCGGCGGTGTACGCCAATGAAGTCCTGTTGCGTGAAGGCCGTTTGCATCACGGTTCACGGGTGGTTTACCTGAGCCATATCCCCTTCCATCAACGGGGCGAAAGCTTGAATACAATCCGTTTGGAAGTATGTTGAGGGATTTTGTGGTCCGGAACCCGGCTCTGCCGGAAACATTTTGCAGGGAAGAGGTGATGGAGGCGGGCGCGGGAGAAGTCCCGGTGGATGGATTCGTTTTTGGAGGAATCGTTGTCAAGGGCAACCAGTTGGGCCGGACCATCGGGTTCCCGACCGCCAATTTGGAAACAGCAACGGTTTTGCCTGCCGGGGTGTTCGCCTGCCGGGTGAAAATCTTGGAAAACGCTTCCGGGCAAGGGAAACCTGAAGAACCGGGCAGTCCGGACATATCCGGAAGGTCGCAGTCGTGTCCAAAGAGGTTGGAAGGTTTGGAAAGTACGCTTGATTCCCGAAGTCCGGCCAGTCCGGGATGTCCGCTGGAGGGAGGAAGTCCCGGAAAACCGGCTTCCCCCAAGGTTTACGGGGCCATGTTGAACGTGGGAACCCGGCCTACGGTCAGCAACACCTCGGCCATCAGCATCGAGGTGAATTTGTTCGGTTTTTCGGGCAACCTTTATGGCCGTTATTTGCAGGTGGAGCTGGTGAAACGTATCCGGAACGAGAAGAAATTCAACTCCTTGGCGGAACTCCAAGCCCAGTTGTCCACCGACAAGCGCCAAGTGCAAGCGCTTTTGGCGCAGTGTTGATGCTACAAAGAGGGTGACTCAAAAGATGATTTTTCGACAAAGAATCCCCGATAGGATACATTCCAACGCGGATTCTCTTTTGGAAAGCTGGCTTTTGGGTCACCCTCTTTGTATTTTTCTTCTTCGCGTGTTTTGAAGTTTCCTCGTCTTTGATTTCCTCTTCCCCGCGACAGATTGATTTTGTCGCACTGTCCAAGCTTCGGTTTCCCTCGGCTCACACGAACAAAGTCCCCATCCTTTTTCAAGGAAAGTGAATGTCCTGCACATTGAGCTGGATATTCGTTACACCATTGAAAGTGTTCTCTTCCAAGTGATAACAAATGTCGAACGAGTGCCCGGTCTGAATCTGTTCATAGGCATCGCCTTGCTGGAAAGCAATGCCGCTGATTGGGAACGAGCGTGATTTTGTCTGGAAAAGCGACAGCTTCAAGTGGTTGTTCTTGAGCTTCCGGCTTCCCCCATCGTCCTTGATGTGGGTGCTCATGAAGATGGGATTCGGGTTCAAAGGGCCGAAAGGTGCGAACTCTTTGACTTCCTTGACCAATTCCGGTGTGATTTCCTCAAAGAGCAGCTCATCGTCGATTTCGATTTCCCGCATGGGTTCTTCCCCCTTGAGGTTCTCCTTGACCACCTTTTCGAAAGCTTCCGTGAAAGCTGCCAGGTTCTCCTGCTTGATAGTCAGGCCCGCCGCGTACTTGTGGCCTCCGTAGTGTTCCAATAGGCCCGCGCAGGCCGTGATGGCATCGTAGATATTGAAGTTCTTGACCGAACGGGCCGACCCCACCAAGGTGTTTTTGTCGGCGTTGGCCGTGGTGGTGAACACGATGGTCGGGCGGTAATAGGTTTCAATCAGGCGGGAAGCCACGATTCCGATGATGCCTTGGTTCCAAGAGTCCTTGAAAACGATGGTGGAAGATTTGAATTCCGCTTCCGGGTCCTGTTTGATTTGCTCCAAGGCTTCCTCGGTGGCCAGATGGTCCAGGTTCTTCCTTTCCCGGTTGTTGAAGTCGATGAGCCGGGCAATGTCCTTTGCCGAACGCTCGTCCTTGCAGAGCAACACCCTTACCGCGTTCTTCCCGTCTTGGACGCGTCCGGCTGCATTGAGCCTCGGCCCTATCGAGAAAACCAAGTCGTTGTTGGTCAGTTCCCGCGTGAAGAAGCGGGGATGGTTCGAACCTCTTGCCGGAGGAGCCGGACGGGTCGCGTTTTCGGTATGGAAAGGCCGGATGTTGGCCAGTTCGAGCAAAGCTTGCACGCCTGGCCGGGGATGGGTGTTGAGCAGCATGAGCCCGTAGTACGACAAGACCCGGTTCTCGCCCAGGACCGGCACGATGTCCGAAGCCACGCTCATGGCCGTCAAATCCAATAAAGGATAGGCGTATTGGCGCAGGCTCAGCCCGTATCGGATACAATAGCCCGAAACCAATTTGAAGCCGACCCCGCAACCTGAAAGATGCTTGCAAGGATAGGGGCAGTCTTCCCGCTTGGGATCCAGGACCGCGTATGCCTGGGGAATTTCCCCTTCGGCCAAATGGTGGTCACAGACAATCACATCGATGCCCTTCTCCTTGGCATAAAGCACTTCCGCATTGGCTTTGATACCGCAGTCGAGCACGATCATCAAGGTGACATTGTTGTCGTAGGCGTAATCCACGCCTCGTTTGGAAAGGCCGTATCCGTCCAAATAACGATCGGGGACGAAAAATCCCAAATCTTCGGGACTGGCCACGATTTTTTCCAAGAAAAGATAAACCAAGGCTACCGCCGTAATGCCATCCACATCATAATCCCCGTAAACGCAAATCCGTTCCTTGTCGTCCACCGCACGCTTGAGCCTTTCCACGGCCTTGTCCATGTCTTTCATCAGGAAAGGATCGTGGAGGTGTCCGATTTCGGGGTGGAAGAACTTCTGCGCATCCTCGGGCGTTGTAATGCCCCTTTGGTACAGGAGCTTTGCAATGTGCGGGTCAGGATGTAGGTTCTTTGGTATGTCTCCTTCTACTTTCTTGGTTACCCATATGTTATCCATGTTGTTGTATTAAACGATACCGGACCCTGTTTCCGGCGCTGCGCCCGCTTTGGCTGCGGGGTAGTTTGGATGCCGGGGAGGGTGTGCCAGGTGGCCCCGGATTTTTCCGTCCATGGACCTGCCGGGAATGTGTCCGGACAGGTGTCCGGCCTTCAAGGGAAGACCGTGGGAACCACCACTTCGGGCATCTGAATACGTGCAGGGCCTTTTTTGCACCTGAAACACGTGAAACCGCGATGCGCTAAACCAACAAAGGTACGATTTTTTCAGCATGAAAACAATGGAGCGGGAATTGGCCCCATGCTTCGGCTGCAAGCGGCCGGATACCGTTTCTTGGGGTTCAAATCTTTGGAAAAGAGGCATGTAAATCGGAGAGGCTTGACAGAGTGGCGGAATTTTTGTAACTTTGCAAACCTTGTATTCTGGCCTTTTTGTGCGGGCTGGTTTCTGGGTCGCGTTTTGCCGGCTTTGGGCGGGGCATTCCCGGGCACGCTTGGCAAAAGAAAAAAATTACGTTGATGGAGAAGCCGAAGATATTATTTGTGAGCCAGGAGATTTTCCCGTACACGGAAGAAACCCCCATGTCGAAGATGGGACGTTACTTGCCGCAGGGTATCCAGGAGCAGGGGAATGAAATACGTACTTTCATGCCCCGGTATGGTGTAGTCAACGAAAGGCGGAACCAATTGCACGAAGTGATTCGGCTTTCCGGCATCAATTTGGTTATCAACGACACGGATCACCCTCTTATTATCAAAGTGGCCTCCATCCAGTCAGCCCGGATGCAGATTTATTTCATCGACAACGAGGAGTTCTTCTACAAGAGGAACATGTTTTTTGACAATGAAGGGCGTTTTTACGAGGATAACGATGAAAAGTGCATTTTCTTTGCGCGGGGCGTGTTGGAAACGGTGAAGAAACTGGCTTGGGCGCCCGACATCATCCATTGCAGCGGCTGGTTCGCATCCCTCCTGCCTTTGTACGTGAAGCGGATTTACAAGGATAGTCCCTTGTTCGCGCATACCAAAGTAATCACGACCCTCTACCAGGACGGGTTCGAAGGTGCGTTCCCTGAAAATTTTCCTCAAAAATTGGCTTTCGACAATATCGCCAACAAGGATATTACCCCTTACGGCCACTTCTCTTTCAACGATTTGAACCGGATTGCGCTTGATTTTTCGGATGGTGTCATTTTCGGCGATGCCGGTATAGGGCAGGAGCCTTGGGCGGCCGAGTTGCTGCAAAACTCCAAGAAACCCATCCTGGATTATCCGGGCGATGAGGATTATGTGGAGAAAATCAATGCGTTCTACTCGAAATTTCTGAAGAAAAAGAAATAAATCCATGAGATTTTCCTTCAAAGGGCTTTTGTGGAGCCTTGCTGCCGTTTTGCTGTTGTCGGTGTCTTGCAAGACGGATCCCGACTCCATTTTGGGGAGCGGGATGCACGATGACGATGATTTGGTGGCCCGTTACGATACCGCTTTCCGTATCGAGGCTTTCAGCGTGCCGGACGATTCTTTGATTATCCAGAACTCCAGTTCCGTTTTGTTGGGAACTTCTTATAGTTCGGTTTGGGGTTCGGCAGCTTATAATCTGGTAGTCCAGTTGCTTACTTTGCGTACGGAAGATGCCGATTACCATTCGGGCGACTTGACTTCCAACTACCGTATCGACTCGGTTATCTTGTATTTGCCTTATTCCACCATCTTCCCGCGCCATCAGCGCATGGATGGGAGGGCCATGACCTTTTCCATTTACGAGGTGGAAGAAGACTTGGTGGATGGGACGGGCTACGACAGTGCCTATTCCACCAATTACGATGTCCGTTATAACCCCGTTGCCTTGAGCGGCCCTCTGACTGTGAACCCCAGGCCTTTCGATACGGTTTACGACTCGCTTTCCGCCACCACGATTGTGCGACCCTTGCAGGTCCATCTTGCCAACTCGTTCGGGGAAAGGCTTTTGAACACGGTCTTGAGCATGAGCGCGACCGAACAGGCAGACATCGCCTCGTTCCCGAAGTATTTCGGGGGTATTTACCTGAAAGTGCAGCCCTGCACGCAGGAAAACGAAAGCATCGTGTTCTCGGCTTCCAACCTGTATGCGGACGGTGCGATGATCCGGGTTTTCTTCGATGGGAATTCGACCGGGACTTCTTTCCAGGACTTTATCCTGGGCCCCTTGCGTTTCACCCAGGTCTTGCGCGACCGCGAGGTTTCGACCGATGCTTTGTACAAGTCGCAGATGGCCCATGTGGGAGATACGGCCAGCGGGGCGCAACGTCTTTATGTGGAAGGTTCGGGCGGGAGCCGTATCCGCTTCAGGATTCCGGATTTCCCCACGGAACTTGGAGGCGACAAGATTGTCATCAACCAGGCGGTCATCGTGTTGGAGAATGCGGACATGGGGGACGACTCGGAGATTGGCATCCCCGAGCAACTCAGCTGTTTCCGTTATATCAACCGGGGAACCGAGCAGGAATTGCCCGATGCCTCCAACCCGGGCGGCTATTACAACGAAAACAATGGGGAATACCGTCTTAACGTGACCCGGTATTTCCAACGTTTGGCCTATCTGAACACCGTGGATACCGCCAATCGGGTCTATTATGAGAACTACTTGGATGTGACCCCGCTTTCGGACGACCGTTACGAACAGCCGGTCCGTGTGGTATTGCATGGGCCTGGAGCCGAAAAGGATTACATGCGGATGGAGGTGATTTATACGGTGATAAACGATTCCACCGGATGTCCTTGAGCTTCTTTCGAGAATACCTATTTGTAGGTATTGCTTTCCTTGCCGGGAAGATATACTTTCGCCCGTAATTCCGGGACGCCGGCCTTTGCCGGGACCCCGGAAATTACGGGCTTTATTATTGCTTGATTATGACGCTGAATGATTTGAAAGAAGGCCAGCAGGCCATGATTTTGAAAGTCAGGGGTCGGGGGGCTTTTCGTCATAGGATTATCGAGATGGGTTTTGTCCGGGGGCAGATGGTGCAGGCGTTGCGTTCGGCACCGCTTAAGGACCCCGTGGAATTCAGGATATTGGACAGCGAGGTTTCTTTGCGGAGGGCGGAAGCGGAATTGATAGAGGTTTTGGTTTGCACGCCGGAGGAAGCCAGGGCCTATGCGGCCTTGCAGACAGGGCCGGTAGCGGATATGCAAGCTTCTTCCGATCCTCAGAAGGCGCCTTTGGAGAAGGAAATCGACAGCCATTCGGTTATCGAGGTTTGCATGGTGGGCAATCCGAACACAGGCAAGACCTCGCTTTACAACGCCTTGTCAGGGGCTTTCGAGCATGTAGGGAATTACAGCGGGGTCACGGTGGATGTCAAGACCACGGAGTTCACCTATAACGGTCACCGGATCCGTTTGACCGACTTGCCGGGAACTTATTCGTTTTCACCTTATTCTCCGGAAGAGAAAGTGGTGATGGCCTATCTTTTGGACCACAAGCCCGACGTTTTGGTCAACGTGGTGGACGCTTCCAATCTGGAGCGGAACCTTTATATGACCACCCAGCTTATCGACATGGACTACCGGGTAGTGATGGCCTTGAACATGTACGACGAGTTGGAGGCTTCAGGGGCGGAGCTGGATATCGCCTATTTGGGAACGCTTTTGGGGATACCCATCGTGCCGACCATCGGACGCGACAAGACCGGGACGGAATCCTTGCTCGACAAGGTAATCGAGGTGAACGAGGACCGCGACAAGACGGTCCGCCACACCCATATCCCTTATTCGGAAGAGATGGAGAAGAGCCTGCATTTGTTGCAGGAAGAGATTTGGAAGGACCCTTGGTATGAACCGATTTACTCTTCGCGCTATTTGGCCATCCGTTTGTTGGAGGGGGATACCGAGTGGGTCGGGAACGCCCATTTGATAGAGGGTTTGGATGCTTTGAAGGCCAAGGCCGCCGCCGAGAGCTTGCGTTTACAGAAGCTCTTCGGGGAGGATGTGGACCAGGTTTTTGCCGACTACCGTTATGCTTTTGTCCGGGGGGCCTTGCGCGAAACCTATAAACCGGCGAACCGGGGCGGCTTGGCTTCGACAGCCGGGAGTCCGGCTTTGTCTGAAACTGATCCGGGACAAGGAGATGTGGAGGCCGAGTTGCCGCTGGTGTCTTCCCGCCGCCGGATTACCGAAAAGATAGACCGGGTGCTGACCCATCGGATTTGGGGCTTTCCTATCTTTTTGGCTTTCTTGTGGGTGATGTTCCAGGCCACGTTCACGATAGGACAGTATCCCATGGATTGGATTGAAGCCGGTGTGGGGGCCTTGGCGGCTTGGCTTAATTCGGTCTTGCCCGACAATATTTTCCGGGCGGTGTTGGTGGACGGAATCGTCCAGGGTGCGGGGGGCGTGCTGGTTTTCCTGCCCAACATCTTGATATTGTTTTTCTTCGTCTCGATTATGGAATCCACGGGTTATATGGCCCGTGTGGCTTTCATCATGGACAAATTGATGCACACCATCGGTTTGCACGGGAAGTCTTTCATTCCCATGATTATCGGTTTCGGTTGCAATGTGCCTGCCATCATGGCTACCCGGACCATCGAGAGCAAGAAAGACCGGCTCATCACCATGCTGATTATCCCTTTCATGTCGTGCAGCGCCCGTTTGCCGGTTTACGTGCTGCTGGCGGGCATGTTTTTCAAGGCGCAGGCGGGAACGGTCATCTTTTTGATTTACCTTTTCGGCATCTTGGTGTCGATTTTGTCGGCTTTGTTGTTCCGGCATACGATACTCAAGGCTTTCGACAGTCCTTTTGTCATGGAAATGCCGCCCTACCGTTGGCCGACTTGGCGTTCGGTGGGGCGTAGCCTTTGGGTTCGCGGGACCCAGTACCTCAAGAAAATCGGGGGTATCATCCTGGTGGCCTCCATTGTGGTCTGGGCCTTGGGATACTTCCCCTTGAGCCCTGAACCGGCTCCTGGCACGGAAATCACGCCCGAAATGCAGGCGCGGCTCGACAAGGAGCATTTGGAACAATCCTATCTGGGGCGGATTGGCAAGTTCGTCGAACCGGTCATCCGGCCTTTGGGCATGAATTGGGAAATGGGGGTTTGCTTGTTGGCCGGAGTTTCGGCCAAGGAAGTAGTGGTGAGCACGATGAGTATGATTATGGACCCGGCGGTTTCGTTCACGGCCCTTTCGGCCCTTTCGTTCATGATGTTCGTTTTATTGTATTTTCCTTGCATCGGGGTGTTTTCGACGGTGGCCAAGGAGAGCGGCAGTTGGAAATGGGCGGTCTTCATGGCGGTTTATACCACGTTGGTGGCTTGGATCGTTTCGTTTTTGGTGTTCCAGATTGGCGGACTGTTCGTATAGGAGCCGGAAAAGGCCGTTTGGAAGACTTCGGGGAAGGCCTTTGGACAGTTCGGGAGTATGGGCGTTTTCTCTCCGTATCCGTTGAAGATTCCGTGCGGGGAAAATGCTCCGGTGGATTGTGCTGTTTGGGTATCGCTTCGTCGGTTTCGGTGTCCTGGCTTGTGAAAAGTTAAACGGATTCTTTTTATCTTTGCAGGATTAACAAGGGTGCAATCGGAAATTTCTTTTGAGGCAAAAGGAATATTTGAGGAACGCCTTGCCGTTTTCCGGGAAATGCCTTGGGAAACGATAGGAAGAAGGATTCCGGTTCGCCCGTTTATCTTGCAGCATCATGTTCGATAAGAAAACTTATGCCGCTCGCCGGGCCAAGTTGAGGCAAAGCTTGAAAGGCGGGCTTGTGTTCTTTCCGGGGAATCCCGAAGTGCCTTGCAATTACGCGGGCAACACCTATCCGTTTCGGCAGGATAGCAATTTCTTGTATTTCTTCGGCTTGCAGAAGCCCGACATGTACGGGCTCATTGATTTGGATGCCGACAAGGATTATCTCTATGCCGACGACCTCACCATGGACGACATCATTTGGATGGGCCATCTGCCTTCGGTTTCGGAAATGGCTTCGGAAGTGGGGATTTCCGAAACGGCACCGGTGAGCGAGTTGCGCGAATTGTTGCACAAGGCTTCGTTGAGCCGTCGCCGGATTCATTTCGTGGCTCCTTACAACATGCAAATCGCCCAGAAGATGAGCGAATGGATGTCGGTTCCGGTCGCGAAACTGAAGGAACTCCAATCGGTCGAGTTGATCAAGGCTATTTCGGACCAGCGCTCCATCAAGGACAAGGAAGAACTGGCCGAAATCGACATCGCGATGGATATCGCCTACAAGATGCATACCACGGCGATGAAGATGTGCAAGCCGGGCACTTACGAGTACCAGATTGCCGGTGCGATGGAAGGTATCGCCTTGCAGCATCACGGGGGAATGTCGTTCCTTCCTATCGTGTCGATCAACGGGCAGACCTTGCACAACCACGACCATGGCAACCTGTTGAAAGAGGGCCGTATGATGGTGGCCGACGTGGGAGCCGAGGCGCACAGCAATTATTGTTCGGATATTACACGTTCTACGCCGGTGGGTGGCAAGTTCAACGCCCGCCAGAAAGAGATTTACGAAATCGTGTTGAAGGCCAACATGACCACCATCGAGACCTTGAAGCCGGGTTTGCCCTATCGGGATTACCATATCGCTGCCTGCAAGGTCATTGCCCAAGGTTTGAAGGATTTGGGCTTGATGAAGGGGGATGTGGAGCAGGCCGTCATGGAAGGGGCGCATGCCATGTTCATGCCCCACGGCTTGGGCCATATGATGGGCTTGGATGTCCACGACATGGAAAACATGGGCGAGAACCTCTTCGGCTACGACGATGAAATCAAGCGTTCCGACCAATTCGGTTTGTCGTACCTGCGTTTGGGACGGCGTTTGCAGCCGGGTTTTGTCCTTACGGTGGAACCGGGGATTTATTTCATTCCCGCCTTGATTGATTTGTGGCGCAGCAAGGACAAGTTCACCCAGTATATCGATTACGAAAAGGTTGAAGCCTATAAGGATTTCGGCGGTATCCGCATCGAGGACGATGTGCTGATTACCGAAAAGGGCTGCAAGGTTTTGGGACAGCCTATCCCCAAGACGGTGGCCGAAGTGGAAGAGGCTTGCGCCAAGGGATAAAAATCACGGGGAGCCGGCACGGATGACTTTCCGGTCGGCTTCCTTATCATTTCAATTCGGCTTCCTTATCATTTCAATAAAGTCATCTTAAATTTCAACAACATGAAAAAAGTGATTATCGCATTGGTTTCTGCCATTGCATTTGGCTGTTTTGCCATGGTTCAACCGGCCAAGGCTGGTGGTGTTTATGACGGTCTTGCTCCAAAATCCTCGGTCTTGGGCGTGAAATTGGGTCTGTCCAACATCGTGGGCGCCAATGTGACCTATGATTATTCCTTGGCCCGGGTATGGAAAGGTTCGTTCACGATTGGTGGACGGGTTGGTTATATGTGGGATGGCTCTAATGGAAGGTCCACGGTGGAGGGTGTGTCCGTCAGGAACGCATGGAGCAATAATTATGTTGATTTCCAAGTGCGTACCACATACCGTCTGAACGTGGTCGTTCCGCAATGGGAAGTGTATGCCGGTGTGGCTTTAGGAGGAGGTTTTAATGCATGGACCTCGAAAACAAGGGTAGAAGGTATTACCACCTCGAGCAATAATGGTGTTGGCGGCTATTTCTCTGGAGCTTTCATCCTCGGAACATCTTATAACTTTACGGATGCGATTGGTGTTAACCTTGAATTCGACTTTGGTGCTTGGGAACAGGCTTGGGTCAACCTTGGAGTCAACTTCAAACTGTAGTCTGCACCCTTTTGCCTGACGGGCATCGTAGATGATATATGAGCCTCAATCCTGTCATGCAGGGTTGGGGCTTTTTTAGTACTTTTGCGGCTTGGAATGCTAACGTTTTAAAACCAAAATACCATGTACGGAAAATTTCAGCAATTCCTGCAAGAGGAATTAAAAGGAATCCGTGATGCCGGCCTTTACAAGGACGAACGTGTCATCATCACGCCCCAAGGAGCAGACATCAAGGTCAATGGCGGTCAAGAAGTATTGAACTTCTGTGCCAACAACTATTTGGGATTGGCCAACAATCCCCGTCTGATTGCCGCAGCCAAGAAAGCGATGGACGAACGGGGATACGGGATGAGTTCGGTCCGTTTCATTTGCGGTACCCAGGATTTGCACAAGGAACTGGAACGCAAGATTGCCGAATTTTTCGGTACGGAAGACGCCATCCTGTATGCAGCTTGCTTCGATGCCAACGGCGGGGTGTTCGAACCGCTTCTGAGCGAAGAAGATGCTATCATTTCGGATGCCTTGAACCATGCTTCCATCATCGACGGGGTTCGTCTTTGCAAGGCGAAACGTTACCGCTACGCCAACGGGGACATGGCCGAATTGGAAGAACGCCTCAAGGAAGCCCAGGCCCAGCGTTTCCGCATCATCGTTACCGACGGGGTGTTCTCGATGGACGGTAATGTGGCTCCTCTGGACAAGATTCTGCCTTTGGCTGAAAAGTATGACGCCATGGTCATGGTGGACGAAAGCCACTCGGCGGGCGTTGTCGGCAAGACCGGCCGGGGTGTTACCGAACAGTTCAACTGCCGGGGCAAGGTGGACATCATCACCGGGACCTTGGGCAAGGCTTTCGGCGGTGCTGTGGGCGGATTCACCACGGGGCACAAGGAAATCATCGACTTGTTGCGCCAGCGTTCGCGTCCTTACCTGTTCTCGAACTCCATTCCTCCGATGGTAGCTGCCGCTGCTATCCAGATGTTCGACATGATGGGCGAAACCAACGAATTGCAAGACAAGCTGCATGCCAATACCGACTACTTCGTTGGCAAGATGAAGGAAGCCGGCTTCGATATCAAGCCCACGCAGTCCGCTATCTGCGCCGTGATGCTGTACGATGCCCCGCTTTCGCAGAAATTCGCTGCCAAGTTGCAGGAAGAAGGCATTTATGTAACCGGTTTCTACTATCCGGTTGTTCCCAAAGGCCAGGCCCGTATCCGTGTCCAGTTGTCGGCGGCCCACGAAAGGGAACACCTCGACAAATGTATCGCGGCCTTCACCAAGATTGGTAAGGAACTCGGTGTATTGAAATAACCGGAGGGCGAAACCGTCCGGAAAGGCTGTGCTGCCTTTCCCTTGAGGGTGTGCCAAATGACCCTTTCGAAAGGAATCCTCCCCTTGCTGGACCTGCAAGGGAAAGGTTCCCGATTCGGGAAATTTTGACACACCCTTTTTTATGGCAACCGCATCCAATCCTCCACGTGGACCAGGCTTTTGTTGGGGGGAGGCGCATGGGGGACTTGAATCTGCGGTGGGGTGGATGCCTGTCTTTTATGCGGAGTTTGCGGAAATTGTACTACTTTAGCAGATTGGCTTCTACGGAAGATAGGTTCCGTTCCGGAGAGAACGGGTTCGTGCCGGAATGGAAAAGCAAAAACATAAGGATATGAAAGCGATTGAAACGGGTTTGACACGCGAGGATGTGACGGTTGTTTGGTGGGAAGATTTGGCCACGGCCCATAAGTCGGGTTCGTTGGAAGTGTATGCCACGCCGGCCATGGTGGCGTTCATGGAGGAAACTTGTTGTAAATTGTTGGAGCCTTACATGGAGAAAGGTGAAACGACGGTAGGTATCGCGATGGATGTCAAACATACCAAGGCGACCTTGATCGGGATGTACGTGCATTGCAAGGTCACGCTTGTCGCGGTGGAGGGGCGTAAGTTCGTCTTTGACATCGAGGCCCGGGACGACCTTTCCGTCATCGGGACGGCCCGCCACGAACGTTTCCTGGTCCAGGAAGAGCCGTTCATGGAGAAGGCGATGAAGAACAAGTTCTACTGCAACGGGCTTTGATGGGGAATTTGATTGCGGGTTTTGATATAACGGGCATCAGGACCTTGTGATGGAACGGGGGCGGGTGTCTTTCCCGGAATACGGTTCCACAGGGACTCCTGTTCTTTCCAGGCTTATGAAAACTTCAGAAACAGAAGATATGTCGATGTATATAGCAAAAACTTACCATGGTTTGGAACCGGTCTTGGCCCAGGAACTCAAGGAGTTGGGCGCTACCGGAATCCGGATTTCGAACCGGGCGGTTCTTTTTGATTGCACGCAGGAGGTCTTGTACAAAGCCAATTACCTTTGTCGTACGGCATTGCGTATCCTTAAGATTCTTAAGGAATTTTGGATTGAAAAGGAAGAAGATCTCTTTGAACAGGTGCATGAGATGGCTTGGGAAAAGGTTTTCCCGGTGGATGCCACTTTCATGGTGGATTCTTCCAGCTTGGATTCCATGTTTTCCCAGTCCCGTTTTGTTTCGACCCAGGCCCGGCTTGCCATTTTGGAACGGTTCCGCCGTGTCTTGGGGCAATGGCCGGACGTGGACAGCGACTATTATACGATACGTGTTGAGGTTTTCGTGCGTCAGAACCATTGCGAGGTGATGCTGGATGCTTCAGGTATGGCCTTGGCCCACCGGGGCTACCGCAAACCTTCTTCGGAGCCTTTCAACGAGGTGCTGGCGGCTGGTTTGTTGAAATTGGCGCAGTGGAATCCTGATACTGATTTGTATGTGCCTTTTTGCGGGAACGGGCTTGTGGCGGTGGAAGCGGCCATGCAGGCCATGGCCATGCCGGCCGGGTATTACCGGAAAGGTTATTCGTTCGAATATTGGAATGATTTCGACCCCCGGTTGTGGAAGGACGTGAAATCGGAGGCGCAGGCGGCCATGCATGATCCTCAGGGACAGGTTTGGGCTTCGGATCCGGAAGCCTTGGTGGTGGAAAAGACAGGGGAGTTCCTGAAAAAAATCCGGATGCACCAGGATGTGGACTTGTTCTTGAGCGACTTCCTCGACAGCGGGAGACCGGAGGAGTTGGCCGGTGTGGCGGGAAACTTGAGCGTGTTGGTGCCGATGCCGGTTTCCAGCGAAGGCTGGGAACTCGATGCCGCCGCGTTTTACGAAGCCTTGGGCAAACGGATGAAAGAAAGCTACCCTGACTGCCGTCTTCTGGTTTATACGACCCGGCCCGGGGAGCTGGAATCATCCTTGGGTCTCGTTCCGGAACAGACTTTTGCTCTCCGGGAGGCTTTGACACCGGCTTTGCTGGGAGTTTACGCACCGCAAAATCTTTCTGCTTGATTTTGGACGGGGCTTGTCTCTTTCAGGGGCGAATTGTTAAATTTTCTTAAAAATTCGTATGTTTGCAGCCCGGCAGGAGGGGGTGTCCGGATATTTCTTGGGCGTGATTCCCCGCTGTCGTTCCGAGGGATGTCTGGCTTGCATCGGGACCATGGGCTTCGTCCCTTTGTTATGGAAACCAAAATTTCAGATAAAATGAAAAAGATTGTTTTGTTGGCGGCCTTGATGATGAGTGCCTGCTTTGCGTTCGCCCAACAACTTCCTTCTGTAACGGTGAAGGATTTGAGCGGCAAACAAATCAACACTTCCGAATTGGAAAATGATGGCCAGCCTATGATTATCAACTTTTGGGCTACTTGGTGCAAACCTTGCTTGAAAGAGATGAGCGCTATCAGCGACGTGTATTTGGATTGGGTGGATGAAACCGGCGTGAAGATGTATGCTGTTTCCATCGACGATGCCCGTTCTTCTTCTCGTGTGAAGACCATGGCCAATGCCCAGGCTTGGGATTTTGAAGTCCTGTTGGATGAAAACGGGGATTTCAAACGTGCCATGAACGTGGTGAACCCACCTCATGTATTCGTAGTAGACGGTCAGGGCAACGTAGTGTACCAGCATAACGGGTATTCGGACGGCAGCGAACAGGAACTGATTGAAGTTGTCCGCAAGCTGAATGCCGGCGAACCGATTGAAAAACCCTGAACTCTCTACAATGCCATCTGGGGAGCCAGGGATCGTAAAGCCAGACGTGATTCGGTCAAGAAGGCTTCGGACAAGGTCGTCCCGGTGGCGGGGGAAGGAAAATAAGGATAGCCTGTTCCCAAGTTTCCATGTCCTTTGATGATACCTGGGGTATGTATCAGGGTGTGTTTTATTTGGGACAGAGAAGGTAGGAGATTTTTCCTCAAAGGGACTCCTGTCTTCTGCATTGTCCGGAGGTTGCTTCCGTTGGATGGAGTTTTCCCGATGGAAGTCCGTTCCACGAAGGGAGACTTTGTCTTGGGATGTGATAGAATTAATACCGTAATATCCGGCTGCTTGTAGCCGTTTCATTGAAGAAATTTATCCGCATGAATTTTAAAAGATTGGCCTTTGGTGCTTTGCTGGCCGGTTTGGTGGCTCCTGCCACGCTTTCGGCCCAGGAAAGCAAATTCGAGGAAGTTCTGGGAAGGGGAACCCTTTCGGGGAATATCCAGATTGACGCCCAGATGTATTTCAAAGACTCTTTGATCGGGGTACCGGAAGTGCCGGAAAGGTTGCGTAGCAACAGTTTCGCTTACTTGCAGTATACGAATGGCAAGTTTTCGATGGGGGCCCGGTTCGAGGGCTATTTCAAACCGATGTTGGGTTACGATGCCCGTTTGGACGGTTGGGGACTGCCTTATTACTTTGCCCGTTTCAGCGGCGACATCATCGATGTGACGGCGGGTTCGTTTTACGAACAGTTCGGCTCGGGTATGATTTTGCGGGCCTATCAGGACTGGAATTTGGGTATCGACAACGCCATTAGCGGGGTCCGGGCCATCATTACTCCGGTTCAAGGTATCACTATCAAGGGTATCATCGGGACCCAGCGTCATTTCTGGGACCATGTGGGCTTGATTCGCGGGGTAGACTTGGATTTGGCGTTCAACGACTTCATCAAGCCGATGCAGAGCTGGGGTACGAGGATTACCTTGGGCGGTAGTTTCGTTTCCAAGTTCCAGGAAGCCGGAACCAAGCTGGTGATTGAGAATGCGGAAAACGGATTGACTCCCTACCAGTTGAACCTGCCGGAAAACGTAGGTTCGGCGGCTGCCCGTTTGAACATCGAGAGCGGTGGTTTCACCTTGGGCGGGGAATACGTGTACAAGGCCAACGACCCTTCGGCTGAAAACGGTTACATCTACCGTCCCGGCCAGGCTATCTTGCTGAACGCGGGTTACTCGATGCGTGGTTTCGGTATCTTGTTGCAAGCCAAGAGCGTGGATAACATGGGTTTCCGGGGCGACAGGGCTGAATTGGGGAACTACGGGATGATTAACTATATGCCGGCTTTGACCCGCCAGCACACTTACAGTCTGGCTTCGCTTTATCCTTATGCTTGCCAGACCCAGGGGGAAGTGGCGTTCCAAGCGGATATCCAATACAAAATCAAGCGGGGAACCGTTTTGGGGGGCAAGTATGGTACGGATTTGAAGTTGAACGCTTCGGTGGCCTTTGCTCCGGAACATACCAATATCACCAGTGCGGAGGAAGGCGGGACTACGCCGGCCCAGGGTTCGTGGGGCTACGATGTGAAACCGTTCCATATGGATGCCGACAATATTTATTTCATCGATGCCAACTTGGAGATTGCGCATAAATTCAACAAGAACTTCAAGATGACCTTGATGTACATGTTCGAACTGTACAACCAGGAAGTGGTGGAAGGTCATGGTGAACCGAGGGCCTATGCACACATCGCCGTGGGTGATTTCACATACATGTTCCTGAAAAAACATGCCTTGCGTTTGGAACTCCAATACTTGCATACCAAACAAATCGAACAGGATTGGTTGATGGGAACGCTGGAATATACTTTTGCTCCCTCTTGGTTCGTGTCGGTTTCCGACCAATGGAATGTGGGCAACAACGACAAGAACCGTCGGTTCCACTACTATTATGTTTCGGCGGGCTATATCCATGATGCGACCCGTATCTCGTTGTCTTATGGGAAAATCCGTCAAGGTATCCTTTGCTCGGGCGGGGTATGCCGCGAGGTGCCGGCTTCGAACGGGGTGATGCTGACATTGAGTTCATCGTTCTAAACTAAGGAGGATAAGAAAATGAAGAAATTAGCATATATTGGCGGTGTGGTGGCCTTGGCCATGACGGTTTTCGGGGCCTGCGACACGATTGGAGAGGATGAACGGAAGCAGGAGTATACAGGGAGCATTTCGAGCGAACGCAAGGTATTGTTGGAGGACTATACCGGGGTTCGTTGTGTGAACTGTCCGAGTGCGGCGGCGGAAATCGAACGTTTGCAAGAGTTTTACGGGGATGCTTTGGTGGTGGTAGGGGTTTATCCTCAAAGGCCGACCGGTCTTACCACACCTTGGAATGCCACCCGGGACCAAGATTTGCGGACCGATGTTGCCCAGACTTGGGCCGATGCGTTTTCGATAGAACAATTCCCGAACGGTACGGTGAACCGGCAGGAAGTGATTGCCTATACCGAATGGGGTGGGGCCATTGCCGAGGTTATCAGCGATGGTATCAACTATGTGGATTTGTCGGTTTCGGCCAGCTTGCCTACCGATACCTCGGTTTCTGTGAGCGTGAGCGGAAGTTTTGTGGAGGACTATGAGGCTGATGGTACCATCCATTTGATAACGATGATTTTGGAAGACAGTATCGTGGTTCCACAACAAGTGCCCGGTAGGATTGATCCCGGATATGTGCACAACCATGTGTTGAGGACTGTCCTGGGTTCGGCTTGGGGTGACCAAGTGGCTTCCGAGGCTCCTACGAGAGGAACGACGTTCAGCGCGAACTACACGGGAACGCTTGATCCGGTATGGCGCCGCAACAAGTTGTCCGTTGTCGTGGCGGTGGTGAACAACAGCAGCCGGGAGGTCATCCAGGTGGCCCAGGTACATCTGGACGCAGGTGAATAAGGTGCTGTTCCCGGAACGGAAAGAGGGGGCAGCTTTTCTTGAAGGGGTATTTTCGTTTCCGCGCTTGAGAAATTGTCGGTTGTTTTGTCATGGATTCCTGTGAAAGCCGGGATTTGGGCGAAAAGGGGACAGCAGGCTTGGCTTGTATGGAAAAAATACTTAAAATTGCGCCCGATTTCAAGGTGGTTCCATCGGATGGAACCGGGGGTAGCAAAACCAAAAAACAAAAGAAAAGATGAAAAAGATTTTTGCATTACTGACAGTGGTGACGGCCAGTTTGAGCATGGCTGCAGCCCAGAGTTTGATTGTCACCGTGGAGGGAGATACGGTGGTGAACGGGGAAACTTACCGGGTGTCGAAGGAAGTAAATCCTACGGATTATGTGTTCAGTGTTCCCGCTTATATGACACTTACCAACACGAGCGCAGCCGATTTGGAACTGGGAACAGTGGTTACAGCTTCCGGTTTGGCTGAGGGTTATAGCTTGCAATTCTGTGGTTTCATGCAATGCTATGATTATACGGATATTCCTAACCATACTTTGACAGCAGGCCAGGTGTCTGGAGCAGACCATGTGAACGATGCTTTGGATGTGCAGTACAATGTTCCGTTCGAGCATCCTGCCGGCGAGCCTTTTACTTCGGCTACCGCGACCGTGACTTTCTCTGATTTGACCAATGGCGGTTCCATTTCTTTCAATATCGAGTTCGTTCCGGTATGGGCTGGGGCTTCTGCCAACGAAGGTCTGTCTGACCGTGTGGAAATAGCCGCTTATCCCAACCCGGCTTCGGAAGAAGTTGTTTTCAATCTGGGCAATGTGAACGCGGGAGCCAAGTTGGTTCTGCGCGACATGAGCGGCCGCACCGTCAAGATGGTTGACGCTCAAGCCGAAGTGCGCATGGATGTGGATGGCTTGAACGCCGGTGTTTACTTCTACACCTTGGAAGAAAACGGCAAGGCGATAGCGACCCGCAAGCTCGTGGTACGATAGTTTTGGGAATGCCAAGGGGCAAAGGTTCCTTTTGGAGATTTTCCAATCTTTTTATGGAAGACGGCATCGGAGATTTCTCTGATGCCGTTTTTTTATGCCAATTCTTTCCAATGTTTGCAATATTGGAAAGAATTGGAAAGGACATAGAGGTAAGATATGCTTTTGTTCGCATCTCTTTCCGGTCGTTGTGGCTATCACGGACCCGTTTCTTTCCTTGGGGGTGGTTTTTGTTTTGATGCCTATTTTTGTAAATAGATTACATAAATCATGGATTTGTTTATTTTTTTATATCTTTGGCAGGCTCTCTTTTGTATTTTGTTTGAAAGAGTTTTCACCACAATTGATTCGCTATGATTGTCGATTTCAGCATAGAGAATTTTGCTTCGATTAGGGAGAAGCAAACCTTGTCTTTCGTTGCTAAAAAGAACATACACCATCTTGATGATTATTACACGGTATCCTTGGGAGGACATAGGTTGCTTAAAGTGGCGTTGATTTACGGGGCCAATGCATCGGGCAAGACTACGGTTTTAAAGGCATTGGATTTCTTGCAGAAACTGGTTTGTTTGCCCAAAAGATCTAAAACAGATGGAATAGGTGTCCGTCCTTTTCTGATGGATGGAGATTCCCGGAAGCAGAATACCGTATTCGAGATTCGTTTTATCCAGCAGGGGCAGGATTATTATTACCGTATCGAGTTTAATGGAGTTTGTATTATCAACGAAATCTTGAAAGCCGGGAAGCGGGGTAAGACAGTCTATTCTCGGATGACGGATAATGAAAAGCAGTTGACCGTCATCAAATGGGGTACGTTTGAATCGTTGACCGATAAAAATGTCCTTGGAGCATTGGCAACAAACACCTTGTGGAACGAGTCGGTCATTTGCGGTTTCATGAAGACCAATATGGATCAGCCGGTACTCCGGTCTGTATCAGATTGGTTTTTGTTGTATTTGAACAATATGGTGATACCGAGGCATGATTTGTCCTCTTATGTGATTACTCAGATTGATGAAGGTAAGATTCTAAAAGAGAAATTGTTGTCAATATTGAATAAAGCGGACTTCAATATTTCGGATATATTGATTCAAAAGGGGGCTTCCGTAGGAGACATAAGGACGATGCAAATTCCATTTGAGAGGAAACCTGCATTTATCAAGCCCATGCAAGGGACTCCCGGATTTGAAACTTTGGATCTCAAGTTCCAGCATGATAGCAATGGCATGCATTATTCAGATATAAAATTTCATGAAGAATCGTTGGGGACGCAACGTTATTTTGGATTGGCAGGTATTTTATACCGCTTGGTAACAAAAGACACTTGCTATTGTTTGGATGAATTGGAAAGTTCCATCCATCCGGAGCTTGCCAAGCATTTCCTTTTGACGTTTTGTGTCAATGCCAAGCATTCCCAATTGATTGCGACAACGCATGATAGAGAGTTCTTGGATGACAAGGATATTTTCCGGAACGACATGATTGTTTTTACGGAGAAAGATGAATATTGTGCTACGACAGTGTACAAGCTTTCCGATTTTAAAACCACGGAAGTCAGGGACACGACGAATGTACTCAATGCCTATTCGGCAGGTCGTTTGGGGGCGGTTCCTAAGCTTGGGGATTATTATTTGAATCTGGATGAAGATGAAGGGAAATAGCCGGGGGAAGGATTTGAGGCGGGCTATCGCCTGCGTGGTGGACGGAGAGACAGAAGTGTGGTATTTGCACATGTTGAAACGGAACGAACCCTCATTGCGCGGTTTGGTCATCAAACCGGAACTTCCTCAGAAGAAGAGTGTCCAGGAACAGTTTGTTTGTGTAAAGGCATTGAGTAAAGTCTATTCGGAGGTGATATGGATTGTGGATACGGACACGATAATCCGGGAAACCCGGCAATTTGCAGGGAAAGGTTTTTCTCCCAAGGAAAAGTTGGAGGAATGCTTGAAGAAATTGCCTTGTAATGTTACCTTTATTGCCAATACTCCTTGTCTTGAGTTTTGGTTTCTGCTGCATATGGTCCAGACAACGAGATATTACGCTTCTTGTGAATCTGTGATAAGGGAAATGGAAAAGTATCCGGTTTTGTCGGGTTATGAAAAGACAAAGCGCTATTTTACCACTGAGGGGAATGATATCTATTCTCGCTTAAGGTCTTATTTGCCGGCGGCGATGAATCATGCTCGGGCTACCGGCTCGTTCGACACCAACCAATTAGAACGAGGATATTCCAATATGCATGAACTTTTTGAGATTTTAGGTATCGCTCAATAGTTTTTATCAAATTAGATGCTGGGTGTTGGTAGTGTTTCAAACAGTGTGTCCGGAGATTGGGGAAAGCTTTACGTAACGAGGAGAAAATTTTCAAAGTCGAAGGAGGAACCTATGTCCGGGAGGTGTGTTTCCCAAGCCGGACGTGTCCCGGTTTGAGCCAGCGGCCCCGGAAGAGGCGGATTAGGAAAATGGTTCCCCGGAAACAGAGTTCGGCACACATGGCAATCCAGACTCCGCGCAAGCCCATGACAGGAGCCAGCAAAGCGGCCAAGGAAAGGCGGACGGCCCAAATGCTGAACAGGTTCATGCAGCTGGGGACAAGCGTGCTGCCAGCTCCCACGAAAACTCCGTAAGACACGATGGCCGCCGCGAACATGGGTTCGGCAAAGGCTTCTATCCGAAGGATTCCGGAACCTAACTGCCGGATTTCCTCCACCGGACTCATGATGCCAATCATTTGAGGCGCAGCGATATACATGATGATGCCCATGAGGGTCATGACGAGCATGCCCAAGCCTACAGTCATGTAAGCGAATTTGCGGGTAAGTTTGTATCGGCCCGCCCCGATGCTTTGCCCCACAATCGTGGTAGCCGCATCCGAGATACCGTAGCCCGGCATGTAGCAAAGACTTTCGGCAGTGATAGCGAAAGAGTTGGCGGCAATGGCGATGGTTCCCAAAGGTGCCACGATGACGGTGGACATGATTTGCGCCCCGCACATGACCGTGCGTTCCAAGGCCATGGGTAATCCGATACGGGATGCCCGGCGCATGCACTGTTTTTGGGGACGGCATTGGAGGAAAAAATGGCGGAACTTTTGCCGGAACGAAAGGCTGGTTTGAGCCGGGCTTCCTCCGGCTCGTTGTTCAAGCGGGCTTGGCATGGACTCCGGCTTCATCGTAAGCTCCATCTTCGGTGCAGGACTACCTTCCGGGCGAGGGCGTTTGCCGATGGCCAAGGACGGGGAACGCAAACAGAGGTAACTGGTCATCAACCCGGAGGTTACCAGGATGGCCAAAGCGGTTCCCAAGGCAGCCCCGGCAACTCCCATACCGGCTCCCGGCAGCGTTAGAGGCAGGTTCCCGATATGCACGGTCCGGGTCGGGAAAATGAACAACATGTTGAAAACCACATCCAACAGGCACATCAAGATACTGAGCAGGCTGGGGATGCGCATGTTTCCGCTGCAACGCAACATGCTGCCTGAAAGGTAGTTCAGTTGGAGGAAGGGCAGGGACAGGGCGTAAATGGCAAAATAGGCGGAGGCACCGGGGTTGATATCCTCGTTCCCGCCTAACCAAACGGGCAACGACTGGCTGATACCCAATCCGATACCAGCCAAGAGGAGGCTGCAAAGGAGGGTCACGAAGTAAGCTTGGCGAAGTACGTCCTTGGCACTTTTGGTGTCGTTCGCCCCGATGAAATGCGCCACTTGGACGGAAAAGGAAGTGGCGATTGCCACGCAGAGCCCGTTGAACAGCCATGTGCTGGTGGAAACCAAGCCGATGGAGGCGGAGGCTTCCGCACCGAGGCTGCCTACCATGGAAGCATCGATGTAAACCATCAAGGTGGCAGACAGTTGCGCTAAGATGGAGGGAATACTGAGGCGGACAATCAGGTCGAGCCTTTGTTTCCAATCCATGGGCCTGCCTTCGCGGATCAGGCCGAGGAGAATGTCTTCCTTTTTTTGTTTGGGCGTTTGCATGGGGCTTTAACGGGATTCCAATACGCTTGCCAAGCGTTCCAGACCTTCTTGCAGGCGTTGGCGAGGGCAGGCTAGGTTGAGCCGGATGAAATCCTCTCCGCCCGGACCGTAAATCGTCCCCGGGCTGACCATCAATTTGGCTTCCTCCAAAAGTTTCTTGGCCAAGATGTCTGAACGGAGTCTTGTGGTTCGGATATCGACCCATAGCAGGTAGGTTCCCTCCAAGGGTAAAACCGGGTAAGAGGGCAGGTGTTTGGCAAAGAAGTCCTTGGAAAAGAGGTAGTTCCCGAACAGATATTCTTTCAAGGCTTCCAGCCATTCCCCACCTTGGCGGTAAGCGGCCATCAAGGCTTCGACCCCGAAGGGGTTCACGTCACAAACTTCGTTGATATTGATGGCTTTGTCTATGCGTTGGCGGATATCCGGGTCGGCAGCCACGATATTGGCAATCTGCATACCGGCTATGTTGAATGCCTTGCTGGGGGAATTGCAAGTGACCGAATGCACCAGGAATTCTTCGGAAAGGGAGGCGAAAGGCGTGTAATCGTGTCCCGGATAGGTCAGTTCGCAATGGATTTCATCGGCCAGCACGAAAACGTTGTGTTTGAGGCAGATTTGGCCAATCCGGAGCAACTCCTCGCGGGTCCAGACCCTACCGGCGGGATTATGGGGATTGCATAGAATCAATATTTTGGCCTTTGGGTCGGCTGCTTTGGCTTCGAGGTCTTCGAAATCGATGCTGTACGTGGTGTTTTCGTAGCGGAGCCGGTTGGCCGCGAGTTCGCAACCGTTGTTGCGGATGGAAGAGAAAAAACAGTTGTAAGCCGGGGTCTGCACGACTACCTTGTCTCCGGGCTGGGTCATGGCTTTGATGATGGCCGAGATGGCAGGGACGACCCCGGAGGTATAGATAATCCAGTCCGCTTGGATTTGCCATCCATGTTTTTGGGCAAACCAATCCGTGACGGCTTGGTAGTACGCTTCCGGTACTTTGGTGTAACCGAAAATGCCGTGGGCGACCCGTTCCTGCACGGCTTGGATGATGGCCGGGGCGGTCCGGAAGTCCATATCGGCCACCCACATGGGCAGCACGCCTTCCTCTTTGGGGGTATCCCATTTGTAGGAGTTGGTTCCCCGGCGGGGAATTATCGTGTCGAAGTCGAATTTTTTTTCCATGGTTCCAGTTTTGGAGTGACAAAGATAGCGAAAGTCGAGCGCAGAGCCGAACGCAGTTCGAGCTTTGATTACATCGAAAGCAGGCTGCGCCTCAGCATAGCCAAAGTGAACTTTGTCTCTGCATTCGGCTTGCACTGCCTTTGCCGAGACCAAGCTATCTTCGCTGCGAAGCAGCAACTATAGCGAAAGGTGAGTGCAATGCAATCCAAGCTTGCTTGAGCTTGCATTGCCGAACCGCATCCTATCTTCGAGGGCGAAGCCCTCAAAGATAGCGAAAAACTGTACCTATGGGTGCCTTCCGCTTGGTGTGCTGGGTTGTATTGTGCGTAGAATTATTAGAATGAGAAAATTGCGATGCTTGATTGGGGAAAAGGAACGTGGTAGGAATAAAACCACAGCCTATATTTTTTTTAGCTTTGCAAAGGAATAGAGAACATGGATGTTGCATGTCCATGCCAGAATATCATTTTTAAGGTACAAGGAATATGGCTAAAAAGAATCAATCAAATAGATTGACAGAACAACAAAAAGAAACACAAGGTGTAGTTGGTATCTTCGGTGAAGAAGCGAAACTGCACGATATGGAGGTTGGAAAAATCTCACATTTCGTAGTTGAACACTTGAAAAGCGAATTTCCCCAATTGTCTTTTCGATATAGGAAAGGCATAAAGAAAGAAGAAATCAACGAGGCTTTGAAGAAAGTAGATTCAGAGTTGGGGCAAACACTTTTTGTTTCGAACTCGAATATCATTCCTGATGGCGGGATTATTGAAGTGGAAGACGATAATGGCAATTGGCGGGTCGTTTTAGTCTCTGAAGCCAAGCATCAAGGGAAAGACATCGAGAATATCAGAAGAGGAAAGTTAGTAGGTAAAAACAACGACCAAGATTTGATGGATGCAGGCAATGCAATAGAGAGGTCGCATAAGAATATTTGTGAAATTGCCAATTTTATGCTGGCAGAATCCCATTTCCCCTACGTGTTGTTTCTAGAAGGTTCAAACTTTCTGACCGAAACAATTTCAGTAACAAGACCAGATGGCAGAGTTGTAACACTGGAATATAATTCAGGTATGTTAAACAGGCTGGATAGATTAACTGCCTCAAATTATGGAATGCCAATTAATACGAATTTATGCAAAAACAAATTTGTCAAGCATGGAGATAAAATGATTATGCTTCAAGCTACTTCCATTTATACACAAGGGAACGGAACAAGGTGGAACGCTCAAGATATGTTTCATATAATGCTTGAGATTTCAAAAACCTCTTTACAGATATTGGGCAGCGACCTATTTAAGCAACTCACAAAGACGGCCCACTAAAAAACAAATTGGAATGGCAAGAAATGCAACAAATAAGCTGCTGCAAAAGGCGAAGAAACTGAAAAGCGACGAGTTTTACACCCAGCTTTCCGACATAGCCAGCGAGTTGCAGCATTATAAGGAACATTTTAAGGACAAAGTCGTCTATTGCAATTGCGATGATCCCCGCAACAGCAATTTCTTCAATTATTTCGTTCAGAATTTTAAAGAACTGGGAATTAAGAAACTGATAACGGCCTGCTATAAGGAAAAGGCAAACGATTTATTCGACACAAAAGAGAGCGAAAATGCTTTCTTTTACGAATATTCAGGTTCAGAAATGAGGGGTTTGACTGATGCGGATTTTGTCTATTTCAAAGGAGACGGCGATTTCCGTAGCCAGGAAAGCATCGAACTGTTGAAACAAGCCGATATTGTTGTCACAAATCCTCCATTTTCTTTATTCAGGGAGTATGTAGCCCAACTGGTGAGATATGAAAAAAAATTTCTGATAATAGGTAATATTAATGCGATAACTTATAAGGAAATTTTCAAACTCATCAAAGAAAATAAAGTATGGTTAGGAATCCATCTTGGCAGGGGGATTTCCGGATTCATAGTTCCCGAACATTATGAGCTTTACGGAACGGAAGCTAGGATTGACGAGGCAGGAAGTAGAATAATTTCTCCGAATAATTGTTTGTGGTTGACCAATTTGGAAATATCTCAACGTCATGAGGATATTGTACTTACAAAGAAATACGTGGGACATGAAACCGAATATCCACAGTATGATAATTATAACGGTATCAATGTAAATAGAACACAAGACATTCCTGTTGACTATGCCGGATACATGGGGGTGCCAATCACGTTTTTGCACAAGTTCAACCCGGACCAGTTCGAAATCATCAGATTCCGGAAAGGGGATGACGGTAAAGACTTGTCTGTAAATGGGAAATGCCCTTATTTTAGGATATTGATTAAAAATAAACGGATATAATGGAAGGTCCGCCCCCATGTGCATGGAGGCATGACCTAAACTGTGGCTGGATTCAGAAGCTGTTTAAATTTATTTGTTTATGCCATCGGGAGGGGATTTGGAGGGATGGCGCGGCGTTTTTCAAAGGAGGATAGCCGAGCTATCTGACGTGAAAAAGGCAAGCAAGACCCGAAATAGCCCCCGATGGGCAAACAAAATCCTGAACCCAGTCCCTGAAAATTCAGCCCTTTCAGGATTGTAAGAAATTTTAAACAGCTTCTCAATGTGTGATGAAGCGGAGTCTTTGGAGTGCACCACTTCCGGTTTCAATTTTCAGGATGTAAGTGCCAGAGGGAAGGGTACTTACGTCCAAGAGATGTGTCCATTGGAAATCTTTTGTACGGGTTCTCAATACTTTTCGTCCATCGGAAGCCCGGTAGACTGCTTGTAGGGAGATAGGTTCGTTTCCTTCTATATGGAGCGTAGCCGAAACCGGGTTAGGGTAGAGGCGGCAAGAAACCTCTTGTCTTGGAAAGATTTGTTGCAGGCTTTCGTTGGCTACGCTGTCCTGTGGCACGGTATCGAGGGCATGAGATTCCGGGGCCAGTAACACATTCTGCACGGTATAGGAGAAATCGGTAGCTTCGATATTCCGGATGGTTTGGGTTTTGTAGCCCGGTGCGGAAAATCTCAAATCGTACGTTCCGGCGGCGATAGGCCGGAAATATCCCCCGTGGATGGCCGAGCTATGGATTTGGGAGCTGTCCCGGTCGTGGCCTTCCACTTGGATGAAAGCCCGGAGGGGTTCGCCCGAAAGGGAATCGGTCACGATGCCTCGTATGCCATAGGTTGCTTCCTTCATATAGTTGATCAAGGAGCGGTGGTTGGTTTCCCAAAACGAAGGCAGCTGCGCGGTGTACCAGCTTGAAAAAGTAGACACGGAAAAAAAATTTTCAGGAGACTGTAAGCTAAAGTGTGTCAAGAAAAGGAAAAGAGATTAACTTTACAGACACACTTTTTAATTATGAGCAAT
>CALUNB010000018.1 GCA_944321885.1 uncultured Bacteroidales bacterium | reverse complement strand
TACGGATCCGTGCGGAAGGCAGCCGGATCGGGCAGGTCGCCATCATGGACATGTCCGGCCTGATTGTCTATGAAAGCGCTGCGGGATTGGATTACGAAGAGTTCCGTTACAACGTATCCGGCTTGCAGGCAGGAGTGTACTTCGCCCGTGTGCAGACCGGGGCGGGTACGGCTGTCCTGAAGTTCGTGGTCTTGTAGCAAGGGCTTTCCCTCGGATTCGAGGGTTTGTATTCCAGTCAAAGAGAGGGTGCCCCCAAAAGCTTTCCAAAGGAGAATCCACGTCTGAGCGTGTTCTGTTTTCTATCGAGGATTCTTTGTCGGAAGGCAAGCTCCGGGGCACCCTCCTTTTTTCCAAAAAATGTAACTTTGCACCTGCGGAAGAACCCGGGACGGCTGCGAACGAGGCGGCTCCGGGATGCAGCACATATTTTGAGATTCCTGAAACGGGATGCGGAGAATCCGCCTGTGTCAGGACGGTAAAATAACTACGGTTCCTTGTTTGTTCTAATTGTTCCCTTGAAAAAATGATGAAAAAGACGCCAAGCATGCGGACGGTTTTCCCATCGCTTTTGTTGTGCCTTTCCTGGATTTCCGTTCTGCAGGCCGAAGCCCCGGAGGGTTATTATGAACCAGCTTACGGCCAGAAGTCTTATGCCTTGAAGACGGCTTTGTTCCATATCATCGAAGGACACACCAGTCTGTCTTATGCTGCTTTGTGGGATGCCTTCCAGACCACCGACTGTCGGGAAGACGGTTATGTCTGGGATATGTACTCCCATTGCGATTTCCGTTTCGGTTCGAACCAATGCGGGAATTACAGCAGGGAAGGGGATTGTTACAACCGCGAGCATTCCTTTCCCAAGAGTTGGTTCGACGATGCCCGGCCCATGTACACGGATTTGTTCCATTTGTATCCGACCGACGGCTATGTGAACGGCCGCCGGAGCAATGACCCGTTCGGGGAAGTGGAAGACCCGACCTGGACCAGCGAGGCGGGCTGCAAATTGGGCCCGAATTCCACACCTGGTTATTCGGGAAGGGTTTTCGAACCCTTGGACGAGTACAAGGGGGATTTTGCCCGGACCTATTTTTATATGGCGACCCGTTACGAGGACCGGATTGCCGATTGGAGTTCCTGTCCGGTATGCAACGGCACTTCGGGCCAAGCTTATGACGATTGGGTAGTGGACCTCTTGCTGGCCTGGCATGAGCAAGACCCGGTAAGCGCCAAGGAGCGGGACCGGAACGATGCCGTGTATGTTTATCAAGGGAATCGCAATCCTTTTATCGATTATCCGGAATTGGTGGAAAAAATCTGGGGAAACGATACCACGGCTTTTGATCCGGAAGGTACGGAACCGGATCCTGGTCCCGACCCGGACCCGGAACCCGATCCGGACTCCTTGTCCTCCTACCGTCTGGTTTATTGTTATGCCGATGCCTTGGATTCGGTAGTCTTCACCGATACCCTTTTCTTGTCCGCTCCGGTAGAGGTTTCCGGCGAGGGTGCGATGAAGATTGCCCGTGACGAAGTCTTGCATGCCAGCCGGGCAAAGGTTGGAGACACTTTGATAAACGAGGGTTTCAGCGGCATGGGCGGTAATGAGAGCGGTGCCCAAGCGGCTTCCGTGGATTTGACCGATGGTTATGTGGAGTCTTTCGAGGGTTCGGTTTTCCAGTCAGGGGCTTCGGTCCGTTTGGCTTCTTCCAGCAAGTCCGGGGCGGTGGTTTTCAAGGACGTGGAAGCTTCGGGTTCTTTCTTCCTGCAAGTGGGTGGAAAAGGTTGGGCAGAAGACGAGCTTGATTTTACCGTGGAATGTCCCACTTGCCAACCCTCTTCGCAGACGCTTTCTTTTACGGCATACAGGCCGGATGCTTTCCAAACCTTGGAACCTGTGGTTTTCGAAGCAGAAGGCTCTGTCTCCCTGATTATTCGGGCGCAGTCCAATCACCGGGTGTTTTTGGACCGGGTTCTCCTTGTCGCCTTGGGTGATTCGGTTCCTCCCGACCCGGACCCCAATCCCGACCCGGAACCGCTTCCGGATACGACACGGATTTTGTCGATATTGTACCCTGTGCCAGGCGACACTTTGGCGGTGGATTCGGTGGTGGCGCAAGTCCGTCTGGCCGGGCTGCCCGATACCTTGTCCTTGAATGGGATTTATGCTTTGAATCCGGCCTACTTGGCTGATTCTATGGGTTATGTCTTCCATGTGGGTTTGTGGTACCGGGATTCCTGCTTGCAGAAAGACACGGTTCCCTTTTTCTTTTTGGGAAATCCTGCCCGTGATTCTTTGCCTGGTTCCGGTACGGATACCCTGGCGACCCGGCCTTTGGCGTCACGTTTGGATTTCAAGTTATATCCGAATCCGAGCACGGGAGATGTGACCTTGGAAATACCTGCTTCCTCACGGGATGCCTGGGTGGAAATATATACCGCTACCGGACGGCTTTCCCTACGTAAGGAGTTGGGTACGATGCAAGTATTGAAGTTGCAATTGTTGCAGCCGGGACTGTATCTGGTTCGGGTAGGTAACGCCCGAGGCGTGGCGACCCGGAAACTGCTGGTGCGCTGATTTTGTAGTTCAGGAAAATATACTTAGCTTTGTGTTGCATGAGGCGGTGTCGGACTGACCGGTTCGGCACCGCCTTGGTTTTGCTTCGAAGAGGGCAAGATGGGGTGTCGGGCTGGAGTCCTGTCGAGGTGCGGTTCATCGGTGAGGCTGGATTGTCCTTGTGGCAACCGTCCCCTGCGGGGAGATGCGGATGTCCGGAAACCCCTCCAGGAAAGACTTGCAGGCGGGGACTGGAAACGGAGAGTTTGTATATATATTATTGTCATATAGAAGTTTACAGAGGTGATGCGTTTGAGGAATCCCAAGCGGTTCCGGTTTTAAAGGAAAACGGAGGAAACAAATAAAAAATACAATATCATGAGAAAGAACACGTTATTTATGTTTGCCGGCATTCTTTCGCTGGCGATGGTAGGATGCAAACCTACGGAAGACCCGGATACCGGAAGTTCGGATGTGGCAGGTTCGGCCGGGAAAAGCTTGGTGAAAAAAATAGTGGTCGAACTGGAGGATGCGAGTGTGGATGCTGATTATTCCGTCAACGCTACGGCTACTTTGAATTTCACTTACGATGAGGGCCGTTTGGCAACTATTTCAGGAAATGGGAACTATGCGGGAAAATATACGGAGCCGGGCTATGAAGAGGGGTATGAGGCTTCGGGTTCTGCCAACGTGGGTTTGGCTTATGATGGGGACAGGATTGATTTGACGATTTCCTTAACTGGAACTGCTACAGATTCTTATGATGGGAGCACGCAAACTGTCCAGGTGTCGGCTTCAGGAACATCCCGTTTACAGTTGAACGCGGACAAGGCTTTGGAAACAGCGACGACATCTTTCATGTATGAAGGGGAAACGGAAAAAATGTTGGTGGGTTACGAATATGAAAACAAATATTTGAGTCGTTCCATTATCCCTTATGGGGATGCTTTTGGCGGGTCGTCCTATGGGAATACGTACGTTTGGACGGATGGCAACATGACAGGCATGGACTATTTTGATGATGCTGATGCATATAAAAAGGAAGAAGCTTCTTCCTTGGGTCGTTTCGGGCGTGTGTTTTTCCCGCTGGCAGGGGTCTGGGGAGGCCAAACTTCCATGGTGGACATGTCCAAGTCGGGTACCGATAATGTTGAAATGGTGTACAGTGAACGCTTGAACAAAACGAATGTGGATTTTGCGATGCTGACTTGGTTGTTGTACTGGGGGCCTGAAGATTACACGGAGTTCCTGGGTGTATTCGGCTTTACCGGTACGATGAGCAAGAACCTGCCTGTGGAGTTGTATGAGAGGGACGATTATGATAATGAAAGATACCAGGTGGGGCATGTGGAATATACCTTCAATGACAACGACTTGGTAACGGGTATCACGGTGTTCAACGAAGAGAACCAGCGCTTAGGTTCGATTAGCATTGGATATTAGGATTTGTTTTTGTCCATGAGCATCATGGGGAAAAAATCAAGAAAGGCGGGGCTGGCTCCAGGTGGTGTTTTTCATCGCTTGGAGCCGGTCCTTTTCCGTTTTCGGGGAAGCGGTTCCAGGGTGGGGAAACACGGTTTTCCGCTCCTTGCTCTTGTCCTGTCGTTTCCCTTTTTCCTGGTTTCGTGTTACGAACCGGTGGAACTTGAATTGGATGACATGCCTCCGGTTTTGGTGGTGGACGGGGCGGTCACGACCGAATGGGGACACCACAAGGTCCGTTTGAGCCGCAGTACGCCGTATTTCGATACGGCTTTTTCCCATTGGGGGGTGAGCGGGGCGGAAGTACGGGTTTCGGATGGGGAGAATTCCTTTGACTTTGAAGAGGATGCCAAGGAAAGGGGTTTGTACCGGAGCCGGACTGCCTTTATGGGGGAAGCGGGCAAGACCTACGAATTGGAGGTTTGGGTTTCCTTGGAAGAAGGGGGAGAACGGCAGTTTTATTCGGCGCGGGAAACCATGCCGGAAAGTATCCGGATGGATTCGATAACGGCGGTTTATGGCTTTAGCAAGCCTCCTCTTTACAGGCGTAAACGGGTGGGTTGGAGCATCTTGCTCTATGGTACGGATTCTCCAGCCAAGAATTATTACGGCATTGCGCTTTATTTGGGTGGACGGAACTATAACGACAGCCTCAGAGCCATGCGTTTATGGGACGACCAAATCGGTTCGGGTTTTCATTTGAACGGCCTGCCTTTGTTCTTTTTCCGTTCCGATACCGAGCGCCATATCGCCCATGCGGGCATGGATGTGGAGATGGTGGTCCGGAATTACACTGCGGAATATTACCAATACATCCAAGATGTCAGGGCGGTGGTTTCGCCCCAGGTTCCGGTTTTTAGCGGAGCGCCTTCCAATTGCCGGGGAAATGTGTCGGGCGGGGCTTTCGGTTATTTTGCTGTTTTCTCGGTCGACCGCAAGTCCACTTGGCTCGATAGCCGGGACAGTGTGGCATGGCGTGCCGACCCTCATTCCTCGGAATGAATGGCAGGAATGGGATGGTTGTAAAAATTTCAAACAGTTTCTTAGAAGCTGTTTGAATTTGTTTGTTTAGGCCATCGGGAGGAAATTTCGAGGAATTTTGCCGCGTTTTTCCAAGGAGGATAGCCAAGCTATCTGACGGGAAAAACGCAAAAAAGGCCCGAAATGGCCCCCGATGGACAAACAAGATCCTGAAACCGGTTCCTCAAAAAACCACTTGTTTCAGGATTGTAAAAATTTCAAACAGTTTCTTAAATTTGCGCCTGACAAAAAAAGAAGAAGTATGGACTTGTCATTGATTTTTACAGTTCCGGGGAAACCGGGTTTGTACAAGTTGGTTTCCCAGGGCAGGACATCGGCCATCGTGGAATCCTTGATCGACCACAAACGTTTGCCCGTTTTCACGATGGACAAAGTAAGCTCGCTGGCCGAAATCGCCATCTATACCGAAGAAGGTGAAATTTCCTTGCCGAATGTCTTCCGCAATATCCATAAAAAGGAAAATGGAGGCAAATGTTTGGACCACAATGCGAAATCCGAGGAAATCCGGAGCTTTTTCGCCGAGGTGCTGCCCGATTACGACAAGGAAAGGGTTTACGATTCCAATATCCGCAAGGTGATGCAATGGTATAATCTTCTGGTGGACAACAATATGGTGGACCAGGAACTTTCCGAACGAGAAAAACGCCAGATGGAAGCCATGGCAGAACATGAAACGGGACATCAGGCCGAGGAGTCCTCGGAAGAACGTGCCTGATTCCTGCAAGAAATTCAGAATAGTTTCAAAAACAGCTTCAAAACAGGAGGAAACCGTTTGAACGCCAAGAAACAAATCGTCGATTTTGTAGTTGGACGCAATATCCCATTGGGAGAGAACTTCGTCCAATTGCATTTGTATTCTCCTGACGGACTGCCCGAGACAAAACCCGGGCAGTTCGTGCAAATACAGATACCCTCTTCCATCCACGGGTGGTTGAGGATTCCGATTTCGATACACGATGCCGATACCGGGAAGGGGGAACTCAAGCTTTTGGTCCAGAAAGTAGGAGAGGGCTCGCGGTGGATCGCTTCGTGCAAGGAGGGGGAAAAACTCAATTTGATACTGCCTTTGGGGAAAGGTTTCAGCTGGCCGGAGATCTCGTTGCGCCATGAAATGGAGGATCCCCGTCATGCCAACGACCGGGCTTTGCTGGTCGGGGGGGGGTGCGGCTTGGCGCCGCTTTATTATTTGGCCCGTTGTCTGAAAGCGGACGGCATGCCGTTCGACATTTTGGTCGGGGCACGGAGCAAGGACCGCTTGGTGCTGGCCAATGAGTTGGCGCAATTGGGTCCCACCGGTATCTGTACCGAAGACGGCAGCGTGGGCATCAAAGGCTTGGTTACCGACCATCCGCTTTGGAAAGGTGTGGCTTACAGCCATGTCTACACTTGTGGTCCGACCCCGATGATGAAGGCGGTGGCGGTGGAAGCGAAGAAGTTGGGTGCCCGCTGCGAAGTGAGCCTCGAAAATACCATGGCTTGCGGCTTGGGGGCCTGCCTCTGTTGCGTGACTCCTTCGGCCCAAGGCCATAATGTCTGCGTCTGCACCGAAGGACCGGTCTTCGACGCGGAGGAACTGGGTTGGTAAACTTTTTACCGGAACGCGGTTTGGCAATCCGGGGAAGTTTGGGAATCTTTGGAATCTTGGTCCATCCGGCGGAGAAATCCGCGATGGACGGGTTCCGGGATGAAAAAGGAAAAACATGAATCTGACAACCAATATCGGTAATCTGGAACTGAAGAACCCGGTGCTTACGGCTTCGGGAACCTTCGGCTATGGGGTGGAATTTGCTGACTTCGTGGATTTGGACGGCTTGGGGGGCTTTATCGTCAAAGGTACGACGGCCCATGCCCGGGAAGGGAACCCTTACCCGCGCATGGCCGAGACACCCTTAGGCATGTTGAACGCGGTGGGTTTGCAGAACAAAGGGGTGGATTATTTCATCGAACACATCATTCCCATGATCGGGCAGAGACGGGGGCGGAAACCGGATTTTCCGGCGCGGCTGATTGTGAATGTGTCGGGTTCCACTGTGGAAGAATATGTGGAAGTGGCGCAAAAATTGGCGGCTTGCCCGGAAGTGGATGCCATCGAGGTCAATATTTCCTGTCCGAACGTGAAGCAGGGCGGGATGGCGTTCGGGACCGACCCTAAAATGGCGGCCCAGGTGACAGCGGCTGTCCGTGCGGTCTACCCGCGTTGCATGATCGTGAAGCTTTCACCCAATGTCACCGACATCGTTTCCATGGCCTTGGCGGTGGAGGAAGCCGGGGCGGACAGTGTTTCCTTGATAAACACCCTTTTGGGTATGGCCGTGGACGTGGACAAGCGGAAGCCGGTCTTGAGCACCATTACCGGGGGCCTTTCCGGTCCTTGTGTCAAGCCGGTGGCTTTGCGTATGGTATGGCAGGTGGCCAAGAAGGTCAAGGTGCCGGTCATCGGTATCGGAGGAATCTGCTCGGCCCGGGATGCGCTCGAATTCCTGATGGTAGGTGCTTCGGCCATCGAAATCGGGTCGGCCAATTTCGTGGATCCGGCTGTGACCCGGAAAGTAGTGGAGGGCATCGAGGCGTATTGTCTCCGGGAAGGTATCGCCGACATCCGGGAAATTATCGGGATTATCTAAGATTTTTCCTCTGTTTCCCGGATTGTTCCGTGCGTTTTCCGGAAAACCTGCGGCTTGTTCCTGAAACCGGCCTGCGTGCCTGTTATTCCACTATCGGGACGATGGGAAAGCCCTTGATATTTATTAGAAGCTGTTTAAACTTCCTCGAAATCCTCTCCCGATGACTTGGACGAATAAATTTGAATGACTTCTAAATGTAACTTTCTAAAAGAAATTCCAAACCATGAGCAAGCGGAACAAAGGACAATCCGGAAAAAGACAAGAAAGGAAAAAGGACAAGGGGCGGAAATCCTCAAAACGGACGGAGAACGTGTATTTTGAGGGGCGTCGACGTTCCGGGCGCTCGAAATCGGGTGCGCCCCATAAGCATATACCTGAAAGTTTACGGAGTTATATCACGGGCATCGTGGACATGAAGTCCTCTGGCAAGGCCTATATCCTGCCCGACAACAAGGAAATCGAGGATGTCTACATTGCTCCCAACAATATCGGCCATGCCTTGCACGGTGACGCGGTGCGGGTGTTGCTTTTCCCTTGGCGTGAGGGTCACCGCATGGAGGGGCAAATCGTGGAAGTCCTCAAGCGGAACAAGCACAATATCGTGGGGACGGTGGATTTTTCGGGCAAGTACGCTTTCTTGATTCCGGATAGCACCCAGGTGACCCAAAGTGTTTTCCTGCCCAAGGAGAACCTGAACGGGGCCAAGCAGGGTCAAAAAGTGGTGGTGAAAATCGAGGATTGGCCCGCCCACTTGAACAATCCTATCGGGCAAGTGACTGCCATTTTGGGTCGTCCGGGTGAGAACAACGTGGAGATGCAGTCGATTCTGGCTGAATTTGATTTTCCCTTGTTTTATCCCCAGGAGGCTATCGAGGAAGCGGCCAAGATGAGCGAGAAGGTGGACAAGACCGAGTTGGCCCGCCGCCGGGATTTCCGGGAAATTTATACTTGCACGATTGACCCTGCCGATGCCAAGGACTTTGACGATGCCTTGTCGTTCAGGATTTTGCCGAATGGGAACCGGGAAGTAGGGGTGCATATTGCCGATGTGAGCTATTTTGTGAAGCCGGGAACGGCCATCGATGCCGAGGCTTACGAGCGGGCCACTTCGGTTTATTTGGTGGACCGCACGATTCCGATGCTGCCCGAAAGGCTTTGCAATGACTTGTGTTCGCTCAATCCCCATGTGGACCGTTTTTGTTTCAGCGTGGTGTTCGAGATGGACAACAAAGCGCAAATCAAGCATTTCTGGATTGGGAAAGGCATTATCCATTCCGACCGCCGTTTCACCTACGAACAGGCGCAGGCGATATTGGAAACCACTGGTTTGGCGCAACGCGAGCTCAAGGATTCCGGAGGAAATGCCCCGGCGCAGGAAGGAAGTCCGGTTTCTCCGGCTCCGGTTTTGGAGGCTTTGGGTTCGCCCCAGGACATAGAAGCGGTTTGTGAATTGTTCAAGCTTTCACGCATCTTGCGGGAGAAACGTTTCAAGACGGGGGCTATCAATTTCCATTCCAAGGAGGTCCGTTTCAAGCTCGACCCGGAAACGGCCCGGCCTTTGGGGGTTTATGTCAAGGAAAGCAAGGAGTCCAATCATTTGGTGGAAGAGTTCATGTTGCTGGCCAACCGCCGGGTGGCGGAGCTGATTGGCAAGTGCATGAAGGTGAAACCGGAGGATAACGGGATTTATGGGACGGAAAGTTCCAACCGGGTGGCTTCGTTCGACAAGGAAAAAGAAAACATGGATGCGGTCCGGGATGGTTTCGGGCAGGATGAGGTTGCTTGGCAGGCTTCCTTGACCATGGAAGAAGAGGGCGACGGGGAAAACGGGGATGGGCTTCCGGCTTCCTCCCGGAAAAAGAAAAAGACGGGAACGCAGCGGGTCAGACCTATTTCGGACAAACCTAAGACTTTTGTTTACCGGGTTCATGACGAACCTAACCAGGAGAGGCTGGCGACTTTTTCGCAATTCGTAAGCAAATTGGGTTACAAGATGAACCTGAAAAGCCGGAGCGGATTGGTCAAGTCGTTCAACAGTTTGTTGGAGGCGGTGGATGGCAAGGCGGAGCAGAACATGATTGAGACCATTGCGGTCAGGACAATGGCCAAGGCTTGTTATTCGACCCGGAATATCGGGCATTACGGCCTGGCTTTCCCGTTCTACACGCATTTCACCTCGCCAATCCGGCGGTACCCGGACTTGATGGTGCATCGTCTTTTGGATCGTTATATCCATGGGGGGAGCAGCGTGGACGCGGAAGAGTACGAGGAAAAGTGCGTGCATAGTTCGGACATGGAGAAGAAGGCGGCCGATGCCGAACGGGCTTCGGTCAAATACAAGCAGGCTGAATTCCTGTTGGACAAGGTGGGGCAGAAGTTCCACGGTTTGATTTCGGGCGTGAGCAAGTGGGGAATTTATGTTTGCTTGGATGAGAACTATTGCGAGGGTATGGTGCCTTTGCGTTCGCTCAAAGACGATTATTACGAATTGGACGAGGAGAATTACCAGGTGGTAGGCTTGCGTAACAACCAGGTTTACAAGTTGGGACAGGAGGTCTGGATTCGTATCCAGGAAATCGACATGAACAAGAAGCAGCTGACATTCTCGTTCGTGGAACAACCGAAGGAGGCTCGGCAGGAAGAGGCTCCGGTGGAACGTCCCCGGACCTATTGGAAACGGGGCCGGAACGGGAGACGGTAGAGGCCTTCCTCTTCCTCGTTCCGGGTTTTCCCGCTTGTCCTGGAGGCGGAATCTCCGGGTTGGGGTGGTTGGACAAAAGGCTCTGATGTAGGAAAATCGAAACAGTTTCCCTACTTTTGCAGCCGAATCAATATGCAATGGCCGTGCAAATAGAAGTCTTGAAATCCAAACTCCATCGTGTGAAAGTGACTTATGCCGATTTGAACTACGTAGGCAGTATCACGATTGACGAAGACATGATGGATGCCGCCAATCTCTGTGAGTATGAGCGGGTTCATATTTACGACATCAATAACGGGGAACGTTTCGACACCTATGTGATCAAGGGCAAGCGGGGCAGTGGCACCATCGGCATCAACGGGGCGGCGGCCCGCCGGGTAGCTGTGGGGGACTTGGTGATTATCGTTTCCTATGCTTCCATGACCCCGGAAGAGGCCCGGAACCATCAGCCGGTGGTGGTTTTCCCGGAAGACAACAAGATTGTGAGGTGAAACCGGGTTCTGATTTCTCCCGGAAAATAGGCCAGGTCTTGAAGTTTGTCCTGTTCTTCGGGCTTGGGATTTTCATTCTTTGGCTGTTCCAGCGGAATTTGAGTGTGGAGGAGAAGCAGGAGATTTGGGACTCCTTGCGGGGAGCTGGATGGGGGTGGATTGCGCTGGTGGCTTTTTTCGGGCTTTGCAGCAATGTGTTCCGGGCTTTGCGTTGGAACCTGCTTTTGACACCCTTGGGCAAGAAGCCCCGCTTCTATAATACTTTCCTGAGCATTTTGGTAGCTTATTTCGCCAATTTGGCCATTCCCCGTTTGGGCGAAGTGCTGCGCTGCACCTTTTTGTATCGTTACGAGGCAGTGCCGGTCCAGAAGTCCTTGGGAACGGTGGTCAGCGAGCGGGTCATTGATGTGCTGTGTTTTGTCCTGATTTTCGTTTTGTCCTTTTGTATCGAGTACGAGGCACTTCATCAGTATGTTTCCTCTCTTTTTAACCGGGGTGCGGATGCCAAAGTCCATGGCATGGTCTGGGTAGGGTTAGTACTTCTGGTTTTGGTTGCCTTGGTGCTCGTGCTGGTATGGTACTACCGGAAGAATCGAGGCAAATTGTCTCCGGATAACTGGCTCTGCAAGGTGGTGAAGATTTTCAAGGGCTTTGGCGAGGGTTTGTTGTCCTTGCGGCATTTGCATCGACCCGGCTTGTTTTGTCTTTGGACGGCAGGCCTTTGGGTGTCTTATTGGCTGATGGCCTATTGTGCGTTCCACAGTTTGGAAGCCTTGGCCGATACGGGTTTCGGTATTGCCTTGATTGCCTTGGCCATGGGTACTATCGGGGTCATGCTGACCCCGGGGGGCATCGGGGTCTATCCGGTAATTATTTCCGAAACCTTGGGAATATTCGGGATTCCCAAGACCTTGGGTTACACGGCCGGTTGGATTTCGTGGGGAACGCAGACCTTCCTGATTATCGTGGCCGGGATTCTGGCCCTCTGCCTGTTGCCGTTGATTAACGGGAAACGGAAATCCTAGAACTTTTTCCCGGATTTGAGCTGTTTCCGGTTTGCGGGCGGCTATATCAGGGGGTGATGAGGTCTTGCCCAGATGCACGGATTGAACCGTTACCAGATTTTCCTTTTGTATTTTGTAGTACGAACATTGTATTTTCAGGAAAATGGATTTGTCGAAGGAACTTGTTATCCGTCGGGAACAGCCCGCGGATTATGCTACTGTCGAGCAGGTAGTGCGGGATGCTTTCTGGAACGTATATACCCCGGCTTGTACCGAACATTATTTGTTACATATCATACGGACTCATCCTGCGTTCGTGCCGGAACTGGACATGGTAGCCTTGGTAGGGGAGAAGATTGTCGGCTGTGTCGTTTATATGCGTTCGTTCATTCTTGCCTGTAATGGAACCCGTTACGAGACCCTTACCTTGGGACCCATTGCCGTTTTGCCTGAATACCAGCGGCAGGGCGTGGGCCGGAGTCTGATTTCGCAATCCCGGGAGGCGGCTCGCCGGATGGGCTTCCGGGCCATTTTGTTATGTGGGGATCCCGACTACTATCTTAGGCGAGGTTTCGTGCCTGCGGAGACCTATGGGATTTGCAATTCGGAGGGCTTGTATATGGAGGGTTTGCACGCCTGCGAATTGTATGAAGGGGCTTTGGCCGATGCCGAGGGACGGTATCACGAGGATGCCATCTATGATGTGGACGAGGCGGCTGCCCGGGCTTTCGACCGGCAATTCCCGCCCAAGGAAATTGTGGTCGGCACACCTTCACAGAGACGCTTCGCGGAAGTGGTGGCCTCGGTCAGTCCTCGTCCCCCGCACCGGGGATAAGCCAGGGTTCGAATCCCCGGCTACATGCCGTTCGGGGGCCTTTTTCTGATAGGATTCGTTGCAAGAGGTCCCGGTATGCTTCGGGAGCGATTTCCTCATCCAAGGCGCGGGCAATAAGTGTTTCGCTGATTTGTTTTGCCCGGAGCCCGTTCCGGATTTTGAGCCGCCCCCATCCGTTAATCCGGAATTTTCCCCTGACATAGGCACGGGCATAACGTTCCTCATCCAGATAATGTTCCTGTTCCAAGCGGGCGAGGATAGCTTCGATACTTTGCGGGCTTGCCCCGCTTTGCCGAAGTTTTGTCCTGACCTCGCTCCGGCATCGCTCCTGGTAGGCACAGTACCGGGCCGCTTTCTGGTATGCTTCTTGTTCTTCCATGGTTTGTTACATGATTTTTGTATTTGGATTGTGAGCAAATGCGTTTGTCACCTTTTTCAGGAAAACGCATTCGAGATTTTGTTTCTCATCCCAGTTAGCCGAAATTTTGCTGTTCTTCGACCATTTTGCGCACGTTGTTCACTTCGGTGATTAATTGTGACTGCGTCGGCAAATAAAGTTTATATTCGCTTGCCAATATGGTTTTATTGCCCTCAGGAAGAGTCATGCGTACTGCAGTATCGTTTTTGTCAGTACAGAGCAGTATTCCGATGGTCGGGTTTTCTTCAGAGGTCTTTTCCATGCGGTCGTAATAGTTGACATACATTTGTAATTGTCCCAAGTCCTGGTGTGTGGTTTTTCTGGTTTTCGACTCTACCACAACGAAACACTTCAATAGCCGGTTGTAAAACACAAGGTCGGCGAAGAACTCGTCGTCTTCAAGCAGGATACGTTTTTGTCGTGCAACAAAGGTGAAGCCTTGCCCCAATTCAAGCAGGAAATGTTGTAGATGGGTGATAATGGCCGACTCCAAATCTTTTTCGTAGTATGTCGGTTTGCGCTCCAATCCCAGGAACTCCAGATACATAGGGTCTTTGATGATTTCCAATGGAGATTGCGGGATGCGTTCCTTCCGGGCGAGGGCGAGGACAGCTTCCTTGTTGTTGCTTAATAGCAGACGTTCGTAGAGTTGCGAATGGATTTGGCGTTCGAGTTCTCGTCCAGTCCAAGCGTTGTTCACTGCTTCCAACTCATAATATTCTCGTTTGCAGGGGTCTTCGATTTGAATCAACATCCGGTATTGCGTCCAGTTCAATTGTGAACGCACTGCGTTCACAATTGGATAAAGCCGGTAGAACTGGCGGCAAAATGCCAATTGACGGTAGGAAAAACCGCTTCCATATTCAGGCTCCAGTTGTTTGGCCAAGTTCTTTATAAGGTAAGTTCCGTAATCGGCGCGGTCCTTCCCTTGCTGTTCCTCTTCGAATATGCGCTTGCCCATGTGCCAGTACATTTGCACTCTGCAGGTATCCACGCTCCGCACGGCTTGGGCTCGTGCCGCATTTATGATTTCCCGGATGTCATCGAGAAAGCTGTTCCGTTTTTTTATGGCTTCGTTCATATTTTCGCTGCTTTATTTGCAAGTATTCTCCAATATCCATATTTATTACCGTCGATTCGTTCAATGACACCGGCATTGCGCAGTTGCAGGATATACTTTCTGACCATGCGGTCACTGATTCCCAATTTCAATCTTATTGTTTGCGAAGTGGAATGGCTGTTAAGCAAAAATAGCGAAAGTCGGGTGCAGAGCAAACACTCCGGTGTAGGGGAATAGGAATAGGGATGAGTTGGATCATTGTTTTAGAAAAATTGCCTTGCGGGCAGGACGGCCTTGTAAAAAAGGCGGAAAACAAGAAACGGATAAAAGCGTTAAAAAGAGCAATCTGTTTGAGCAAGCTTTGCTTGCGAGTTATTGCTCTTTAGCTTTTATCCGTTTTCTTGGAGCCTTTTACGGGCCGCAAGATTTCTTTTGGTAGCGGTGTGTCATAACGGGCAATCTGCTGCGTTGCTATCGAGACTCGAACTCAGTCACGTACTTCAGTACGCTCATTCGTTCTCGCTCTCAGCGCCTTACATCTCACCCATTCTGACACACCGCGAAAAGGGTCATTTTTAATACGGCTTTACGTATTAAATCCCTAACTTGGCCTTGATATCCGCCGGTACGGCATCCTTATGGACCATGATGTCCAAAGTGTTGGAACGGAAGAAAGGAACTGACATGTAGAGATATCCTTTGTAAGGATTGTCCACGTTCCAGGAGTTCTTGATTTTGAAGTAGATATTCCCGTTTTGGTCCTTGGCCATACCTACCAGGTGCATGCCGTGGTCGTCCGTGGCAGCCCAGCTGTCATAGTTCTTCTGGCGGTCTTCCTGCGAGATCTGCTTTTCGGGAACGATGCGTTCGAAACTGTAAGCGTTTTTACGTTTTTCGTTCTGCGAAAGCGTTTCCCACTTGTCGCGGTCGGTACCGGTCAAATCCGTGGTTTCGGCATCGGGCATGATGGCCACGCCGTTCCTCCACGAAAAGCCCGGGTCGCTCACATCCCCGCCCCAAACCAAGGAATAACCGTTCTTGACGGCTTCTTCCACGATACGCTGGAATTCATCGATAGGCACATTGTAAACCATGCCGCCGTTCCAGTTGTCGGGAACGTCCATTTCGTATTGGGTATAGAACGGATGGTGGGTGAAGGAGGTGAACTTGATGTAGTCGTTACCGTCCAAGCCCAATTCATCGGCGAAGCTGCGCGGCGTATAAGTCTTGCCATTGTAGGTGAAGGTTTCGGGATCCTGGCCCAGATAGGTTTCCAGGATGGATTTGTAAGCGGCACGCCAAGCCGTGGTGGGTTTCCCTCCCTTTACGACCCCGCTCAGGAAGCCGGTCAACACGGCATCCAGCTCGCTGTGGTCATGGGCATCCACCCCGTAGCTCAAACCGGGGAAAGCCTCTTCAGGAACTATCCCGTAGTTCTTCAATACATCGGCCACGTCGTTGCTCGCACCACCGGTGGCCAATTCCGTGCGTCCGTGCATGCGGACATATTTGTCACCCTTGAGAATATAGCATTTGAAAACCGGATACATGTCGGAAAGGTCGTATTCCCCTTTGCCCATGCGGAGGATTTCCGACTCCAGGAAGGAAATACCCGAAAAGCTCCAGCAGGTACCCGAACGGTTTTGGTCTTTTACCGAAGTGTTGGGAACTTCGACAATCTCGGTGAATTGGTAAACGGGCTTCTTCTCGTCTTTGCCGCCCTTTTTCTGGGCTTGGGCCGAGAAAACCACGGCCAGAGCCAGCCCCATGGTCAAAACAAGATGCTTCATGTTTTGTTTAACTGTTTATGATGATACATGAAAGGCCGGTTCGGCACCAGCCTTAATTAATTATCAGTGTTTTCCTTGGCTTCTGGAACGGGAAGACCAAGCAGCGAATGCCGGGTACGGATCCAACTTTACCTTTCCCGGGAACCGGAATCCTGCACATCCGCGAAAGCAAGCGGTAAAAATAAGCAACTATCTCCATAACTCAAAAAACGGAAGCCGTTTTTCAAGGCAAAATCGTAAATTTCTTTCCATGCAGGACCAATCAAGGCCGATACCAGGAGCAACAAAGTACTTTTGGGTTGGTGGAAATTGGTGATGATCCCTTTACAGAAAGCAAAATGGTATCCGGGAGCGATCATCAGCGAGGTATGTCCTTGCAGAATTTCCTGGCCCTCCTTGCGCATCCAGTTTAAAATCGCTTGCAGGCTTTCCTTGGAGCTGATTCCGCTATGGGAGAGTTCCCCGTAAGGATCCCATTGTCCGACTTCGAATTCCCCTTCGGTCCAGGCAGGAAAGTCTTTCCGGGCCGACAAGATACGGACGCCAATCCAGTACAAAGATTCCAGGCTCCGCATCGAAGTGGTTCCCACCGGAATGACAGGTATTCCATGTTCTACCGCGTGGAGCAGTTTCTCCAACAGGCCCCTTGTCACCGAGATATGTTCCCGGTGCATGGCATGTTCCCCGATACGTTCAGATTTTACCGGTTTGAATGTCCCGGCTCCCACATGTAGGGTAAGGAAGGCTTGATCGATGCCGAGCGTAGGCAGGGATTCCAGAATGGCCGGTGTGAAATGCAGACCCGCCGTGGGGGCGGCCACCGAACCGTCGTGGCGGGCGAAAACCGTCTGGTAACGTTCCTTGTCCGAGTTTTCGGCTTGCCGGTGGATGTAGGGCGGGAGAGGCACCTTGCCGCATTGTTCCAAGACCTCCGAGAAACTCAATTCTTGGGGTGTCCAGGAAAATTCCACCTCGAACGCGTCTTCCAAATTGCGCAACTTGTTTGCTCTCAATTCCCCTTTTCTCTCCTCCAGTGCGCCTTCTTCTTGGACTCCGGACAAGGGGAACTCCATGCGCAAACTGCCGCTTTTCCAACGCTTGTTGTTGCCAACCAAGCATTTGAAACGGCAACTTCCCGTGGAGGCAAAGGCTTGGGCGATATCCACCGGCATCGTTGGCTCCAAGCAAAAGATTTCTATACGCGCTGGTGGGGTATGGGAAGGAGATTCCACCGGGTGATCCTTGGAAAAGACCAAGCGGGCCCTGACCACCTTGGTGTTGTTGAACACCAACAGGGACGGCTTGGGCAGGAAGTCTGTCACCTGCCGGAAAACCGAGGTCGTGATGGCTTTGTCTTTGCCGAGCCCCGGTCTGAAAACCAAGAGCTTGGATTGGTCCCGTACCGGGAGCGGGTACAAGGCGATTCTGTCCTCGGGCAGGGGATAGTCGTAATCCTCCATGCGGATTCCGGCCACATCCCCGCCCTCCGGTTCCTGCCAATCAGGGTTCATAAGAGACGTTTACAGGTTCTGTTCGTAGTATTCGTAAAGCTTTTGGAACAGGTGATCCCGTTCCGGGCCGATGACATTGTGTTCGTGGTTCGGATATACGAAGAAATCCACAGGGATTTTCTTCTGGATGCAGGATTGCACGAAGGTGGTGCTGTTCTTGGGTACGACCACTGGGTCCAAACCTCCTTGCAAAAGCATCACCTTGCCACGGATGGAATCCACCCGGTTCAGCAAGCTGGCGTTTTGGTAGCCTTCGGGATTGTCTTGGGGCGTTCCCATATAGCGTTCCCCGTACATGACCTCGTACCATTTCCAATCGATGACCGGACCTCCGGCGGTCGCCACCTTGAATACATCCGGGTAACGGGTCTTCAAGGTCAGGGTCATGAAGCCTCCGTAGCTCCATCCATCCACACCGATACGGTCGGCATCCACATACGGAAGGCTTTCCAGGTAGGCGATACCCTGCATCTGGTCTGCACTTTCATTGTCGCCCACATGGCGGTGGATGGCGGTTTCAAAGGCGAAGCCCCGGTTGGCCGAACCCCGGCTGTCCATAGTCCAGACTATATAGCCCTCCTGGGCCATGAAACGCAGGAAAGTACCGCAGGCATAATTATAGCTGTCGGTGATAAGCTGGGCATGCGGCCCCCCGTAAACATAAACCAGGACAGGGTATTTCCGCGTGGAGTCGAAATCCGGCGGCAGGATCATGCGGCAGTATAAATCGGTCTTGCCATCGGCGGCTTTGAGGCTCAACAAGCGGAATTCCGGTGAAACATATTCTTCCATCGGGTCTTGGTCTTCCAACAAGACTTTGATTACCTTTCCTTTGTTATCGATGATTTGGGTTTTGCGGCCCATTTCGGGAGCCGAATAGGTATCGATGAAATATTTGCCCGAAGCGTGCATGCGCACCGAGTGCATCCCGTCGTCCTTGGTGAGCCGGGTAATCTTGCCCGAAGCGAGGTCCACGCTGTAAAGGTTGTTTTGCAAGGGGCTTTCCTGGGTACTGGTGTAATAGGCGGTCTTCCCATCCGGGCTGAAGCCGGTAAAGGACGTCACCATCCAAGGTTCGTTATCCGGCGTGACGGCTTTCAGGCATTCCCCGTCCGTGTTGTACAGGTAGATGTGGTTGAAACCCTTGCGTTCGCTCAGCCAGATGAATTGGTCGGGATGGCCGGGACGGAACACCGGGTTGGTTTCAGGTTCCACATAGATATCGTTATGTTCTTCAAACACGGTCCTTTTGATTTTCCCGGTTCCGGCATCGTAGCATACCATGCCCATGTCCTTTTGGTTGCGATCCAAAACGACCACGTAAAGTTCCTTGTCGTCCGGACTCCAGGTCAGGCTGGGAAGGTAAGTGCGCGAAGGCTCGGCATAGGGTTCAAGGAAAATGTTTTTCCCGGTGGCGGGATTGAAGACCCCGATTACGACTTCATGCATGGCATGTCCGGCTTCGGGATAGCGGAGGTTCTCCACTTGGGTCGGGTCTTGCAAGTAATTGAGAATCGGATAGATTTGCACCATGCTTTCATCCATCCGGTAGTAGGCCAATTTGTTGCCTTGGTTAGACCAGAAGGTGCCTTTGTAGATGCCGAACTCGTTACGGTGCACGTTGTTGGCGCCCACTACGATGCCGGTATCGGGGTAGTTGCTCACAGCGGTTTCCGTCCCGGCCCCGTCACGGAGATAGAGGTTGTTTTCTTTGGTGTAAGCGAGGTCCCCGTTCACGGACAAGTCCCAGTTGGTGGTTCCGGCAACCGGTAAAATGTTTTCCACTTTCTTTTCGTCCATGTTGTAAACGAAAATATCCGTTCCGTCCAAGAACCAAAGTTTTGAACCCCGGGCTTCCATCAGGAAGGGGAGACGGGGCAAGGCTTCTTCCATGCCGGGAGCCTGGTTGAGCGAAGCCAAGGTCAGGATGCAGCTTTCGCTTTTCCCCGGCCTGCCTTGCAGGAGGGAGTCTCCTTTCGCGTAGTAGTAAACCGGTTTTTTGGAATCGCTGTTCCAGCATAACATGGCGGGACTTTGAGCATAGAGATGGCGGTCCATCAAATGCCCGATTTCCAATTTTTTTCCTTCTTTCACGGCGGCTTGGCGTTCCAAGAGCCGGGCCTCTTGCGCCAGGACCGGCATGTTCCCTCCGGCCAGCAGGCTTCCTGCCAGCGCCAAGAAGATATGTGACTTTTTCATATACATGAGGTTTTCTATTTGTTTGTCTTTGTCCCGGATCCGGGTTTGTCTTGCTCGTAAGGTGGCAAGTCCCTTTCTTTTCGTTTTTACCGGTTTACCGGGCGGGGCGGGTGGAATCCCGGATGAGCCGGAGAATTCCTGTTTTTCCCTGCCGGTCTCAGTCGTTTGAAAATTCCTTGACCTTGGTCCGGTAGTGCGAGAAAACATTGGCACGGGAAACGAAACCTACGTACTTGTCCCCGTCCAGGACCGGGATGTTGTAATCCTGGCAATTTTGGAATTTCCGGGCCACTTCTTCCATGTTCTCTTGCCGATAGATAAGGGTTTTGGGCATGTACATCAAATCCTTGACAAGGATTTGGTCGTAAAGTTCAGGCTTGAATATCAGGGTCTTGATGTCATCGAAGAACACCAAGCCGAAAAAGCGCCCCTTTTCGTCCGTCACCGGGTAGATGTTACGCGAAGACCGGCTGATACATTTCACCAAATCGCCCAAGTTTGCTTCGGGTCTGACCGTCAAGAAATTGTGTTCAATCAAACGTTCGATGCTCATCAAGGAAAGCACCACGCTATCCTTGTTGTGGGTAAGCAATTCCCCTTTGAGTGCCAAGGATTTGGTGTAAATGGAATGGGGGTTGAAATACCGGCTCACCAAGTAGGAGGAAGCCGATACGACCATCAGGGGAATGAAGAAGTTGTATGCACCTGTGATTTCGGCCACGAGGAAAATGGCGGTCAAAGGGGCATGCATGACACCGGCCATCAAGGCTGCCATTCCGGCCATGGCGAAATTGGCAACTGGAAGGTGGAGATGGAAGAGCACGTTCAACAGTTGGGCAATGAACAGGCCAAGGAAAGCGCCCACGAACATGGAGGGCGCGAACACCCCTCCCACGCCTCCGGCACCGTTGGTCAAGCCGGTCGCCACCACCTTGATCAGGGTTAAAATCAGGATGAAGCCGAAGAAAACGAGGTAGTTGTCTTGCAGGGAATAGAAGAAGGTGTTGTTGAACAGGTGGCTGTAATTACCCGTGAAAATGTCGGAAAGGAAGTTGAAACCTTCCCCGTAAAGCGGCGGGAAAAGGAAAATCAGCAGGCTGAGCGAAACCCCGCCGATGAGGATTCTTTTCCAATCCTTGTCGATACGGCCGAACCATTGTCCGATTTTCTCGTTCATGAACAGGAAATAACACGAAACGAAACCGGCAGTGATGCCGAGCAGGAGGTAGAACGGCAGGTTCTGCAAGAGGAAATCGGAGGCGATGTCGAAATGGAAGGTGGCGGAACGCCCCAGGAAAATCGCCGAGGTGACGGCACCGGTGGCGGAAGCAATCAGGATGGGAATCAGCGAAGCCATGGTGAGGTCGATCATCAGCACTTCGAGTGCGAACACCAAACCTGCCAAGGGCGCCCCGAAAATGCCAGCGATGGCTCCTGCCGAACCGCAGGCGATCATCAGGATCAACCCCCGGAATCCGAGGTTGAAAGTACGGCCCACATTGGAGCCGATGGCGGCCCCGGTCAGGACCACAGGCGCTTCCGGCCCTACCGAACCTCCGAAACCGATTGTGACGGTACAGGCCACGGCCGAGGTGTACATGCGGCTCCGCTTGATCCGGCCCCGTGTCCGGCTGAAAGCGTACAGTACCCGGCTCACTCCATGGCTTACATTGTCTTTAGCCACATATTTGACAAAGAGAAAGGAAAGGGTGACCCCCACCAAGGGCAGGAAAAGATAGAGATAGTTTCCCGAGTCGGCCGCATGCAGGTTGATGATGAATTCGCTGAAATAGAAAATCATGTTTTTCAGCAACACGGCAGCCAAACCGCTCAACAATCCCACCACGATGCTCAAGGCGATAATGAAATTCCTGTCCGAAAGATGTTTCTCTTTCCATCGGTTGAAGTGTCCGAGCCAAAGTCTGTGGTAATGGATGAAACGGCGCATGTTTGTGGGTGGCTTGTTTCCGGTTTGTCCGCACGGCAGCCTTGGAACCGGCGAAGTCAGGCGGGTTGCGGTAGGCCAAGGCTTTGTCTCGTACATTCCAAGGGAGTGGCAAAAATAGCTTATTTGCGGAGAAAGGCAAATTCCGCTTTGGAATTGTAGAATTTTGAACAGATTCTTACATTTGCGCCCGTCAATGGATTATAATGAAGCTTTTCCGGGGATGCCCTGGAAACGAAAACCTTGAAAGAAAAGTATGAAAAAGATTGTCTTTTCGTTAACTGTCCTTTGTTTGGCCGCTTCGGGATTTTCCGTTTCGGCGCAGCAGGACAGGGGGGCGGAAGACGGCCTGTATGTGCCGGGTGCCGTGTATGTGAAATTCAAGACGGGCAGTTTGGACTTGCCCAAGTCGGAAAGCCGCCATGTCCCCGTCTCCGCTCTTTTCCCGGCCGTCAAGGCAGAAAGCAATCCTTATGGTTTGCAGGCCCGGGCTTACAGTCTCCGCATGAATGGAAACTCATTCTTGGAGAACACTTTCCGTATCGACATGGACAGTCTCTCCAAGTTCGGGGATTTTATCAAAACCCTGCAATCCGATTCCCGTATCGAGTTGGTGGAACGGGTTCCGATGCCCCGGATCCAGCGGGACAAAACCCCTGCGGCCCGTCCCGGGGCGAGAGGCAAGGCGGCAAGACGTGCTTCGGCCTTGCCTGGGGATAGCAAGACAGATTCCGTTCCCAACGACAAGTACTATGGCATAGTAGGAGGAATCAGTACATCTTGGCATTTGGAGCAGATAGGTTTCCCGGAAATCTACGGAAAATATGTCGGGAATCCAGAAATACGGGTCGCTGTTGTGGATAACGCCATCTGGGGTAAACATCCGGATTTGCAATTGGACTCGGTCAATATGTACGATGCCTATAACGACACGCTTGGTAATTCTGCCCCGCCTCGCTATGTGGGGCAGAACCAGCCCGGGACGGCACAGAATCCCAGTAGTGCCTACCTTTGGTCGCACGGGACCCATTGCGCCGGTCTTGTCGGAGCCATTACCGACAATGAAGAAGGTATTGCCTCCATCGGTTCGGGTGTCACCTTGGTAGGGGTGAAAGCTGCCAGCGATAACACGTCGGACGCGCTGCCCCGTTCCGTGGAAGGTGCCATTTGGGCTTCCGAACATGATGTGGACGTCATTTCCATGTCGTTTGGAACTGAAGCCTACAGCGGGGTGGAAGCCCGTTTGTACACGGCCATGGTCCAGCAGGGGATTGTCCTTTTGGCTGCCGCCGGTAACGATGGCAGGGACGTTCCCAATTATCCTGCCGACTATGCGGGTGTCATCGCGGTAGGTTCCTTGAACGAGGACGGGAGCCGCTCCTCGTTCTCTAACTATGGATCCTGGGTAGACGTGTGGACCCCGGGAGGCTATGTGGTGGAAAACGGGAACGAAAATAGGAATATCCAGGTGTTCAGTACCACGTATTGTGTTAACAATACTTATTCCAACAATGCCGAATTCATGGGGGTGTATTACGATGCCATGGGAGGAACCTCGATGGCGACCCCTTTGACCTCGGGAGCCGTTGCCTTGATTCTTTCGTATTATCCCGGCCTGAACGGTTACCAGATGCTGGATTTGTTGCAACGTTCGGCCCGTGACGGTTGTTTGTACGTACCTGCCGCCTTGGAATACATGGAAACCCTTCCGTCCCGTCAAGTCCGGAACATGGACGCGGCTTGGAAACCTTCCACGCAAAGGGCGGTGCTTTCCTGGGAAGCCCCGGAAGAGGATGGCGCCGTCTCCTACCGGATTTGCATGAACGGGGAAACGGTGGGCGAGACCCCCAACCTCTTTTATGAATGGACCTTGGAAGACACGACCGGTGTGGTTGGCGTGGCAGCCATTTATGAGGATGCCGAATTGCCTGTGTACGGACGTTTCCGTGCCGATGAGCATCTGGCCAACCAGAGCCAGCGGATTCGTCCCGAACAAATTTTCGTGCAGGTCGATGCCCTTTCCAAGACGGTGGAACTCCCTGTGGGGCTTGAATTCGACAGGGTGGAAATCTATAATATGCAAGGCGCTTTGATGCTGTCCGTTCCGGCCGGTACGACTGTTTTGGACATGTCTTCCTGTGCCAAGGGCTTGTATGTGGGGCGTGCCATCAAGGATGGGTTCGCCGTACCCTTCAAGTTTGTCTTGTAAGGAGGAAGGGAGGCTGGGGACCCGTATAAAGCGGTTCAGGCTTTTCCTTTGAAAACGAGAGGGCGGGCCCCGGTATCCACGGACGGTTCGCCCTCTTCATATATTCATATAGAAGATTCCAAATACTTTCTCGAATTTGACCTATCCAGAAACTTTTGTCCAGAAAATAGGCTTCGATTCCATTGTGGAATTGTTGCAGGCCGAGTGCATTACCGATTCGGCAGCGGATTTGGCATCCCGGCTTAAACCGGTTTATCCTTTTGAAAAGCTGAAGATTTATTTGGAGCAGACCTCCGAATTCAAACAGCTGTTGATGTTGGAAAAGAGCTTCCCCTCCCAGGATTATTACGATTTGGGAGCGGAATTGAGCCAGTTGCGGGTCGAAGGGACGTATATCACCTTGGAAGGCTTGCAGCGTTTCCGCGCCTCTTACACTACCTTGGCCGAAATCAAGCGGTACTTCACGGATATGGATGCCGAAGTTTATCCCCGTTTGGCCGGGTTTTCCACGCGTTTGCCCATCGATGAGACGATTTTGCCCATGATTGGCAAACTGTTGACCCAGGGAGGAGAAGTCCGGGACGATGCTTCGGAACGGCTTTGGCAAATCCGCAGTTCGATTCGGAGGAAATCGGTGGAAACCCAGCGTTATATCAACAAATACATGGGCTTGGCCAAGCAGCAGGGCTGGGTGGACGAGGATGCGGATGTGACGATACGTAACGAGCGTTTGGTCATCCCGGTGGCTTCGGCCTACAAGCGCAGCATGCGGGGCTTCATCCATGATGTTTCTTCCACGGGACAGACCGTGTTCATGGAACCGGAGGAGATTTTCAACCTCAATAACGAAATCGTGGAATTGCGCAACGAGGAGCGCATGGAAATCATTGAAATCCTGAAAGCTTTCAGTGCGAAACTCCGGCCCGGCCTCGACGACTTGTTGCAAGCCTACCGTTTTCTGGTTTCCATTGATTTCTTGCGGGCCAAGGCCCGGTTGGCCATCAAACTCCAGGCCGGCTTGCCTTTGATAGAAAAAAAGCCCTGTTTCGAGTGGAGGGAGGCCCGGCATCCGCTTTTATACCTGACCCTGCAACGGCAGAAAAGCCGGAATCCGGCCATGGAGCGGCAGGCGGAGGTGGTTCCTTTGGATCTTTGCCTGGAAGAGAACGAGAAAATCGTTATTATTTCCGGGCCGAATGCGGGTGGGAAGTCCGTGTGCCTCAAGACGGTGGGGCTGCTGCAATACATGATGCAATGCGGGCTTCTGGTCAGCATGCGGGAGGATTCGCAGATGGGCTTCTTCAAGAATATTTTTGTGGACATCGGGGACGAGCAATCCATAGAAAACGACCTTTCCACCTATAGCTCCCATTTGAAAAACATGAAGTTCTGGGTAGAACATGCCGACCGTCAGACCCTCTTCCTGAGCGACGAGCTGGGGAGCGGGACCGAGCCGCAAGTAGGGGGTGCCATTGCCGAGGCCTTGATTGAAAATTTGTTAAGGAAAGGGGCGATGGGCATTGTGACGACCCATTACACCAATCTCAAGCTAATGGCCAAGCATCATCCGGGCATTGTCAACGGGGCCATGTTGTTCGACCAAGAGAATCTCCGGCCTTTGTACGTGTTCCGTAAAGGTTTGCCAGGTAGCTCGTTTGCCTTTGAAATTGCCCGGAAAACCGGCCTTCCGGAAACCCTTTTGGCTTCGGCGTTCAAGAAAGTGGGGCGGCGGCAGATGGATTTCGAAAAGGAACTCCAGCAAATCGAGGTGGAAAAACATGAGCTGGAACGGCAAAAGCAAGAAGTGAAGTTGGCCGATGAACTATTGGCTTCCACTTTGGAAAAATATACGAAACTGTTGTCCGAGTTGGAAGAAAACAGGACTGTTTTGTTGCGGGAAGCCAAGGCGGAGGCCAAGGCCGTGGTCAAGCGGGCGAACGCGGAGATTGAACGGACTATCCGGGAAATCAAAGAGTCCCAGGCCGAAAGGGAGGCTACCTTGCGGGCCCGGAAGGCCTTGGCGGAGCAGGCGGAGGCCGGTTTCAGCCCGGAGGGGAACCGGAAAGGCGGTTTGGAGAAATTCTTGGCCCAGGAAGAGGGTATGGATTTCAAAAAGGAGGCAGGGAAACCGGATGATGCTGTTTCGGCGGCGGAACGGGAAAAAAATCAAGCGGGTGGGAAGCAAGCTGTCAAGAAAGAGGCCGGTTCGGCCTTGGCACCCTTGCAAACGGGTTCCTACGGGCGCTGGAAAGCCAACGGGATTATCGTGCCTATCAGCGATCTCAAAGGCCGACAGGCTCGTATCGATTTCGACTACATGAGCATGTGGGTTCCTTTGGACTCCTTGGAACCGATTACCCTTGCCGAACTCCGGCAACAGGAGAACGCCCGGCAAAAGGTGTCGGTAAGCGTGCAGAACCTGAACGAGGGGCGTGCCGCGTTCAAACCTTATGTCGATATACGGGGCATGCGGGGCGAAGAAGCCGATGCTTGTGTGCGTAAACTTCTGGACGATGCCATGTTATATGGTGAAAAACATTTGGAAATCCTGCATGGGAAAGGCAACGGGATTCTGCGGCAGTTGGTGCGCGGCATCGTTTCCAAATACCCTTATGTCAAAGATTTCCATGACCAGCGAGAGGATTTGGGTGGAGCCGGGATCACGCTCGTGGAAATGGAGTAGCATCCGTGGGGTGGAGAGGTCTTGTTGCCGCGTCGCGGGACATATCGTGATGCCTCCCGGAAGTTTATACCGTGTTTATCTTTTTGTCGGCTTTGGTCGAAGCCCATTTCCGGCGGGCGTACTCCTGCATGTCGGCAATGGTGTCCTTTTCATCGATGATTTCCATGCCTAGCATGGTTTCCACCATGTCTTCCACGGTGACAAGGCCCACGAAGCACCCGTATTCGTCCACCACCATCGCGATTTGTTCCCTTTTCCGTCGCAAGGGAGCCATTCCGGAAGAAGCCTTTGCATCCTCGCTGGGTGGTTGCTGCATCCGGTTCCAGAGGTTCAGGACTTTCTGGCTCTCGGTCGCTACCAGGATGGGCCGTTTGAGTTCCTTCAATTGACGGTTGAAATGGTCGGCTGCCAATTCCTCGAACACATTCTTCAGCAGCACGAAGCCTGTGATTTCATCGGGATTCTCCTTCTCATGGATGGGAATCCGGGAGAATTTCAGATAGTTTCGTTCCCGGTAGAACTCTCCCAAGGTCATCTCCTCGGAAGCTGTCACAGCGACAATGCGGGGTGTCATGATGTCTCGGACCCGTAAATCGGGCAGTTTCAAAAGGCTCCGCAAGCTTTGGATTTCTTCCTTTTCAAAAATCCCTTCTTTGGACCCCCGGCTGACGATGGCGGAAACTTCTTCCCGGCTCACCCCCGGGTCCTTCTTTCCCCGGCAGATAAGCCAGGAAATACCTTCGGACAGAAGGATGAAAGGATAGCAAATCCAGCCCAAGAGGCGGATGATGCGGCCGGTAGGAAGGCAAAGCTTGCGCCAATACCTCAGGCCGATGCTCTGGGGCAAGATTTCGGACAAGACCAGAATCAGGAAGCTCAAGACCGCCACGATGATGCCCACATAGGTATCCCCGAAAACCTTGGCGCTTTGGACCCCGGCTCCGGCGGCGCCGACCGTGTGGGCTACCGTGTTGAGGGAAAGGAGGGCTGAAAGGGATTTGTCGATATGGTTCTTGGCATTCTCGAAAATCAGGACGGAACATAGACGGCGGCGCTCCTTGCGTCCGTATTCGCCTTTTGAGATAGCGTCCCGGATGTCGTTCTTGAGGGTTTCGACATGGGAAAGGGGCGTAGAAACCAAGACGGCTTCCAAAAGCGAGCAAAAGAAGGAAACACAGAGGGCTAAAAGCAGGTAAACGACAAGCAATAGCATGGCAAGGCTTCTTGGAAGCGGTTTTAACTCTGCATTTTCGGTCCGAAAGCCAAATCCCCTGCGTCGCCCAAGCCCGGCACGATATAGGATTGGGCGGTCATTTCTTCATCCACCGAACCAATCCAAAGGCTGCAATGGCTGTAAGGCACGTTCTTTTCGATATAGTCCATGCCTTCTTGGGATGCAATAGCTGAAACCAAGTGGATATGTGCCGGTTGCCCGTATTCAAGGAGGGCTTGGAGGCAGATTTTCATCGAGGCGCCCGTGGCCAGCATCGGGTCGCAAAGAATCAAGGTCTTACCTTCGATGTCGGGACAGGAAACATATTCCATCTTGATGTTGAAGGCCCCGGTTTCGTCATGCTTGCGGTAAGCGGAGATGAAGGCGCATCCGGCCCGGTCGAAAACCGAAAGGATTCCTTGGTGCAAGGGGAGCCCGGCCCGCAATATCGAAGCCACCACCGGTTCCTCGGCTGGCAGTCGCATGATTTTTTCGCCTAAAGGCGTCTGGACCGAACGGGTCTCGTAGGCCAGTTCCTTGCTGATTTCGTAGGCGAAGACTTGGCCGATGCGGTGCAGGTTGGCCCGGAAACGCATCGGGTCTTTTTGAATTTCCACATCCCGCAGTTCGGCCATGAAGCGGGAAAATTGCGAGGGTATTTGTTCCAGGACGTGTATTTCCATAGCAGGCGCAAAGTTAATCAACGGTTTTGGAATATTTGCTTTTTTGTTTTTTTTACCCGGATTATAGGCGGTTTTGTCTACCACACCGCCTTTAGGCCGGGCTTTACCCGATTACTTCCACTTTGGCGAACTTTGTCAACAAGGTCTTTTCCCCCACGCCGGGTGTGTCGAAAGAGACAATCAACTTGCAGTTGGCGCCTTCCCCTTCCACCCTCAGTATGGTACCGGTCCCGAATTTGGCATGCCGGATTCTTTGGCCTGCATGCAGGTCTGTGGAACTTGCCGGAGCTTCCGGCCCGTTTCCGGGAAGCGGCATCGCATGGATATCCGACAGCTTCTTGAACCGCCCGGAGTTGAGGTCGGGTGCTGGACGGGGGACATACAAATCGGCTTGGCCGAAAGACGGGGCTTCAGCCCGCCCGTTCCCGTCCTTGCGCCAGCTACCCGGATAAGCTCCGGTTCTGGCTCCGTTTTTTGCTACCCCATATTCTCCGTGGCCAGGGCCTTCCGTGCCCGGTTTACCGGTGCCCCGTATGGAAGAAACATTGCGTTGCCCGATACCGCTCCTGTTCCCGGAACCATTACCTTTCCCGAAGCCGCTCCTTCCTTTCCATTCGTTTTCCGTGTCATGGAAATCCAAACCTTCGAAAGGATTCTTTTGCAGGATTTCCGGATTCTCCAGATGGGCTGGGTTCAACTCCAACAAGAACCGGCTCGGTTCGCAAAAACAAGTCTCGCCCCAACGCATCCTCCGGTTGGCGTAAGACAACCACAAAGCTTTTTCGGCCCGGGTCACGGCCACGTAGAACAAACGCCTTTCTTCCTCCACCTCTTCCCGGGTATTGAGGCTTTGGGCGGCAGGAAACAGGTTTTCCTCGCAGCCCACCACGAAAACGTAAGGGAACTCCAAGCCCTTTGCCGCATGCACCGTCATCAAGGTCACTTTGTCGGCATCGGCTTCCTCTTTTTCATCTTGGTCGGTCAACAAGGCCACGTCCTGCAGGAAACGGTCGAGGGTCACGACCCCCTCGATAGCAATCAATTCCCCGGTTTCCTCGTCCACCATCATCGGGTCTTCCTCGCAAAAAGTCTTGACCGCGTTCAGTAATTCTTCCACATTGTTCATGCGGCTTTCGCTTTCCGGCGTTTCCTCCTGCTTGTACTCGAAGGCCAAACCGCTGGCTTTCCATATCTGGTTCGCCATTTCGAACGCATCGGTCTGGAAGAAACGGGTATTGAGGCTTAAAATCGTGTCCATCAAATTGAAAAGCTTGGTCCGCGTGGCCGGATTGATGGATGCACCCACGGCCTCCTTGTAACGCAGCAAGGCCTCCGGCGAAGAAAATACCTCGGCAGGTACCCCCAAGTTCACCAACCAGGCAGCCTGGGAAGAAAGGTCGAACCCTTCCCGGCCCGGGCTCAACATGCTCCCGTTGCGAAGCCATTCCATGCCTTCCCACGTACCTCCGCCCGATAAAGCGCCCAGCAAGCGCAAGCGGTTCAAGGTTGTTTCCCCGATACCCCGGGCAGGATTGTTGATACAGCGCAGCAGGGCTTCTTCGTCCCGAGGGTTGACAACCCAGCGGAAATAGCTCAGGATGTCCTTGATTTCCTTGCGGCGGTAAAAACTCAGTCCCCCGTAAATCCGGTACGGGATATTGAGTTTGCGCAAAGCATCTTCCATCGCCTTGCTTTGGCTGTTGATACGGTATAAGACCGCGAAATCCTTGGGACGGGCTTGGCGGTTCATCCTCACCTGGAAAATCTGGTGGGCCACCGTGTTACCCTCTTCCGTGTCCGAAGCCGATTGCAGCACATGTACCTTGGGCCCTTCTTCGTTATCCGTCCATATCTCCTTGGGAATCCGGTCTTTGTTGTGTTCGATGATGGAGTTGGAAAGCTTCACGATGTGCTGTGTCGAACGGTAATTCTGTTCCAATTTGTACTTGACCGCATCCGGGTAGTCGTGCTGGAAGTTCAAGATGTTCTGGATGTTGGCACCCCGGAAACTGTAGATGCTCTGGGAATCGTCCCCTACCACGCAAATGTTTTGGTGCTCTGCTGCCAATTTCTTGACAATCAGATATTGCGCATAGTTGGTATCCTGGTACTCGTCCACCATGATATACTCGAAGCGCCGTTGGTATTTGAACAAGACTTCCGGGAAATCGCGGAAAAGCACATTGGTGTTGAACAGCAAATCATCGAAATCCATGACCGAAGCTTGTTTCATCCGATTGCTGTATTCCAAGAAGATACGGCCCGTGTCGGGCATTTTCATCCGTATGTCCTCTTCATGGAAAGCCGCATTCTCCACGTAGTATTCAGCGGAAATCAAGCTGTTCTTGGCCATCGAAATCCGGTAAAGGATCCGCGACTCCTTGTATTGCTTGGGGTCGAGATTGAAATCCTTGACAATCTTCTTGATCAATGACTTGCTTTCATCGGTGTCGTAAATGCCGAAAGTTTTCTGGTAACCGAGATGCTCTGCTTCGGCTCTTAAGATTTTGGCGAAGATGGAGTGGAAGGTTCCCATCCAGAGCGAACGGGCCGCCGGACCGACCAATTGCGTGATACGGTCTTTCATTTCCTTGGCAGCCTTGTTGGTGAAGGTCAGGGCAAGGATACGGAATGGGTCGGCCCCCGTTTCCAGAAGGTGGGCGATACGGTAGGTCAAGGTGCGGGTCTTGCCCGAACCGGCTCCGGCAATAATCATGACCGGACCTTTGGTATGTTCGGCCGCTGCACGCTGTTCAGGGTTTAGTCCATCTAAAAGGCTCATTCTATCTGTTTTGAAGTATTTAAAGACTCCGAAAACGGTGTGTGACAGGGATAACCGGCTTCGCCGAAGTCCCTCCGTCCCGGCCATGTCCAAGCAAGGAAACAGCTTGGCATGGCCTCTTCGGAGGCAAAGGCACAAAATTACAGCAAAAAGGCATGCGGGGACATTTTCGCATGCCTCGCGGACACCGGAAAAGGCCGGTATCAGGAGGAATAGGGCGGAAAGCGGGAAACGGAAACAGCTAATTTGTGTAAATTTGCTGCCGGACAGCAGGGTATCTGCCGTCCGGAAAGCAGTCTTTCTCTAAGGTTCCGGGGAAACACAAGCCCGGAACCGGCTTCAAGACGGCTTTCCCGGAATACAGGAACGCCCCTGTTCCCTTATCAAAACAATTTGCCATGGAAAAAACAAACACTCTCTGGGAAAAATACAATATATTCAAGCACTGGCCCCCCTTGGTCCGGGCCTACCGTCAGAACGCTTCCGGCATGGAAGTCAGCCCCTCCCAGAAACGTTACCTCAAATGGGGAAGCCTGATACCAGTCATCCTCATCTCCATCGGTTGGTTCATTTACTACCTCCCTTATTTCAAGCACCAGGCCGACATCGGCTTTTTCGCCTATACCGGCAATTTCGTTTCGCCTTTCTTCGACGGGACGTCTGCCCCCCAGCTCAGTGAATTCCTGTGGCGTTTCGTTTCCCAATTCTATTTCAATACCCCGCTCATCATCGCGGTCGTCGCCTTCTTGGTCATCGGTTTCTGCATCACATCCTGGAAAACAGCCGGGCCTTATACCCCTTTTCTCCTGTTGCTTTTCTTCCTTTTGTTCCCTTCGGCCGACCCGGTACAAGCCGGGACTGCCATCAGCCTCTGGCTTGACATGGGGGCTTTGTCGGTGTTCTTCCTTCTTTTCCGCCATGCCGCCCGGCACCCCCGGGCTTGGACACCCTTGGTCTTCCTGCATCTTTATACGGCCTTGGTGACGGCCTTGCTTTATTACGCCACCGGACATTGGGCCTTGCTGTTCTCCATCGCGGTGGTTTTTTCCCATTTGGTGGGGATACCCATGGCCCTGGGTGACAAAAAACAAGGACTTTGGAAGATCCGGCTTTGGAATTTTATCGTTTCCTTCATACTGACCACCACCATTGGAATCTGTCTTTGGGGAACCTTGGGGGATTCGGCTTTCAAGGCCCCTTGGTATGTTTGGTCGGCTTTGGCTGTGTTCGGGCTTGCCTGCATTCCCGGCATCCTTTTGCAGGCTTACAACAACCGCAAGATTTTCTTGCATGAATGGAATCGACGCCGGGGTATCCATGACGGGAAACCGGCCTTGGCTCCTTCCCATCACATCTTGCTGACCTTGGTTGCCGTGGGCTTCAATTGTCTTATCCTTTTCGCCTTTGCCGCCAATCCCTTGGACAAGGCTTTGGTCCGGGTCCAGCATGCCGTGTCCCGGAACGATTATGAAGCCGGTTTGGCCGCCTGTCTCAAGTTTTACGGGTTGGAAACCCAGGCGGATACCTTGGGACAACGCCAGGAGCAGGCCGGAAGAAGTGCAAAAAAACGTTACGCCACACCTTCCGGGCAACGGAAATTGGCCATTTTGGCCCTTTACCAGGACCTTTGCCTGGCAGGTCAAGGACTTTTGTCCGAAGCTTCCGAGGAGGAACTCTCCAGGCAGTTTGCCCGTTTGGACAGCTTGCGGATTCCTGCCTTGGAGTACGCATGTATTAAAATGCATGAAATTGAAGGAGAACCGGGACAAGTAGTGGACGGTGTTTTGGAGCAGGCGCAGGACTTTGACTTGCAGAACCGCCATATGCGGCCCTTGGTGGAAGCCGGGATGGCGGAACATCGGGTCGATTTGCTGGAAGTGGCCTTGTATTATGCCCGCAAATCGTTTTACTCAAGGGATTTGTATTTGGAATACAAGGAAAGCGTTCCCAATATCCACAAAGGGAAATTGACCGATTCCTTGCTTTGAGGTGGGAGAGGAACTTCCTCCGGAGGAAGCGCAAGAAGTGTTATCGAAAGGGTCCTTTTCGCTTCTGACACCGCCAGAGTGTCATGAAAATTTTTAGAAGCTGTTTAAATCTACTCCGATTCTACTCCAACCGGCTTGTGGCCGACCATGGGGCTTTGATGCTTGGAGGATTCTGTCAGCGTTTCCATTGCCAGCTTTCGAGCAAGGTGTCGATGTCGGTTTTCAGGAAATTGATGACCGGGGCCAAGGAGTCGTTGTTGGGAACGCAATTGATGTAAAGTGAACCCCTGACGAAGTGCAAGTTGCTGTCGGTGAGGTAGAATTGATAGGTCGAGGCCACATCGTTGCCTTTGATATGGTAGAGGTATCCGTATTTGCGTTCTCCGGCCTTGTTGATTTCCCATTCGTCCACCCCGGTGGATTTGGACATGTGGCGTTGGATGAAGAAGAGGGTGCTTGTCAGGCAGGAATCCAGGTCGGGTTTGTAGACATGGCTCAGGTAAATCCGGGCGTCCAATCCGGGAAATTCGATGTCGGCCCATCGGGTATTGGGGTATTCCGCTTGGGAGGGTACAGGTTTGAACCGGGCGTAAGCCGGTATCCGGAATGTGAAGGGATAGGCAAGGGTGTCGAAATCCCGGTATGATTTCTTGGGAACCTCGATTCGCATGTAGGCCCTTGGTTTAGGGATGGGCGTTTCCCTACAGGCGCAGGCGAACAGGGCGGGAACTGTTGCGGTCAGGAAGGGGAGGAAGTTCCGGATCCGTTTCAGCCAGCTGTGTTTTTGTCGGAAGTGTTCCGATTCTTCCGTGCGTTTGGGGATTTTCGGGGAAAAATGGGGAGGGTGTTTCATCGTTTTACGAAAAACAGGGGATTCCCGAAGGTTTCCCGGCGTTTCCTTATTTGTTGTTGAATTGGTTCATGGTGGTGGTAATCCCGGCCAGGACGAAACTTTTGATCATTTCGCAGGCCATGTCGATGCGCGGGCCGATGATGTCCAGGTCTTGGGGGCTGAACTTGCCCAATACGTAATCGATTTGCTGTCCTTTGTGGAATTTGTTGCCGATTCCGAAGCGGAGCCTGGGGTAATCGCGGGTCCCGATGAGGGCCTCTATATTGCTCAGTCCGTTGTGTCCTCCGGCGCTCCCGTTGGCTTTCATGCGGAGTTGCCCCGGTTCCAAAGCCAAATCGTCTACCACGACCAGGCATCGTTCCACGGGGATCTTTTCCTGTTCGAGCCAATAGCGGACGGCTTTGCCGCTTTCGTTCATGTAGGTGGTGGGCTTGATGAGCTCTAACAAGTGCCCTTTGCATTTGATTTCGGTCCAATAGGCATAGCGCTCCATGGCGAATTTCGCTCCGTTTTCGGCTGCCAGCCTGTCCAGAACCATGAATCCGATGTTGTGGCGGGTCATTTCGTATTCGGCGCCTATGTTGCCCAAGCCGACAATGAGGAATTTCATTTTGTTGAAAATCTTTTTTTAGAAGTTTGGAGGGGTAGGGAAAGCAATCGTCGCTTTCGTCAACTTTTTGGTAGGCGAAACAATCGCTGTTCGCGCTAACATTTGGAAAGAAAAGCCATCGCCGCTCTCATTGAATTTGGAGAGTCGGAACAGTTACCGTTCTCGTCGAGCCGGAGAAGAGGAATCCATCGCTGCTCTCGTCGAATTTGGAGAGTCGGAACAGTTACCGTTCTCGTCGAGCCGGAGAAGAGGAAGCCATCGCCGCTCTCGTCGAATTTGGAGAGTCGGAACAGTTACCGTTCTCGTCGAGTCGGAGGAGAGGAAGCCGTCGCCGCTCTCATTAACTGTGGGTCGGGCTTTTTGCGTTTGGCCAAACCGGCCTTGGTGGAAAGGCGGTAAGCCGGAAGGATATTTTCCGACCAAAACGGGCAAGCTGTTTGAGGCAAAACTTGTTTTGCCGAGTTCTTGCCCGTTCGAGGAAAATGTCCGGACGGCCGCCTTTCCACCGGGCCAAAATTTTCTTTTGGTTACTTTTCTTTTAAAAGAAAAGTAACGTTAATAAGCCTTTGCGAAGATAACCCTATGCTTCGACGGCCTCCCGCTATAAACACATTTGCCTTCTTCCGGTTCGATGTCGAACGGGATGGCCCGGATTGTGGCCTTGGTCTCTTCCTTGATTTTGATTTCGGTTTCCGTCGTGCCGTCCCAATGGGCCAGCAGGAACTTGCCCTGTTCAATCAAGACCTTGAAATCCTCCCAGTTATCCACCTTCACCGTGTTGTCCAGGCGGAACTTCAATGCCCGGTCGAAAAGGCTCTTCTGGATTTCATCCAACAGAGCGGGGATGAGGTCCACCAAACCGGCTTGGGGATGGATGGATTTCTCCAAGGTGTCGCGCCGGCAGATTTCCGCCGTGCCGTTCTCCATGTCGCGAGGACCGATGGCGATACGGACGGGAACACCTTTGAACTCGTATTCGGTGAACTTCCAACCCGGCTTCTGGTTGTCGTTGTCGTCGTATTTGACCCGGATACCTTTGGCCTGCAACTCGGCCTTGAGTTGGAGCGCCGCTTCCGAAATCTGCGCCAGCTGTTCCTTGTTGCGGTAGATGGGCACGATGGCCACCTGGATAGGTGCCAGCTTGGGCGGCAGTACCAGACCGTGGTCGTCCGAATGGGTCATGATCAAGGCTCCCATCAAACGGGTCGATACTCCCCAGGACGAAGCCCACACGTATTCCAACTTGTTTTCCTTGTTCAAGAAAGTCACGTCGAAGGCTTTGGCGAAATTCTGCCCTAAGAAGTGGGAGGTTCCGGCCTGCAAAGCCTTGCCGTCCTGCATCATGGCTTCGATGCAATAGGTTTCAAGCGCTCCGGCGAACCTTTCGTTGGCCGTCTTGATACCCTTGATGACCGGCATGGCCATGTAATTCTCGGCGAAGTCGGCATAAACTTCCAGCATCCTGCGGGCTTCGGCATCGGCTTCCTCCTTGGTGGCATGGGCCGTATGGCCTTCTTGCCAGAGGAATTCGGCGGTACGCAGGAACAAGCGGGTCCGCATTTCCCAACGCACCACATTGGCCCACTGGTTGACCAGGATGGGCAGGTCGCGGTAAGATTGTATCCAGTTCTTGTACGTGTTCCAGATGATGGTTTCAGAGGTCGGCCTTACGATAAGTTCTTCTTCCAGCTTGGCGGCGGGGTCCACGCTCACGCCGCTACCGTCGGGATTGGCCTTGAGGCGGTAATGGGTCACCACGGCGCATTCCTTGGCAAAACCTTCCACGTGGTCGGCTTCGCGGCTGAAGAAGGATTTGGGGATGAAAAGCGGGAAATACGCGTTCTGGTGCCCGGTGTCCTTGAACATCTTGTCCAGGGTCGCCTGCATCTTTTCCCAAATGGCATAGCCGTAGGGTTTGATTACCATGCACCCGCGAACCGCCGATTGTTCGGCCAAGTCGGCCCGGGTGACCAGTTCGTTATACCAGTCGGAATAATTTTCAGCTCTGGTGGAAAAATCTTTGGCCATTTTTATGTACTTTGGTATGATTATTGCAATAAATTACCCCCGGCTCTGTTCCGCTTCGTCCGGAGGAACCTTTGGGAAAACCCTCTGTGCCGTCCTTGGAGTGGACGGCGGAGCGAAAAGCCAAGAAATTGCAAAATTACGCTAAAAATACGTATGCTCGGAACCTATAGGCGGGACGGGCAAAAACAAAAGGAGGTCAAGATGAAACGAAAGTGCAAAATCCAATGGGAATCCTTGCGGCTTCTGAAATGCGGGAACCTTTTCCGTCAAGTTCTTTTATTGTCGGTACCCGCCGGCCTGGCTTTTGTCGCTTCTTCTTGCGGCACCACGTTCATGGTGGCCGCCGATGATGTTTACGGCACGGTTCCCACCCGGCAGGAGGAATACGAGCAGAAGCTGCAGCGCTGGGAAGCGGAAAACGGCTACGATGCAACCTATGCGGATGATTATTATGCCGATGAATATGTTCAGGACGAGTATGCCGCCGACACTTTCAATTACGATGACTACTACGATTACGAGTATTCTTCGCGTTTGAAACGCTTCCACGGGGAAGAGTACCTGAGCGATGACTATTATTCCGATTATTATACCAACTATTATTGGTACGACCCCGACCCTTATTATTACGGTACCAGCATTTATTTGGGTTACAATTGGTGGTATCCTTCCTATTCTTATTATTACCGTCCGGGTTGGTATTTGGGCTTCGGCTTGGGCGGCTGGTCGTTCGGCCTGGGCTGGGGCGGTTACTACGGTTGGAGTGGCTGGGGATGGCCTTCCTATTCCTGGGGCTACCATGACGGTTTCTGGGATGGATACTGGGCCGGACATTGGCATGAACATTGTTACGATTATTGCTATAATCCCTACGACCACAACACGTACACGCAGAGTTATTACGGAAGAAGGATGGGCGGGAGCTCGATGACACGGCCTGTCGTGCGTACTTCTTCTGGAGGAAGCGCCTCTCCGGGTTCTTCGGGAAGCGTTTCTTCGGCTCCTTTGAGGCGGGCCACCTTCGCCGAACGTTATGAGCAGGCTGTAAGTTCTTCGGGTGTTGCCGTCCAGGCACAGGGAAACAATGCGTCCTCGGGAAACCGGGTTACACGGAGGGTCGAGGTATCCCAAGCGGCTTCCGGTCTTGCTTCGTCTTCTTCCTCTTCTGCCTCTGCCGCACCGGGTCGTACACAAGCTTCCGCGAACCGGACTGTCCGGTCTTCGCAACCCTCGGCCATGATGGATGCGGTTTCCGGCCGTCTTTCAGCCAAGACCGTGAACGTGACTTCGCAGGTCGGGACTTCTTCCGGTTCTGCCCGCCGGGCTTCCGGGACGGCGGTCCGGGAATCTTCCTCTTCGGCATCCCAGCGGGTTTCCGGTTCGGCCGTGGTAAGACCTTCTACGCCTTCCCGTCCTTCCAACCCGTCCACGCCGACGCGGCGGCCGGTACAATCCACCCAGTCTTCCAGGCAGGTGCAATCTTCGCAGCAACGGACTTCGGGACAGTCCCAGTCCACCCGTACGCGTTCCACATACCAAAGCCCCCGTCCGTACAATAGTCCGGTGTACAACAGGAGCCGGAGCAGTTCCTCGTATGTGAGTCCGCAGTATAATAACAGCACGCGGAACAGCTATGTTTCACCGCGCGGGACTTCCCGGTCCTCTTCCTCCGCACCGCTTCGGACGTATAGCCCCTCGCGTAGCACGAACACCCGCTCGTACACACCGGCAAGATCTTCTTCCGTATCGCGCAGTACAAGCACGGCTTCACCTTCGCGTTCAACCACTACGACCACCACGACCCGTCGGACAAGATAAGTGCCAAGGGTTTAGGACTGGATTCGGGACAGGGAGGATTCTTGGTCCGGTCCTGGACGAAAGGCCGGAAGGGAGTTCCGGTTTTGGGGATACAAACGATAAAGAATATTGGATATGAAAAAGATAAAAATAGCGGCATGCCTGCTTTTGTTGGGAGGTTTTGTAGGGGAAGGAAAGGCACAGAACGATGCCGATTTGTTGCGTTATTCGATGCTCAATCCCATAGGAACGGCCCGGTTCAACGCCATGGGCGGTGCCTTCGGTGCCTTGGGGGCCAATTTCACGGCCTTGAGTACAAACCCGGCAGGTATCGGTTTCTATACCCGGCATGAAATCTCGCTCACGGGCGGATGGCTGTCCCAGAATGCTTCTTCGGAGTATTACGGGGACAACAATTCTATCGACGGTTCCCGTGGTTTGATGCCGCAGGGGGGCGGGGTCTTTTGTTTCAATTCCAATTACCCGGAGCGGGCTTGGAAGTTCCATGCGGCTTTTGGTGCCAACCGGCTCAAGGACTTCAATAATAATGTCTATTCCAGGGGTATCAATACGGAGTCTTCCTATATGGAATATGTGGCGGGTTCGAGTTCGGGTTACGACTTCGGTTTGTCGGACCAGAACACAGCCCATATGGGGAACCTGGCCTATCAAACCGGGTTGCTGGACTACACGGATACGGTCAACTTTTTGTACGGAACGTTTTTGGGCAAGGGTTTGGAGCAACGCCATATCTTGCGCGAGCGGGGCAACATCACCGAAATGGTGTTCAGTTTCGGGGGTAATTGGCGCGACAAGTTGTATTTCGGAGCTACTTTGGGTGTCCCGATTGTCAACTATTCCCAAGAATCGGTGGTGAGCGAGACCGATGCTGGGAATTCCGGCGTGCTGGACTACAGCTTCCGTTCTTACGAGTACCAGCAAGACATGGATGTGAGTGGTTCCGGTATTAATCTGAAGTTGGGTTTGATTTACAAACCGGTGCATTTCTTCCGCGTGGGCGTGGCTTTCCATACGCCTACCCATTATTGGTTGCGTGAAAATACCACGGTCTCCCTCAATACCGAAATGGCACGTTGGTACGGGGATTCGTATCTGCCCAATGCGGCCAGCTATGGGTACACGGATAGTTACGAGGTCATCACCCCGATGAAAGGAATCCTGAGCTTCGGCTTCCTGATTAAGAATTTCGGGGCCGTGGCCATCGAAGGGGAACTGACCGACTACCGGACGATGCGTCTGGATGTGGGGGATTTGGATTATGAAAGTGATTTGCAGTCCGTCCTGGACGAGAATTACCGGCTTTCGGGCGTGGTCCGTGTGGGGACGGAATGGAAATTCAATATCCTGAGTATCCGTGCGGGCTATATCTGGCAGTCTTGTCCTTATACCAACGAGGCTTTGCGCGATTCATGGTATAACCATACCGCCACAGCCGGTATCGGGCTCACCTTGGGGGCTTGGAACCTCGATTTCGGGTTCATGGCCGACCTTGGGAAGCGCACCGACGATTTCTATTACATGGTCAACGAATCCGGGACACCTTTGGTGCACCCGGCAACGGTGAAATTGGGAAAATACATTTATACCCTCTCTTTGGGCTTCCGTTTCTAAGAAACGGTAAGCCTTTGCCCCTTGGGACGGCGGGGGGTGTTTCTTGGCTTTTGCCGGGATACCTTTGCCGTCCCAAGGGGAGCAGCTTCCCTTTGGTTGAAAAGGAGGGGGCGAGATCAAATCCTGGAAATATCCTTGCCTTAGAGACTACGTTATTCTTGCTTGAAATAATCTTTTATTTTCTTTACAAAACTTTGTTCCCCAATTTGAAATAGCTCTGACACGTAGTATGCCCGTACTACGTTTTTCGCGTTCCCGTAAAATTAGAGTACGTTGGAAATAGGATTTCTTGTTCTGAATTCCGAACATTGGAAGAAATTATTTTGCCGGAAAGTTTGAAATATTTGGGAGATATGGTGTTTGCATGGACAGGGATAAGCGACCTTCGTATTCCTCCTTTGGTGGAGCATGTGGGAATGGATATCGTGGATAGGTGTGATAACCTGACGGATATTACTGTGGATGAGGCTAATGAACACTATGCTTCTCACGATGGAATTCTTTTCACAAAAGGTTATGATTCTGTTTTGCTTTGTCCAAGAGCTAAGACTGGGGAAGTGAATTTACCTGAAGGAACAAAACACATCAAGGAAGAGGCTTTTGCGGAGTGTTCGATAACTTCTTTGAGTATGCCTAATACGGTGGTCTCGTTGGGAATCAAAGCTTTTTCAAACAGTCGGAGTCTGGAGGAGGTCAAATTGTCCGAGGCTTTGACTCTTATTCCTCAAGAGGCATTCGACAATTGCCAAGGATTGTTGGCCTTGGATATACCTGAAAGTGTGACACGATTGGAGAACAATGCCTTTTCCTATTGTAAGGCATTGAAAGAAGTGGTTGTGCCAGATAATGTGCAATACATGGGAGATAATGCTTTTTCGGGATGTTCGTCTTTGGAAACGATAAGCTTGCCGGATTCCTTGAAATATATTTCCATAAGGATGCTGGCTGAATGCTCTTCTTTGAAATCCTTGGAAATTCCTTCTTCGGTGGATACGATAGACCAGCAGGCGTTCATGAATTGCGGGGCTGTGACAAACTTGAAAGTTCCAGACTCGGTAGTGTGCATAGGGGAAAGGGCCTTTGCCTTGATGTCGAATTTGAAGACCTTGGAACTCCCTTCCAGTTTGCGGACCATGGGGATGACGATGTTTTTCAAGGATACGAGCTTGACGGATATCGTTTGCAGGGCTCCGGAACCTCCTGTGTTGGGCGACAATGCTTTTAATGGGGTGAACGAAAACCTGCTTGTCACCGTACCTTGCGGTAGCCTGGAAGCCTATCGGGATGCGGCGGTCTGGAGCGAGGTTCAAATCCAGGATTCCTTGTTCTATACCTTGGAAATCTCGGTGAACGATACGACGATGGGGAGCGTGGTCGTGGAACAGGCTCCGGATTGTGCCGATATGCGGGCCCAGTTACGGGCGGTTCCGGCTACGGGTTATGTTTTCGTGAAGTGGAGCAATGGAAGCACGGAAAACCCGTATTGGGTGGATGTGGAATCGGATGTACGCATCATGGTTGAGTTTGCAAAAGAATCGGCTACGGAAGGCGATGTACAGGCTCAGGATGTCCGGGTTTATGCTCGTGACGGGATGCTCCGAATTGAAAACGTGTCCGGAAGCAGTGTGGGTGTGTATGACGTGATGGGCCGGGAAGTTTTCTTCGATGTCCAAGGAGGCGAATCCTCGTACGTTGTACCCGTGCCTTGCCAAGGGGTCTATCTTGTCAGGGTCGGCACGGCAACCTACAAGGTCTTTGTAAGATAAACCGGGGCGGCTGGGGGCAGACCGGATTTTGGACTTTTGGGGTCGAGTCCGGTCTGCCTTAAGTTGCTGTCTTTACCGGTCTAGAACCTGAAAGGTTTTGGTTGTTTTAATACGTTAAGGGGGCGGTTTGCCGGACTGTGAATCACAGGAGGTGGGCTGCTCCCGTTGGTTTCCACAATCCGGGGTCGTGGCATGGTGGTCATGGGGATGGCCCTCCGACGAACCCGGTTCGTCTTTGGTAGAGTTTGTTTAAAAAATAGTTAGAAGAAGAGTCGGGTGAAGAAGAGTCGGGTGATTTTGCAATTCTTGGAATCAGCATTACCTTTGCGATGGGAAATGGCTGTTTCGGAAATGGCCGTTTCGGAATAATTTATCATGCTATGCGATTCTTTGGAAGGACGGGGGAAATAGCATCCTTGCGGGAAATCCGCGATTTGGCTAAGAGCAACGCCCAATTCACGGTGGTCACAGGCCGCCGTCGCATTGGAAAAACTTCGCTCGTAAGGAAAGCGTACGAGGAGGAGCCGATGCTCTATTTTTTCGTTGCCCGTAAAGCCGAAGCGGAATTGTGCGAAGATTTCCGGCTTGAAATCGAAAACAAGTTGGGGATTCCAATCATGGGGAGAACCGAACACTTTGCCGAGGTGTTCGAATATCTGTTGAAACTCTCCGCAGAACATCCGATCACGCTCTTTATAGATGAATTCCATGAATTTTTCCGTGTGAACAAATCGGTTTTCAGCGACATGCAACGTATTTGGGACTTATACAGCTCTACAGCCCACATCAACCTTATTGTCTGTGGTTCCATTTACTCCATGATGAGCAAGATATTCAGGGACAAGAAAGAACCTTTGTACAACCGCCAGACTCGCTTCATGACGATACGTGCCTTTCCTATGGCCACTTTGAAGGAAATCTTGTCGGAATATAACCCGGATTATACGCCTGAAGACTTGCTGGCTCTCTATTCGTTCACGGGCGGTGTGGCAAAGTATGTCCAGCTGCTTATGGATACGAAGGCAGACACCAAGGCCAAAATGATTGGTCGAATCATCAAGGCTGATTCTATCTTTATCGGGGAAGGCAAAGCGGTTCTCATCGAAGAATTCGGCAAGGACTACGGGATTTATTTTTCTATCCTGTCCGCTATTGCCCAAGGTAAAACATCCCGTTCGGAAATCGAAAGCAGAATCGGCAAAGAAATCGGCGGCTATCTCACCAAATTGGAGAGGGATTACGAAATCCTTTCCAAAAAGCAACCCTTGTTCGCAAAGAACAGCACCAAAAACGTACGCTACACGATAGAAGACAATTTCTTCACATTTTGGTTCCGCTTTATCTACAAGTACAATTACATGCTTGAAATCGAGAACTATACGGGGCTGAAAGCCATCATCGAACGAGACTACGAAACGTTCAGCGGCCTGATGCTTGAGCGATATTTCAAGCGCGTACTCATCGAGACGCACATGTTTACCCGGATTGGAAGCTGGTGGGACCGCAGGGGAGAAAATGAAATCGACCTTGTTGCAGAGAATGAATTCGAGAACAGGGCGGTGTTTTTCTCGATAAAGCGTAAAGCCGCTAACATCGACATGGAAACATTGGAACGCAAAGTGTCCGTTTTCCTGCGAGCCACAGGCGCATTCAAGGGGTATTCGACCGATTGCAAAGGTCTTTCGATGCAGGACATGTAACCGGAAGGTTTCCTTGCCGTTGGGAGAAGGGCTTATGTCAAAGCGCTATCAGACAGCCTGTTCTAATCCTCCGGGGAAACGATTTGGTGCAGGAAAGCCTGGATCTTGGTATCGGTGGAAATACCCAGCTTTTTGCGGATTTGGTAGATGGCCGTTTCCACGGTCCGGGTGGAGCGGTTGGTGATGCCTGCAATCTCCTTGGCGTTCAGGTTCAGATACAAGAGCGCGCAAATACGGGTTTCGTTATTGGTCAGGTCCGGGTATTTCGTGCCAATGGCCGAGAAGAAACCGGGATGGACATCCTCGAAATAGAGCTTGAATTCCTGCCAGAGTTGCGTCGGGTGCAAAGTCCTCAGCTTCGATTCCATTTCGTGGATGATGGGCTTGCAGGCCGCGTAGGAGTTCAAGGCGTCCAATTGCTTTACCGAGGATTGGAGGAAACCCAGGGTTTCGTTCAACTGGATCAGCATCAGGGAAGTTTTGGCCAAGTTCCTGTTCTTTGAATCCAAGTCGCTTTGGTATTGATGGGTCAATTGCGACTTCTCTTCCTGGGAACGGTGCTGGACACGGGAAAGCGTGGTTTGCAGGGTTTTGGATTCCAGTTCCTTGTACTTCAGGTTTTTCTTGTGATTCCTCAGCAAGAGGACCAAGACAATCAAAACAAAGACGCAGGAAACCAACAGAAGGCTTATGTTCCGGTTCTTGACTTTGGATTCCAAGAGTTTGGAAGTGAGAATCTGCTTCTGCAGGCAGTGTAAACTGAACTGTGTCAAGTTGGGGTTTGTTGGGTCAGCGTAGGCGGCCATGGCCGCCTACGCTGAC
>CALUNB010000017.1 GCA_944321885.1 uncultured Bacteroidales bacterium | reverse complement strand
CGCAGCCGATTTGAGCAATTGGATTGTTGTCTTTCCCATCTTTTTCCATTCTTTTGAATCTGGCTGCAAAATTAGGCAGACATTATGCCAAAATATAGCACAACAAGAATACGAGTTTCATCACGAAGAATCGGCAAAGCTCAAGCAAAGCTTGGCTTTGCGCTCGGCTTGCACTATTTTTGCAAATTGGCTGGGACACCAAGCCCCGGACGTAGAGAGCCGTAGAAAAAGACCACAAATAATAATGAAAAGAGCCCTTTTCCTCTTGCTGTTGCCAGCGCTCCTGCTGGTTTCCTGCAAATACGAAGTACCTGTGCTGCCCGGTTCGGGCGGCAAGACCTGCGAAATCATCGTCGTCACCCCCGCCCCGGAATGGGAAGGCCCCTTGGGCGACACCCTGCGCTACTGTTTCTCCAGGGCGCAACCGGGACTGAACCAACCCGAACCCTATTTCGACTTGGTCAATATCCAACCCAAGGCGTTCAACGAAAGCGAAATGTTCCAGCACCACCGCAACATCCTCATCGTGGAGCTCGACACGGCGGTCGAACCCAAGGTTGAAATCATGCAGGATTTATGGGCATTCCCCCAAATCGTGGTCAAATTCAATGTTCCGGACCGGCAAACCTTCTACGAACTGTTCAGCCCCCGCAAGCAAATGCTGATGCAGGCTATCCAAGCCAAGGAATACCAACGGATTCAAAAGGCTTTCAAAGGGGTGGAAGAAATCGATATCCTGCAGGAACTCCGCCGACGCTACGGTTTCGAGATGACCTTCCCCGAAGGTTTTTCCTTTGCATCCTCCCGCTCCGATTTCGCCTGGATCCGCAAGGAAAGCAAGGATTACGGCCAAGGAATCATCTTTTCAATAGCCCCCTACGAAGGCTTGGAAGTCTTTGAACCCGGAAACATCCTCGCCCGGCGCAACCGGATGTGCCAGCTGGTACCCGGCCCGGCAGACAGTTCCTACATGACCACCGAAACCCGGTTCCCGGAGTACTACCCCATTTTCAACCCCGTCAACTTCAACGGCATGTATGCCATGGAAACCCGGGGCCTCTGGCGCCTGGAAGGGGATTTCATGGGCGGTCCCTTCGTGAACTACGTGTTCGTGGACACGGCCCGGCAACGGAGCATCATGATCGATGCCTACCTCTACTCGCCCCGCAAGCCCAAACGGGACTTGCTGATGCAAGTGGACGCGATAGCCCGCAGTTTCAAGTTTGCCACGAGCCAAGACAGCGTGGCGAACCTTCCGACCCGACAATAAATGCGATTCAAATGTTGATAATCGGCATCACAGGCACCTTGGGCGCCGGAAAAGGCACCGTGGTGGAATACTTGCGAACCCAACGGCAGTTCGCCTATTTTTCAGTCCGCCAATTCCTGATGGAGGAAGTCCATAAACGGGGCTTGGATCCCAACCGGGATTCCTTGACCGCAGTAGCCAACGACTTGCGCCAGAACCATTCCCCCTCCTACATCGTGGACGAGTTGTACAAGCAGGCCGCCGAAACCGGAGGCAATGCCATCATCGAGAGCATCCGGGCCGTGGGCGAAGTGGAATCCTTGCGCAAGAAAGGCTCCTTCGTCTTGGTCGCGGTGGATGCCGATCCGAAAACCCGCTACGAACGGATTCGCAAACGGGGCTCGGAAACCGACCATATCGACTTCGCCACCTTCCTTGCCAACGAGCAACGGGAAATGGAAAACACCGACCCCAACAAACAGAACCTCAAGGCCTGCATGCGCATGGCAGACATCCGCTTGGAAAACAACGGCAGTTTCGAGGAACTGCACCAGGAAATAGACCGTTTCCTGGCCAACCTCCAGGACGATGCGCCCAAGCACCAACGGCCCTCTTGGGATGAATACTTCATGGACATGTGCCATAGCGTGGCCTTGCGGGCCACCTGCAACCGGGGACGCAGCGGCTGCGTCATTGTCCGCGACAAGCAAATCTTGGTAACGGGTTATGTGGGATCACCCTCCCATCTGCCCCATTGCGACGAGGTGGGACACCTTTTCCGTAAGACCCTGCACGAGGACGGCAGCATCACGACCCATTGCGTGCGCACCGTCCATGCCGAACAGAACGCCATCTGCCAGGCTGCCCGCCGGGGCGTGGCGCTGGAAGGCAGCACCCTGTACTGCACCATGACCCCTTGCCGCACCTGCGCCATGCTGATTATCAATTGCGGAATCAAGAAAGTGGTGGCCGAGTACAAATACCATGCCGGTGCCGAATCCGAAGAAATGTTCAAGATGGCGGGTATCGAACTGCAATACGTGCACGACGAAATCCTGCAATACTCCCGGCAAAACTCCCAGCAAGGCTAAGGCAAATCTGTCAAAACATCGCCGCCATCTTGCACAGGCTGTCCGACCCCGTATTTCCGACCCCGTATTTTCCCCTCTGTACGCCGTGGAAGCAGGGCTCGACGGCTTGAGGAACCGGACCAAGTCTAAGCCCGTACCCCCTGTACGCTGGGGAGGCAAGGCTCAAAACGGCTTGAGGAACCAAATCCGTTTTACCGCCCGTATTTCTCCCGGTACGCCTTGGGCGTCATGCCGGCATTCTTCTTGAAGAACTTGGTAAAAAAGGACGCATCCGGAAAATTCAGGTAGTCGGAAATCTGGCGGATGGTATTGGACGAAGTGCGCAGCAAGTTCCGGGCCTCGACAGTCACATATTCGTCAATCCAACGGTTGGCCGTCTTGCCCGACACCCCTTTGATAGCCGCACTCAAATATTTGGGCGAAACGCAAAGTTTCCCGGCATAAAAGGCCACTTGGCGGTTTTTCCGGAAATTCTGGGCCACCAGCTGGGAAAAACGGTAATACAAGGCGAAATCCCGGCTTTCCCGCAAAGGGTTGATTTCCATATGAGGTTCCACCAACATGGCAAGCTGGTAAATCGCGGCCCGCATCAGGTTCTGGATCATCTCGGTCTTGAAAGGGTGTTCCGGCAAATGGCTGGCTTCGAGCAATTGGGAATGCAGGTTCACGATGGCCTTGACCTCCTTCCCTTCGAGCCGGATATGGGGATGTTTCTCGGCTTGGAGCATCAAGGACCACAAGTTGCTGTATTCCACGATGACATTGTAGATGAACTCCCGGGAAATCCCGAACCCGATACCGTTGCTGTCCTTCCCTAAATGTTCGATTTCTATCATCTTTCCCGGTGTGACCACGACCAAGCTCCCCTTGGAAACCTTGAGAAGGGTCCCATCGATTTTGAAATGGACCCTTCCCCGGGTGCAGAGGGCAATGAACAAGAAGTCGGGCCTATGGATGACCGCATGCTCCTCGATGGCATGCTTGAGGTTCCGCCCCACCAAGATGTCCTCTTCAATCAATCCCCAATTGGCATCGTTTTCTTCCAAATCCTGAAACTGGAACAAGTCTTTCGCCAAGCTCCGCTTGGCGGCACCAAGGTCTTTCCCGGATGGGTCTTGCATGTTTTCCTCCTCGTATTCTTGCAAAAGTAAGCTTTTCTATCCGGTCTCACCGGACATTTCCAAAAAGACAGGAAAAACTATCTATTTTTTGCGAAAAACAAACCTTGGCCGAAGAAGGCGGATTGGCGAATTTTGCCGCTTCCCGCGCCATCGGGACGGGAAGGGAAAATCCCATCCTGAAACCTGAAAATCAAACATCCATGAATACGAGAATCAAAATTTGCAACCTGCTTCCTCTCCTTTTGCTGGGAGCTTGCAAGGAAGCGGCCCCGGTATTCCCCCTGCCGGAAGGAACTTCGGTGAAAGTAGAAGAAATCAAAGCCGAAGGAACCCGCTACGAACAAAACTATTCCGGTACGGTAGAAGCCGGTTTTTCGGTGGCCCTCAGTTTCCAGACCGCCGGCAACTTGAAAGCCGTTTACGTACACGACGGCCAATTCGTGCAGAAAGGTCAGAAATTGGCCGAACTCGACCCGGTTTCACTCCAAAATGCCTATGACGCGGCCAAGGCAGTCTTGGAACAAGCCGAGGATGCCCACCGGCGCTACGAAAGCCTGCACCGCAAAGGCAGCATGACCGACTTGCAGTGGATGGAGGTCCAAACCAAATTGCAGCAAGCCAAGGCCATGGAAGGCATTGCCCGCAGGAACCTGGAAAACGCCGTGCTGGAATCCCCGGTGGACGGTTTGGTAGCAGCCAAAGACATCGAAGCCGGCATGAACGTGATGCCCGGGATTCCGGTCCTGAAAATCGTGGACATAGACCGCGTGGACATCGGCATCCCGGTACCGGAGACCGAGATTTCCAAAACCTTCCCCGGCCAGGATGCCACGGTCAAGGTCCCGGCCCTCCAAAACCGGGTCTTCCACGGACAAGTTTCTGAAAAAGGGATTACCGCCAACCCGGTTTCCCGGACCTACCCTGTCAAGATTTCCATCGGGAACCCCGACCACGCCCTGATGCCGGGCATGGTCTGCAAGGTGGACATCTCCGACAGCAACCACTACCCCCAAGGCGTGGTCATCCCGAACAATTGCGTGCAAATCGATTATGCGGGGCAGGCTTTCGTCTGGTTGGCCAAGGACGGCAAGGCCACACGCCGGGAAATAAAGATCGGCGGCCTGACCGGGAACGGGACCTTGGTAAGCCAAGGCTTGGAACCCGGTGAACTCCTCATCACGGAAGGCTGCCAGAAAGTCTGCGAAGGTTCGAAACTCATCCTGAAGTAGAACGTTTTCAAAATTTTAAAGCAGCCCTTCCTTTGCCTTCGGCCCGATGGTGCCCGCCCCGTACCTTACCGAGGTCGAACCGGAAAGGAAGGCTTCCCGACTTGACAATTCCAAAGAATCGCTTTCAACCAAAAACATTTTGAAATGAAAATAATAGAATGGGCCATGCGGCACCGTCAACTCATCATCCTCATCGTGGTCCTGGGAATGATTTTCGGAGCCTATTCCTTGGTCGTGATGCCCAAACAAGAATTCCCGGTCTTCACGATCCGCCAAGGCGTGGTCGTGGCGGTTTACCCAGGCGCCAGCTCGCAACAAGTGGAAGAGCAGGTGGCAAAATCCCTGGAAAGTTACGTGTTCTCCTACGAAGAAGTGAACAAGGAAAAGACCTCGACCCTCTGCCGGGACGGAATGGCCATCATGATGCTCAATCTGGACGAGGACATCAACACCGCCGACAAGAACGACTTCTGGGCCAAGTTCAAGGAAGACTTGCAAACCTTCAAGACCCGGTTGCCCCAAGGCGTGCTGGCCCTGCTGACCATCGACGATTTCGGGGAAACCTCCTCCTTGCTCTACACCATGGAGTCGGAAGACAAGACCTACCGGGAACTGGAACAATACCTCGACGAACTGGAGTCCCGCTTGCGGAATATCGAATCCATCAGCAAGATAAGCCGGTACGGAATCCAACAGGAACAAATCACGGTCTATCTGGACCAAGCCAAACTGGCCCGTTACGGCATGGGGATGCCGACCCTGTCCGCCCGCCTGTTTTCCCAAGGTTTCACTTCCGCCAGCGGCAAGGTGGAGAACGGCAAGTTCGTAGCTCCCGTGCATATCGCCAGTTCCTTCGAAGCCGAAAGGGATTTGCAGGAACAAATCGTGTACGCCGATCCCCAAGGGAACGTGGTACGTTTGAAGGATGTGGCACGGATTGTGCGGGAATACCCCGAACCTACCTCCTACATCGAATCGAACGGGACCAAATGCGTGATGCTCTCGATTGATGTCCGTCCAGGCTACAATATCGTGGACATGGGACGGGCCACCAAGGAAGTGATTGCCCGATACCAAGAAGAACTCCCCCCGGACGTGCGTTTCTTCTGCGTGACCGACCAGAGCCACGTGGTCAACGAATCGGTTACTACTTTCTTGAAAGAACTCTTGATTGCTATCCTCGCGGTCATCCTCGTGGTGGTCCTGCTGATGCCGGCCCGGGTTGCCATGGTTTCGGCAGCCACGATCCCGATTACGATTTTCATCAGCTTGGGCCTCTTTTACCTTTGCGGTATCGAGTTGAACACCGTGACCTTGGCGGCTTTGCTGGTGACTTTGGGGATGATTGTGGACAACTCGGTGGTCATCGTGGACTGCTATACGGAACGCTTGGACGAGGGGTATTCGCGTTGGTATGCCTCGGCTTCGAGCGCCACGGAATTCTTCAAATCCATCTTTTCAGCCACCTTGGCCATCAGTATCACCTTCATTCCCTTCCTGTTCACCTTCAAGGGAACCTTCCTCGACTTCATCCTCTCCTTCCCTTGGGCCATCAGTATCACCTTGGGCGTTTCCCTCTTGGTGGCCGTCTTGCTGGTCCCCTATATGCAATATGTCTTCATCCGCAAAGGTCTGAAACAACAAGCGGCGGAAAAGCCCAAGCAGCACCGCTCTTTCCTGGATTGGGTACAGACCGGCTACGACAAACTGATTGAAGCCTGTTTCCGGCATCCGGGCCGGGTCATCGGTACGGGCGTGCTTTCGGTGTTTGCCGGTTTCCTGATCATGGGAATCTTGCCCAACCGGCTTTTCCCGACCGCCGAACGGAACCAGTTCGCCGTGGAAATATACCTGCCCGCCGGAACGGCCTTGGAAACCACCGCCCAGGTGGCCGACAGCCTGGAACATATCCTGTCCAAGGATTCCCGGGTCGTTTCCGTGACCAAGTTCGTGGGTAGCGGCTCCCCCCGTTTCCATACCACTTACGCGCCCCAAGCCGGTGGAAGCCATTTTGCCCAGTTCATCGTCAATACGGTAAGCCCGGAAGCCACCGAGGAGGTCTTGGACCAATACGCCAACCTTTACACCGACTACTTCCCCATGGCCCAGATCCGGTTCAAACAAATGGACTACAACGTGGCCGCCAACCCGATAGAAGTGGAACTGCACGGGAACAATATGCAGGATCTCCAGCGGGTGGCCGACAGCGTGATGTGCCTTTTCCGGCATACCGAAGGGCTTTGCCTAATCCGCACCTCCTATGAGGGGATGCTTCCCGGCCTGAGGGTGGACGTGGACAAGGATGAAGCCAACCGCTTGGGTATCAATAAGACCCTGCTTTCCACGACCCTTGCCATGCAGACAGGCCAAGGCATTCCCATCACCACCCTTTGGGAGGGGGACTACCCGATGAAAGTAGTCATCAAATCGGAATCCGGAGAGGGCAAAAGCCTTACCGGCTTGGAAAACGGGTTCCTGCCCACCTTGCCCGGAGGGGAACCGGTCCCGGTACGGCAAATCGCCAAAACCAGCCCGGACTGGACCCCGGCCTGCATCGCCCGGGAAAACGGCGTCCGGACCTTGACGGTTTCAACCGATGTGGCCCGGGGATACGACGTGAACGAACGGACCGAAGCCTTGGCGGCCCGTTTGGACAAAATGGACCTGCCCGAAGGCATGAGCCTGAGTTACGGCGGTTCCCGCGCCAACGATGAAGAAAACGTGCCCCGGATCCTGAGCGGGCTTTGCATTGCCATTGCCATCATTTTCTTCATCCTTTTGTTCCATTTCAAACAAATCAACATGGCGTTGTTGGTTTTGACCTCCATGGTCCTGTGCGTGTTCGGGGGCTTTTCCGGGCTTTGGGTCATGGGAAAGGATTTCAGTCTGACGGCCATCCTCGGTTTCGTTTCGCTGATGGGTATTTTGGTCCGCAACGGTATCATCATGATGGATTACGCCCAGCAACTCCGCAAAGAAGAACACCTGAGCGTGCGCGATGCGGCCCTGCACGCCGCCAAACGCCGGATGCGTCCCATTTTCCTGACCTCGGCGGCAGCTTCGATGGGGGTCATCCCGATGATTCTGGGCGGAAGCGGCCTCTGGTCCCCGATGGGAACCGTGATTTGCTTCGGCTCCTTGATTTCGATGCTCCTGATTGTGACGGTCCTGCCGGTAGCCTACTGGCTCGTGTTCCGATGCGTGGACAAAAAAGCTGAAAAGAAAGGGAAAACATTGCGGGTCCCGACAAATCCGCGGCCCAAAACGGTATCCCAAGTCCTGACCCCCGTCTTCGCCTGTGTCTTGGCCGCAAGCAGCATACTCCCGGCTTCCGCCCAACCCCGGCAACTCAGCTTGGCCGAATGCCAGCAGCTGGCCTTGGAACACAATGTAAAGATGAAGAATGCCCGCTTGCAGGTGGACATGGCCAAGGCCGACCGCCAGTCCAACATCTCGCATTTCTTCCCTTCCATACAGGCCACCGGCCTGGGCTTCGTGGCCGACAAGGGTGTCCTCGGCGGCCAAATCGGGGATTTCGTGTCCATCCCGACCTCGGTGGCCGAAGTGGCCCCCGGCCTGGGGGATTTCTTAGGCCAATACCTGCCTCCTGAATTGCTGCTCCAATTGGAACAAGGCATCCTCGGTCCCTTGGAACAAGACCTGACAGCCTTGAAAAACAAAGAAGTGGGGATTCTCGACAAAGGGATTGCCGGAACTGTGACGGCGGTGCAGCCGGTCTTCCTTGGAGGGCAATTGGCCAACGCCCAGAAGCTTTACCGGGTCGCCGAACAAGTCAAGACCTACCAATTGCAGCAGAGCCACGACGAGGTGTTGCTGACCGTGGAGAAATACTACCGCCAATTGCTCGGCTTGCAGGAAAAGCAAAAGACCGTGGAAAGCATGGACAGCCTCCTGAACAGTTTGATGGCCGATGTGGACGAGGCGGTGCAAGCCGGGGTCAAAAACAGGAACGACTACTTGCAAGTCCAACTCAAGTCGAACCAAGCCAAAAGCGGCCTTATCCAGGTCAAGAACGGGATTGCGTTGAGCAAGATGCTGTTAGGACAATACATCGGCATGGAAGCCGACAGTTTCGCCATCGCGCCCCTGCCGGAAGAAGTCCTGCCTCTCCCTGCCACCTGCAAGGCCGACCATCAGCAGGCCTTGCACCGGAACCTCAATTTCATGATGCTCGAAAAGAACGTGGAGGCCACCAAATTGAAAAAACGCTTGGCCTTGGGCCAGAACCTGCCTTCGGTAGTGGTCGGCGGGGGATTCGCCTACCATAACCTCTTGGAAAACATCGACCGTTCCTTCTGGTTCGGTTCGGCAGCGGTCCACATCCCCATCAGCCAATGGTGGGGCGGCGGCTTGCAGATGAAGAAAGCCAAACTTGCCTTGCAGGAGGCCGAGAACCTCCGGGACGATGCGGGAGAAATGCTCATGCTGCAAATGCAACAGTATTACAACCAACTGGAAGAATACTACGACCAAGTGCAACTTTCTTCCGAGTCGATAGGGACCGCCGAGGAGAACTACCGCATGCAGCGCGATGCCTACGAGGCGGGCTTGGCCACGATGACCGAACTTCTGAACGCCGAAAGCCTGTTGCAGCAAAGCAAGGAACAGTATTCGGCCGACCTGACCAACTACATGCTCAAACGCATGGAGTACCTGCACGCCACCGGGCAGTACAGCCAGGAAGAGCTGGTCATCGACCCGGAAAAAGGCAAGGTCCTCAAGGAAGGGAACAAGACGGGTGAAGCCGGTACGTCCGGACAGGATTCCCCGAAAACCCTCTCCGAAGGACCCGCCGGGCAATGACAGGCCGTTTCAAGAAGATGAAGACAGGAACGATAATCCTGAAGAACCGGCAACGGATGTCGAGGACATGATGTCTGTTTCCGGTTATCCTTTCCTGCCCCTGCGGCGGTTTGCCCGGAAAGACAGCAGGCCGTTTGCAGGGGTTTTGGATTCCAAGCCCGGAAAGCAGTATTTTATTCGGGAAAATTGGCTATCTTTGCCGCCATTATGCCCGTACACGGCATTCCCTTGCCATACGGGCAAGACCACGGTTTCCAATCCTCCTGGACGCTCCGGGGAACGGGGCGGGACCGGCCGGCGAGCAAACAAACAAGGCATCAACGAACAAAAGAACGCAGGGTACAAAAAGGAGAACGTTTTTAACAGCATCCGGACTGTCCCCTTTTTTCGTTTCCGCCGATAATTTTTGAAAAAGCAAGAAAAAAATACTCTTTATATGGCAAAGAACATTCCACATGTGGACAAACAAGACGTGGTCGTCAAGTTTGTCGGCGATTCGGGAGACGGTATGCAATTGATTGGCACCTTGTTCTCCAACGCCGCCGCCTTGGCAGGCAACGACTTGTCCACATTCCCTGATTACCCGGCCGAAATCAGGGCCCCGCATAACACGATTGCCGGGGTTTCGGGCTTCCAAGTCCACGTAGGTGCAACCAACATCCACACTTCGGGCGACCAATGCGATGTCTTGGTTGCCATGAACCCGGCTTCGCTCAAATCGAACTTGAAATGGGCCAAGAAGGGAGCCACGATTATCGTGGATGCCGATACCTTCACCGACGAGGCTTTGATGAAGGCCGACTACAAGTCCAATCCCCTTTCGGACGGGAGCCTTTCTTCCTACAACTTGGTTCCCGCACCCATCACTAGCCTCTCGCACAAGGCATTGGAAAGCGACGGCCTGGACCATAAGACCATCGAGAAGACCCGGAACATGTTCGCTCTGGGTATGATTTACTATATCTTCGACCGTAGCATGGAAACCACCGTGCACTTCTTCGAAGCCAAGTTTGCCAAGAAGCCGCAATTGGTGGCCATCAACAAGAAAGTGATGGAAGCCGGGCATCATTATGCCGAAGCGGCGGAAATCGTGGAATCGGTCATCCATGTAGGCACCGCCCCGATGGAAAAGGGCCGCTACCGGAACATCACCGGGAACGTGGCTACCGCCTGGGGCTTGCTGGCGGCTTCCGAAAAGTCGGGCCGTCCTTTGTTCCTCGGGTCCTACCCCATCACGCCGGCCACGGACATCCTTATTGAAATCACCAAACGCCGCGACTTGGGCGCCAAGGCATTCCAGGCCGAGGACGAAATCGCCGGTATCTGCTCGGCCATCGGGGCCAGCTTCGCCGGATCTCTGGCTTGTACCTCTACTTCCGGTCCGGGCCTTTCGCTGATGAGCGAAGCCTTGGGTCTGGCTGTCATTGCCGAACTCCCCATCGTGGTGGTGGACGTGCAACGCGGCGGTCCTTCGACCGGTCTTCCCACCAAAACCGAACAATCGGACTTGTACCAAGCTTTGTTCGGACGTAACGGGGAAGCCCCGTTGATTGTCATCGCGGCTTCGACCCCGGCCAACTGCTTCAACTTCGCCTATGAAGCCGCTCGTTTGGCCATGGAACACATGACGCCTTGTATCCTGCTTTCGGACGGTTCGTTGGGGAATGGCTCCCAATTGTTCCGGATTCCGAAAATGGCGGACATGCCGGCCATCCAGCCTCCCATCGTTCCGGCCAACGATCCCAATTTCAAGCCTTACCTCCGCAATCCGGAGACCTTGGTACGCGGATGGGCCTTGCCGGGCACGGAAGGCTTGCGCCACCGGATCGGCGGTCTGGAAAAGGAACATATCACAGGCAACGTATCCACCGACCCGCTCAACCATGCCTTGATGACACGTTTGCGCCGGGAAAAAGTGGAAAAAGTGGCTGACTTCATTCCCGAACAGAAACTGGAGGGGGACAAGGATGCGGAATTGCTGGTTGTCAGCTGGGGTGGAACCCAAGGCGTGGTCAGCACGGCGGTCAAAGCCTTGCAAAACCAAGGCAAGAGCATTGCCCATGCCCACTTCAACTACATCATGCCCTTGCCCAAGAACACCTTGTCGATTTTGGAAGGCCATAAGAAAATCGTGGTTTGCGAGTTGAACCAAGGCCAGTTCGTGAATTACCTCAGGGGACGCTTCGACCACCTGCACATGACCCAGTACAACAAGGTACAAGGCCTCCCGTTCACGGTAACGGAATTGGTTGACCATTTCAAACAACTTTTGGCCCAATAATTGTTCCAAGCCGGGGTCCGGGACTCCAGTTCCGGACTGCCATAAAAAATGCAAAAAATGAAAATTGCCATAGATAAATCATCGGTCAAATTGACCAAACAGGATTTTGCCAGCGACCAGATGGTCAAATGGTGTCCCGGTTGCGGTTCGCACGCCATTTTGGCCGCGATGGAGAACATTTTCCCCGAAATTGGCTATCAAAAGGAAAAATACGTGAACGTTTCGGGTATCGGTTGCTCCTCGCGTTTCCCGTATTACGTGAATACCTACGGGTTCCACGGCATCCACGGGCGGGCCAACGCTATCGGGACGGGGGTAAAGATTTCCAACCCGGGCCTGAGTGTCTGGATCAGCACGGGGGATGGCGACTCCTTGGCTATCGGGGGAAACCATTTCATCCATATCATCCGCCGGAACATGGACGTGAACATCCTTTTGTTCAACAACCAGATTTACGGCCTGACCAAAGGACAATACTCGCCCACTTCCCCGATGGGAGCCATTACCAAGACCTCCCCGATGGGAACCATCGAACATCCGTTCAATCCCGGGGAATTGGTCATCGGATCCCAAGGAACGTTCTTTGCCCGTGTACCGGACAACAACATCAAATTGATGTCGCAAGCCATGCGGGAAGCCGCCATGCACGATGGTTGCGCGGTCATCGAAGTCTTGGACAACTGCGTTATCTTCAACGATAAAGCTCATGCCGCCATCACTGGAAAGGATGTGCGTGAAGACCACCAGCTGGTTCTGGAACACGGCAAACCGATGATTTTCGGAAAGGAACGCAACAAGGGTATCCGTTTGAACGGGACCCGTCTGGAAGTGGTTGAAATCGGCAAGGACGGTATCACCGAAAGGAACATCCTGGTCCACGACCAATACGCCCAGGATCCGGGTATCCACTTGATGCTGGCAAAAATGCACTTGCCGGAATTCCCGGTCGCCATGGGTGTAATCCGTTCGGCCCGTGCCATGACCTACAACCAATTGCTGGAAGACCAAATCGAAAAAGCGAAAAAAGAGTCCAAAATCAAGTGCATGGACGATTTGCTCAACAGCGGCGATACTTGGGAAATCAAGTAAGAAGCTGTTTAAAATTTCTTGCAATCCTGAAAAGCCTGAGTTTTCAGGGACCGGTTTCAGGATTTTGTTTGGAAACGGTTCCAGAATCGGGACGGCAAACGGGCAGAAAAACACACCGGACAACCGGGTATAAAAAAAGAGGATGTTTCCATCCTCTTTTTTTATTATGCTCTTCTCTCCAGACCATCTTTCTTGGGGATCTCCGAATGTTTCGCGGAAAACGCTCCCATAGGGGAAAGGCAAGAAGCACAACGGTTTTTCCAATCCAGAATAAAAAGGACGACCCTGTAAGCCGGGTTCTGTACCTCCAAAGAGGCGGCTGTCATTTATCTCGGCAGGCCGTCACCGGACTGCTCTATCGATCTACCCCCCGTCTTCGGCCGAGCCCACCTTGACATACGGTATATTTGATCTTTCAACCCATAAGGTTTACCCCGGAAGCATGTCACCATGTCCCGCGTGAGCTCTTACCTCACGTTTTCACCCTTACCGGAAAACCGGCGGTTATTTTCTGTGGCACTTGCTGTCAGCCTTGCGGCCGCCTTCCTGTTAGGAAGTATGGTGGCTCAGTGTTGCCCGGACTTTCCTCTGCATGCTGCCATGCAGCGACAGCCCGGGTCATCCCTTTTAAATCGTTCCGGAAAGCCGTTGCCGGCTTTCCGGAACGCGAAAGTACGAAAAAAAGCCGCACTCTCTGTAAAAACAACTCTCCTTTACGACAAAGTCACTACAAACCCAAGCTCTTGATCCAAGAAGCGACCCGGGATTTGGCCGAAGAAACCGAACCACCGCTGCACAGGAAGCCGTCGCCCACCGTGGCTTTGGTGTTGGCGAAAACTTTCCGGAAATCCGAGAAGCAGTTTTGTTCCCCGCCACCTCCGTGGGTACAGAAAGGCACCACGGTCTTACCGGCAAAGTCGTAGGATTCCAAGAAGGTCAACACCGGCATCGGCATGGTTCCCCACCAGTTGGGATAGCCCACGAAAACCACATCGTAATCAGCCATGTTGACAACTTTCCCCGTCAAGGCCGGACGCGCATTGCTCTCCTTTTCCTGCTTAGCTTTTTCCGTACATGCTTGGTATTCTTCAGGATAAGGATTCTGCGCCTTGATTTCGAAAAGGTCTCCCCCCGTAACGGAGCGGATTTCCTCGGCAATCACCTTGGTATTGCCCGACCACGAAAAATAAGCGACCAGCACCTTGGCATCTTTCGCTTGCTGGGCATGCCCTTCGGAGGCGAAAGTTCCCAAGGCGGCCACGAAAGCGGATACTAAAATCAATTTTTTCATCGCATTGGAAATTTAAGGGTTATGTCTTCAGCTGGCAAAGATACAAAGGCCGGGCAGCTCCGGTTCATCTTTTTTTACGGGTATTGTTACCGATTTTACAGGAAATCCCCTTTCCGCAGGAAAATCCAGGATTCCGATTCCATCGCTCCGTCCCGTTTGCAAAAAACCGGTCTTGCACAGGCAACGGCTTCGTTCTGAAAACTACTTGGAGAGGGAGAAAATGAACTCCAAGCCGTGGTCCTTGTACCTGCGGGCCGTAATCATGCCCCCATGGAACTGCACCGCATTCTTGACGATGGCCAAGCCCAAACCCGAACCGCCGTCCTTACGGGTCCGTCCCTCACCTACCCGGTAAAAACGGTCGAAGAGGCGGGCAAGATGCACGTCTTCCACCCCGCATCCGGTATCGTAATAGTCGAAATGGTAAAGCGTGGAATCCTGGTCGTACATCTCGATATGGATTACCACACCCTTGCCGGCATAATGCAAGGAGTTTTCCACCAAGTTCCTGAAAAGAGTGTAGAGCAAGGTCCGGTTCCCGTTCACGATGACCTCCGGGCTCAAGGCGTTCTCAAACCTAACCTCCTGCTTGGCCAAGTCCAGATGCAGGTCGTTCACCACCTCGTCCACGATTTCCTTCACCGCGATTTTTTCCTTCTGGAACAAATCCGAGGCTTCTTCTATCTTGTTCAGGAGCGATACGTCCTGAATCAAATCGCTCAGGCGAAGGGTTTGGTTGTAGGCCCTTTCCAAAAAGAACTTGCGCTGTTTGTCGTCCATCCCGTTCCCCAGGACCGTTTCGAGATATCCCCGGATGCTGCTGACCGGCGTTTTCAACTCGTGGGCGATATTGTTGGTCATTTCCTGCTTCAAGGTCTTGTTCTGTTCCAAGCGGGTCACATCGTCCAGGCTGACCTCGAAACCGTTATCACTGAAAATCAGCAAACGGAGCTTGTATGTCCTCCCGTTCTTCATCAAACGCCCCGAATACGAAGGAAGCTTGGTATCGGTGGACTGTACCGGCAGGTTCGCATCAAGGAAGTCCACCATTTCCTTGAATTCGGGCGCTGTAAACAAACGCCCCATGTCGAAAGTCGGTTCGTCCAAGATGCTACTGATATACTGTACGAAAAGTGCGTTTGCATAAATCTTTTCCCGTTGGGGCGAAAAGATGCAGATTCCCTCCTGCACATAGTGGAAGTGCCGTATCAACTTATCCTGCAATACTTTGATTTCGTCCCGGCTCTGCTGTAATTGCTGGTAGTTCCTCACGATTTTCCGCACCAGCAGCCCCGCTTCGGTATGGGGCAATTTGAAATTCTCGTAATCCAGATTGGACGAACCGGCCGAATCCAGAAAATCGAAAATCCGGCTCATGACTTTCTTCAGGTTGTCGGCATGCAAGAGCACCAGGCACAAGGAGACGAAGAAAAGCAGCAACAAGAACAAAGGAAACCAGTTGCTGGAAGTGAACAATGTCCTGGAATACTGGAAAGGCATGTCCATCCATATCATGAAATCGTCATACTGGCGGGCATAGTAGAAATGCGGGGTTTCCGAACCGAAAGGCACCCGGATACCCGAGCCTGTCCCGGTAATCAAGGCGTTCTGGACTTCCGGTTCCTCCGAATAATCGGACATGACCCCTCTTTGGGGATCCCCGATCCGGTACTCCCCGGTCGGGTTCAGGATGCAAATCTTGACATCGCTCAAAACATGGTCGAGCGATTTGGCATGGGCCACGAACTTCTCCGCGCTGTCCACGGGATAATGTTCCATGTATGCGGCTGCCAAATCGGACAAAAGGGCGAACTGGAAACGATACAATTCCTTGGCGTGATCCTTTTCCCTTTGCAGTTGGACCCCGCTCAGCAAAAAGCCGAATACCAAAAACAAGGCCACGCAGGCGATAATCAATTTTCCTTTGTATGTAATCCTTTTCATATTCTTCTTGCAAAGCGCTCATGAAGGGGAAAGCGGAAGCTATGCCTTGAAAAAGTCCACCCGGCCTTCCCACAAACTTTCCTACAAAGTGGAAAAATAATACCCGTAACCGGATCGGTTCATGATCCGGCTTCCATAATCATGCAATTTCTTGCGCAAACGGGTGATATGCACGTCCACGGTGCGATCCAGGACACAGCCGTCCTCGGGCCAGACCGTCTTGAGGATTTCCTCGCGGGAGAAAACGCGGTCCGGGCTTTCGAACAACAACCGGAAAAGCTCGAATTCCCGACGGGTCAACTGGATTGGCAAACCATTCACCAACACATCCTTGCGTGAATAGTCCACCTTGAGCTTCCCGTCGCCCCAAGACGTGGCGGACAATCCTGTCCCCGGCTCCTGGTGGAGGTAGCGGGTCCGGCCTAACAGGGCTTTTACACGCGCATTCACCTCCTTGATGGAAAAGGGTTTGGCAATATAGTCGTCGGCCCCGAGGCTGAAACCGGTCAGCAAATCGTTTTCCGTATCCTTGGCCGTAAGGAAAATGATAGGGACATCCAATTTCTTCTGCTTCCGGATAGCGTTGGCCGTCTCGAAGCCGTTCATTCCGCCCAACATCACATCCAATAACACCAAATGGAAAGACGTATCCAATTTCTCCAATGCCTCCTCCCCTGAATAGGCCACAAAAACCTGATACCCCTCATTTTCCAGATTGAATTGCAAAATGCGGCAGAGGTCCTCTTCATCATCCACAATCAATATCTTCGCTTTTTCCATTTCTTTCCTTTTTGGGAACCCTGGGATCCCCGTTTGCAAAAAAAACTTCTTCCCGGCAGCACAGCGCCCCATGCCTGCTCGGAAGCTGTTTAAAATTTCTTACAATCCTGAAAAGGCTGAATTTTCAGGGACCAGTTTCAGGATTTTGTTTGCCCATCGGGGGCTATTTCGGCTCTGGGTTGAGCGATGCTCGACCCATCCCTCCAAATCCCCTCCCGATGGCCTAAACAAATAAATTTAAACAGCTTCTCAGAAATTACCGTCCTTGTGCTTCCAATCCCGGCCCTCCATCAGAAAAAGAGCCGACTCGGCAATGTTGGTGGCATGGTCGGCAATCCTCTCCATGTTGTAAGCCATGCCGCTCATGCACACCACATCACGGAGGTCGTCCTGCCCTAACTCATCCATCGGCACTTCAATCAGGCTCCGTGTTATCCCGGCTTGCATCTCGTCCACCACGTTATCTTTTGCTATCGTGTCGCGAGCCAACAGATTATCTTCACAAGTAAAAGCAAAAATAGCATTTTGGGCCATTTTCTCCGACACGGCCAACAACTCGAACAAACGCTCCCGGATCCGCACCAAAGCCGGGGAAACCGAACGAAGCTGCACTTCATATTCGGCAAGGTTCTTGGTCAAATCGCCCATCCTTTCCAAATAAGAAGACATGTCGTAATAGGCCATGATTTTGCGTAAATCGCTGGCCCGGGGTCCGTACAAAACGATGCTGCGGACGATTTCCTCCCGCATCTTGACTTCCAGGCCATCCAAAACCTTCTCGTTCATTTCCAGTTCGTGCATCCGTTCGTCCCGGATTTCGTCCTTGGCAGGATAAATCTTTTTAAGCAAATCCAACTGTTTCAGGACCAAGGTGGAAAACACCCTGAAATCCTCGTTCATCAGCTCGATGGCCTGTTCTATTTTCGATTTCATCAATTCCATATCTTTTTCTTTTTTCGTCCGGGGCAATCGCCCTCGGACAGGTTCTTGAATGCCCATCCGGAAACGTTTCAAAAGCTTTCGCAAGCCCGGAATCCCAAGGGGAACCACTTTTCCTGTGAAGCCATTTTCCAGAGGCCGGATATCCCATTCCCAAACGGTGGCATCAACCGAACTGGCCGGAAAGGTATTCCTCGGTCCGTTTGTCCCTCGGGTTGGTAAAAATGGTCTGTGTATCGGAAAATTCCACCAGTTCCCCCAAATACATGAACATGGAGTCGTCCGAGATACGGGCCGCTTGCGACATGTTATGGGTGACAATCAAGATGGTAAACTCTTTTTTGAGTTCCAGCAACATATCCTCGATCTTACGGGTGGCAATCGGGTCGAGCGCCGAGGTCGGCTCGTCCATCAACAGGACCCGGGGCTTCAAGGCCACGGCGCGGGCAATGCAAAGCCGCTGTTGTTGCCCTCCCGAAAGGAAACTGCCCCGTTTCATGAGGCTGTCCTTCACTTCGTCCCACAAGCCCACATCCTGCAAGGATTTTTGCACGATTTCGTCTTTCTGAGAACGCGAAAGCTTGATTCCGTTCAGTTTGTACCCGGCCAAAACATTTTCATAAATGCTCATCGTCGGGAACGGATTGGGCCTTTGGAACACCATGCCGGCCTTGCGCCGCACTTCCATCGCGTTCATCTGCAAGACATCCTTGCCATCCAACAGGATTTGCCCCGTGGTCTTGATTTCAGGATAAAGTTCGTGCATCCGGTTGACCGATCGCAGAAGCGTGCTTTTCCCGCATCCGGACGGCCCCATGATGGCGGTAATGCTCCGTTCCTTGATGGCCGCGTTCACATTTTTCACAGCCCATTTCCCTTCGGTATAGGAAATACACACATCCTTGAATTCCAAGATACTGTGTTTCGGTGTTTCGGTTGTATTCGGCATCATTTCCATAATATTCCTTTTTTCATTCCGGGGGAACCGACATCCTTGCCTGCCCCACCCGGATTCCACACGATGGTCTTGGAAGCCCGACAAACAATATCGCTTCCGTCCTGGAGTCCAGCCCGGATTCCAAAACAATTTTCCGGGGAGCCAACATTCCTCGTTCCCAAGTCCTGGGGAGTACAAGTCTTGGGTTTATAGAGGGCTTCCGGGATGCAAATTTTCTTTTTGGTCCTTTTTCTTTCGGGGAAGCGAAAGAAAAAGAACGTTAAATCTTCCATTTGCGTGCTATCCTCTTCGCCGTCAAATTTAACACCAAAATCAACAGCAACAAGAACAGAGAAGTACTCCAAATCAAACCCGCCAAATTCGGGTCGTTGTAAAATTCCCAAATCTGCAAAGGCAAGGCCGACATGGGTTCGAAAATATTCCATTCAATGGCCGTCGCCCCCAAGGCAGTCAACATCAAAGGCGCCGTTTCGCCCAAGACTCGCGACACGGCCAAAAGGATTCCCGTGAAAAGACCGCCGAAAGCCGAAGGCAGCAGAACCCGGACGATGACCGTGGAATACGACGCCCCCAAAGCCAATCCGGCTTCCTTCAACGAACCGGGCAACATTTTCAAGGTTTCCTCCGTGGAGCGGATAATCAACGGCAGCATCAACATCGCCAAGGAAATCCCCCCCGCGAAACCCGAATAGGACCCCAAGGGCTTCACCACCCAGCCGTAAATGATAAGCCCCACCACGATGGAAGGCGTTCCCTGCAACAACTCGGCCACCGAACGGACCACGCCCGAAAAACGGGATTCGGGATGCTCGGAAAGCCGGATACCGGCAAAGATACCGACCGGCACGGCAATGATGATGGCCAAAAGCACCATCAGCAAGGAGCCGACCAAGCCGTTGGCGACCCCGCCGGGAATCAAATCCCCCGAATTGACCGCCATCATGGCTTCCAAACTGTTAGGAGCCGCCTCGGTAAAGAAGCTCCAGTTCAACTGCCGGTAACCCTTTTTCAAGACTTCCCAGATAATCAACACCAAAGGAATGGCTGTGAGACCGGAAAAAAGGCAAACGCCCCCGAAAAAGAGCCGGTCCTTGATCCAACGCGATTTCTTGACACCCATTTCCATCTTATTTTCCTTTTTGACGGTTGATAATCAACTTACCTAAAAAGTTTATCACAGCCGTGATAATGAAAAGCAACAAGCCGATGGCAATCAAGGAACTCAACTTCAATCCCGAAGCCTCCCCGAACTGGTTGGCAATCACACTGGCCATGGTATTGCCCGTATCCCCCAACGAATGGGGTATCTGGATCGTGTTCCCAATCAACATGGTCACCGCCATGGTTTCCCCCAAGGCCCGGCCCAAAGCCAGGATGTAACCGGCAAAAATCCCCGAACCGGCCACCGGGAAGACCACCGTCCGGATAACTTCCAGACGGGTCGCCCCCAAGCTATAAGCACCCTCCTTCAACTCATTGGGAACCATACTGATGAATTCCGAACTCAAGGAAGAAGCATAGGGGATAATCATGATTGCCAGTACCAAAGAAGAGGTCAAGACCCCGAACCCTTGGTCGGAAAGCCCCCAGGATTTCATCAAGGGACAAAGCGTGTAAAAGCCCCACAAACCGTACACGATGGAAGGAATCCCCGCCAACAAGTCAACGATACTCCCTACGACCGAAGCAATCTTGGTCTTTTTGAAATATTCTCCCGTGAAAAGCGCCACCGGCAAGGAAAACGGGATACAGAACAACAAGGCCAAAAAAGCCGTGTACAACGTCCCTGTCACGAAAGTCCATGCCCCGTACTGTTCTTTTCCCACCGTGGGATCCCATTCGGTGGAAACCAGGAAACGGAAGAAACCGAATTCCCGGAACGCCTGCCACGAACCGGATACCAACGAATAGACCATCGCGGCGCAAAGCAAGAGGACCAGCATGCAGGCCCCGTACAACAAACCTTTGAATATTTTGTCTTTCATGATTTTTTCCTATGAAAACCCAGGAAGGAAGCTGTGTCAGGATAAAACTTTTGCTGACGTCTTTAGCGGTGTGCCAGAATGGGTAAAACGCAAGGCGCAGATTGCCCATTTCACACACCGCCTTCTGCAAACAGGCTATTGAATCGGTTGCCCGCCAAACGTCATCGAAGCAATCTGTTGCTTGGCTTTGGCGGCCATATCGGCGGAAAGAGGCGCATAATGTACTTTCACCGTCATACCCTGGGCTTCCTCCCCGATCATCCAATACAAGAAATCCTGCAAAGCACGAGCCTGTTCGATGGTCCTGTCGTCATAGGATTGTTCGCGGTAAGCCAGAATCCACGTCAAACAACTGATCGGATAGGCATCGGCAGCAGCCGAGTTGGTAATCATCACCCGGGTATCGTCAGGAATATCGCCCGTGGCGGCAGCTGAAATGCTTTCGGTACCCGGCAGCACGAAGTTCCCGGCGGCATTCTGCATCTTGGCCATGGGTAATTTGGCAGAAAAAGCGTATTCGGAACCGATGTAGCCGATGGCTCCTTCGGTCTGTTTCACATTACCCGCCACGCCGGGATTCCCTTTTGCCGCCATCCCCACGGGCCATTTCAACGATTTGCCGGCTCCCACGGTCTTGGCCCAATCTTCGCTCACTTGCGAGAGGTAATAACTGAACACATAGGTAGTCCCGCTACCGTCCGAACGATAAACCGGATAGATGGCGATGTCCGGCAATGCCGTTCCGGGATTGACAGCAGCGATGGCCGGGTCGGACCAACGGGTCACTTTCCCCATATAAATATCGCTCAACAAAGCCGGTGTGAGCTGCAGGTTTTCAACTCCGGGAAGATTATAAGCCAAAACAGCGGCTCCCAAACAGGTAGGCACATGGATGACTTCGGGTAAAGCCTTCATTTCATCTTCGTTCAAGAAAGCATCGCTTCCGGCAAAATCCACCAGACGGTCGGACAAGCTGCGGATTCCCGCCCCGCTTCCCTGGGGACCGTAATTTACCGAAACCCCGGTTTCGGTCTTGTAGGTGTCGAAGGCCATATTGTAATAGGGCAAGGGGAAGGTCGCCCCGGCTCCCACCAAACCGGAAGCATCTTTTTTCCCGCAGGAAACCAACGAAAGCATGGAAAGCCCGGCCAAAAGGCAAACGGCGCTCCTGAAAATCTTTTTCATGATATTTTGTTTTTAAGGTATCCGTATAGGTCAAAGGAATACGCCGCAAAAGTATTTCCGATTTCCTTCTTGGTTATTACATTTTTGTTTCGTTTTTGTTAAACTTCCGGAAGCTCCTGGTTTACAATCGCCTTTCTTGTAACAAAAAGATAACACCCTGTTCCGGGACAATCCAGGGCATCGAAACCCAAGGGTACAAGGATACGCATCCGGAAAGCGAAGGGCTCCTCAAGAGGGCGTTCCGGCCCTTCGGCCCCGCAACATCCGGAATTTGCCCCGGATATCCCGACGGACTTCCACATCCCTGAATCCGGCCTCCGACAAAAGCCGACAGTTCTCTTCGGGTAAGGCTTCGTTGATTTCTTCCAGCAGGAAACCTCCCTTTTCCAGATGGGAAGCAGCCAGACGGGCAATGGCTTCGTAAAACTGCAAAGGCGAAGCCCGATCCACGAACAAGGCCAAAGGAGGCTCGTAGTCCAACACGTTGGACCGCATCCGGGCCTTCTCGGAAGGCAGGACATAGGGAGGATTGGCCAACATCAAGTGGAAAGGCGCCGAGGCCACGTTTTCCGGCAAATCTTCCCGCAACACATCTTGCCTGAAAAAACGGACATCCGTTCCATGCTTCCGGGCATTCCTATGAGCCACCGCCAAGGCTTCCGGTGAAATGTCGCAGGCAAAGACCTCCGCCCCGGGGAAAGCCAGCGCCAAAGCCACTGCCAAAGCCCCGCTACCCGTACAAAAATCCAGGATCCGGAGGCCTTTCCCCTTTGTCGGACCACTACCCGTCCCCGCAAACTCGTCCATCGTCTCGCAGGCCCATTGGTAAAGTTCCTCTGTCTCGGGCCGGGGAATCAATACCCCGGGTCCCACCTCCAAGGCCAAGCCGGCGAAATAGGACCGCCCGAATATGTACTGGACCGGTTCGCCCGTTTGTAAACGCGCCAGCACAGCCGCCAAACGTCCGGCCCCTTCCGGATCCGGCTCCCGGGACAAAGCCGCCACGGCTTCCACCCTCGACATCGAAAACAATTCCTCCAATACCCAATAGTACAAGGAATCCGCCTCGGCCTCCTCGTAAAGGGATGCCAATCCCCGGCGGTACATCTCCCGCCATTGGCGGAAACTTCCCTTTTCCATTCCCTCTTCCTTCTCGTCCGTTTTCATGGTTTGTAGGCCGAAACTTGCAAGACCTCCCGGGCACCGGCACGCCACAAGGCATCCTGGTCCTTTCCGTTCCTTTTCATATAGGATTCCACCATCCTCCAACCCGTGAACTGGGCCAAACGGGCCGGAGCTCCCGGCAACAAGGGATTGAACGGGCCTTCGTTGACAAAATAACGGAACTGGAAAGGATTGGTCTCAAACAGCAAATCCTGCTGGACCAGATAATGCCAAACATCCCCTTCGTGTTCTTTGCACCAAGCCATCTGTTCGTCCGTGTAACCCAGCAAGACAGATGCTGGAATATCAGGTAAAAGACGGTTTACCACATACATGATTTTCCCCTCCTGCACGATGTAGTCCAGCAAATCATGTGCTTCCCGGGCAGGAACCCAAGCCAAAGCCATCGACCGTGCCACATCGGGCAGCAAGTAATCCGGATTCAAACGGCGGCTCAGGTAACGGGGAATACCCATCTCGTCAAACAAGGCCTGGTTTCCATCGGCATAGACATCGATGGCGATAGAGAGCACCGAATCCATATACAAAACCCGGTTTTCAAAATCCAAATAAGAAACATAGGTATAGACATCCGGATTGCGGAAGCCGGGGAAAAGCTTCTTCATCCGCCCGAACAAGGCACCCAAATCCTGCTCCAAGGCCTCCAGGTCCTGCCCGTAAGTTTCCTCCACCCGCCCATAAAGTTGACGGACCACCGGGTCGCGGACGAAAGCCTTTATCCGTAAAATATTGAAGGTGTCCCTTAAGTCGGCACCTTCGAAATACAGAGGAAAAGCCGATGCCATGCGTTCCAAATCCTCCTGTATCCGGCTCGTATCCATTTCCATCAAGGCTTTGTCGTAGCGGCCAATGGCCACCGGTTCAAGCTTTTCCCCCTTGTCACGGCAGGCGGAGAGGATTCCAAAGCCCGAAACCACGATGCAAAGGAAGCCGAGTTTTTTCCCTTTTCGGTTTAAAAAATTCATATTTATATAAAATTCAACAAGATAAACAAAAAAGTTCTCACACATGCCTTGTGGATTACTTTGAAAAAAAGCTTCCGTTCCACGCTAATGTTTTGAGTACTTTTGCAAAAGAGTATCCGGACCCTGTTGCACAAGGTTCTGTTTGCGCCGCCGGGGCTGTTCCCGGCTTTTCCAAGTTTCTCAAGGCAACAGTCCCCCTCCGTCCGCAGCTTCTCTTTTCCACTGTCCAAAAATAGAAAAAATAGCATTATGAACCGCGCCCTCACACTCATCCTGGCCTTGCTCTTCGGCACCTGCCTTTTGGCCCAAAGCAGCAATTCGAAATTCATAGACAGTCCGGCATGGGTCCTTGCCGGAGAAGGGAATCTGGACGACATGCCTTCTCCTGTGGCCGCTGTTTCGCCCTCGCAAAGCCAAAACCGTCATGAAAAGACGGCCGCTTCGGTGAACAAGGCGGCAAACGGTGCCTCTTCCAAAACATCCGCGTCTTCCCGTGGCGGAGGCCGCTCCACCAACGAAGGATTCCTGCATGTGGGCATCTACGTCACACCCACCCTCAACTGGCTCAGCTCGGTCGACAAGAACGATGCCGGAGACCGGCGTTACGAGCGTACCGGTTCCAACTTTTCGGCCACGCCGACCGTCATGCTCGACATGCGGCTTTTCCGGCGTTTCTATCTCGGCGTAGGGGTAGCTTATAATACTTGGGGTGGGAAAATCTCGGCTATCAACGGCGAATACGATTTCAAACGGTCTTTTTCGTTTTCCTATCTGGAAATCCCCGTCCGGGTCAAAATCCAGACACGGAATTTTTCCGAAAGCCGGGCTTCGATGTTTTTTTCCGCAGGAGCCAACCTGGGTTTCGGGGTCCGCTACGCCTATACGGACAAATACACGGATTTGAGCATCTCCGACCCTATTTCCGCGACAGGCGACTTTATCACCGCTCCTCGAAAAATCAAGGAAAACCGTAAATTGGCCAACCTGTCCGCCGTAGGGCAAATCGGGGTCAACTACCAGTTCGGACGACACTTGAACTTGCTGGTCGGTATAGAATACCATTACGGTTTCATCCGCCCGCTCAAGGAAAACGCCGACAACGAGTGGCCGGATTTCAACAACCAGCAAATCGGCTTGGTAGTGGGTATCATGTTTTGATACCCTCGAAATCCTTGATCCGGCAAGGGGATTTTACCACCTGGACCATCCGCCTGGCAAGCCTTTATCCTACATGGAACCGGATTTCCAATGACTTCGCCGGGATAAAACATCATAAAAGAGACAAACCATGAAAATCGCATTTCTGCAAGACAACTTCACGCCAAGCCATATCGAGGAAAATGCAAAGCGGATTTCCAAATTTTACCAAGATTCCTGCGAAGCCGGGATGGATATCGCCATCGTCCCTTTCGAAGCCCTTTGCGGCTTCGCTCCTGAGGATTTGCTGGATTTCCCGGATTTCGCCGACCTGCTGACCAAAAAGCAGCGCGGACTCGTCCGTGCCACCCAGGCGGACACTGCCTTGATTTTCGACACGCCTTTCGCCTTGGACGGATCCTTTTCCCCGGCAATCCTTGTCGCGTTCGATGGTTGCATCCAGCACGCCATACCCCAGTTCAGGACGGAAGAAACCGACATCCAGGAACTGGTTTTCAATTTCAAAGACAATTTGGTCCTTTGCACCACTTTCTCGTTGCTGGTCAACACGAACTTTGCCAGGTCCCTCTCTCCGATGAAAACCATCGACACTTGTATCGTCTTGGATGCCAATTCTTTTTCATCGGATACCGAATGCCGGAGGTACCAAGCCATCAAATCCCTGTCAACCGGCATGGAAAACGTGGTGTACGTGGACCAAGCCGGTTCCCAGAACGGCATAGTCCTGACAGGCGCCTCCTGCTATTTCCAACGAGGGAAGCTCCGTCTCCAATGTCCTTATTTTGAAGCCCGATCCGTCCAAATCGACACGGAGGCCACCTATACAAAAACCGTGGCCTCGATTGTCCCCGACACCAAAGAGAAAATGACCGCCTGCATCCATCATGCCTTGGTCTGCGGCATCCGGGACTATTTCAAGCAGTGCGGCATTACCAAAGCCGTGCTCGGCCTTTCGGGAGGAATCGACTCCTCGGTGGTCCTGCCTTTGGCCGTGGAAGCCTTGGGCCGGAAGAACGTGACCGGTCTCCTGATGCCCTCCCGATTCTCGACCGACCATTCGGTATCCGATGCCGTCAAATTGGCCGAGAACCTGCAAATCCACTACGAGATCATCCCCATCGAACCCTTGTACAAGACCTTCCTGCAACAATTGGACCCCATCTTCCGGAACACGCCTTTCGGCTTGGCCGAGGAAAACATCCAAGCCCGTATCCGGGGCAATCTCCTGATGGCCGTAGCCAACAAGACGGGTGCCATGCTGCTCAACACCTCAAACAAAAGCGAGGCCGCATGCGGCTACGGGACCCTGTACGGGGATTTGTGCGGGGGGCTTTCCGTCTTGGGCGACCTCTATAAAAGCCAAGTGTACGATTTGGCACGCCACATAAACCGGAAAAAGGAAATCATCCCGGAGAACTGCATCACCAAGGCCCCTTCGGCCGAACTCCATCCTGGCCAAAAGGATTCGGACTCCTTGCCCGATTACGACACGATTGAAAAGGTTCTCCGCCTGCACTTGGAACAGCATTGGAGCGAAAAGGAAATCGCCGCCGAAGGCCTCGACAAGAAAAGCGTGAAAAGAATCCTGGATTTGTTCTACAAAAACGTATTCAAACGCCGCCAGACCCCGCCGGTCATCCAAATCAGCAATACCTGCCTGGAACGGGATATCTTGCTGCCGCTCGTCTGCCGTTAGAACCGGGGAAATGCAAAGCCACGACCGAAACCTGAAGCTGGGATTGAAGCCCATGCTGGATACCAGATTCCAGATTCAGGTCCAACGGAATCTTTGCCCATCTTGGGAAACAATTCTCTCTTCCCCGAGCAGCTCTTCCCAGACAAGACGCAAAAGATTTTCGTCTTCTTCGGGCAACAAATCCGACAATTCCCTCAAGCTCACAGCATTCTCTTGCAACAAGGGTTTGATTTCAGCCAACAGGCGATCCCGGTCCTGCTTTGTCGGAACGGGATGCCGCCGGTGGAGGCATACATCGCAAAAGCCGCAAGGCTGGCTCTTCTCTTCCCCGAAATATTGCAAAAGGTAACGGCTCCGGCACAAGCTGTGTTCCGTGGCATACCCGATGACGGCATCCAATTTCCGCCTTGCATTCTCCTTGCGTTCCCGGTAGACTTCCGGAGGGAGGAAGAAAAGCCCCGGTTTGCATCGCTCCACCACAAAAGTCAAAAGAGGTCCTTGCGGCAAGGGCCGGTAATCCACGATGGAACGCTCGTGCAGGACAGCCAAGTGTTTCTTCACCCAAGCCTCGTCCCGTTCCCGGCCATCGGTCCGGCTGCAATACCGGGCCAACTCCTTTTCCGAAACGGATTCATAACCCGAAAACAAGCGGCCTCCGTAAATGCGCAGCAAAACCTGCAACAAAAGCCCGCTTTCGGGATAGGCGACCTGGTACCGGTAAATTTCCTCGTAATTGGCCGTGAACCGCAATTTCGAGCCCTCTTCCACCGAATCGGAAAACCGGAAATAACCGGCCCTTTCCAGAAATGCCAAAGCGGAAGCCGTTTCGGGTACGGGCAAAGCATAAGTATGGCAGAAATCCCTCAAATCGAAGGCGAAAACAGAACCTTCCCCGCTTCCGGGCGGCACCTGGCAATAATTGCCCGCCGCCGCGTAAACCCGACGGATGAAAGCCGGTGGAGGATAGGATTTTTCGAAATTTTCCAAGGCCGTCTCCCGGTCGGAAGCATGGTAGACCAGCAAGGCGAAAGCCTTCTTCCCGTCCCGTCCCGCCCGGCCGGCTTCCTGGAAATAGGCTTCCAAGGTGTCCGGCAAATCCAAATGGACCACGAAACGCACATCGGGCTTGTCGATACCCATCCCGAAGGCATTGGTGGCCACCATGAGCTGGACCTGGTTTTCCACCCAGGCCTGTTGCCTCCGGGAACGTTCCCCGTGGTCCAAACCGGCATGGTAAAAGGTCGCGGAAATGCCGCGTTTGCACAAGGCTTCGGCCAGGCTTTCCGTCTTCCGCCGGCTTCTGAGGTAGACAATCCCGCAACCTCCCACCTTCCGGACAATCCGTTCCAATCGTCCCATCTTGTCTTCGTCCTCTATCACATAATACACCAAATTCTCCCGCATGAAGCTTTTTTGGAAAACCTTCTTGGGTCGAATCAGCAATTTTTCCAGGATATCCTCCACCACCTCGGGCGTGGCCGTGGCGGTCAAAGCCAACAGGGGAACCCCGGGAAGCAAAGGACGCAAATCGGCTATCTGCAAATAAGGGGGTCGGAAATCATACCCCCATTGGGAAATGCAATGGGCCTCGTCCACGGCAAGCAAGCAGACCTTCATGCGCTGCAAATGCGCCAGGAACATCGCGTTGCGACAACGTTCGGGAGAGACATAGAGGAATTTGTAACGTCCGTGGACCGCTCCGTTCAGCACCGCTTCCGCTTCCTGGCGGGAAAGCCCGCTGTACAGGCTCGCCGCCGGAATCCCCCGCTTGCGGAGATTCTCCACCTGGTCTTTCATCAAGGCAATCAAAGGAGAAATGACGATACAGATTCCCGGCATGGCCATAGCCGGTACCTGGAAACAAACGGACTTGCCGCCTCCGGTGGGAAGCAGTGCCAAGGCATCCCGGCCTTGCAGCACGTATTCCACGATATCCTGCTGTAATGGGCGGAACTGCTTGTAGCCCCAATATTCCTGCAATATGCGGTGTATGTCCTTGCTCGTTTCCAAAACCCGTCAAATTTTGAAGATTAAAGAAGAACCCGGACCCGGGCAAACTCGCTGTCCAGGTCCGGGTTTCCCCGACAAAGGTCCAAAAAATCTCCTAGTTATTCCCGTAAATCCGGACCCGGTTCAATTCCCAAGTCGCCATAGCCGAGTCATCGCTCTTGTAAACGAAGGCGATACGGACAGTCTTGCCCTTGTAGGCCCGCAAATCGATATTGCCGCTGGACATGAAGGTGAAACTGTTGCCCGGATGCGGATTGGGAATCTGCAAAACAGTCCAATCAGCCGTATTCGGGTCCACATGGGTTTCCGGGTCGTAATTTTCCGAGATACGCACGGTATAATACGAATCCGGGGAGTCGAACTTGTAGCTTAAAGCTTGGTCGAACGCCAAGGTCACCAAGTCGAAACGGTCGGCGGGAATCTCGATTTCATCCGAAATCAACCAATCCTCGTTTTCCCGGTAATCCTGCGAACCTTGCACCATCGCGCAACCGCCCCCGTAATTACCCCAGGTCCAACGGGCATCCCCAAGCACGCTCTGGATACGGAATTTGGAAATCCCGTTGGCAAAGGAAGCATAGAAAATGGGATAATTTTCCTCGCTGGTCGCGTTGAACTTCGCCGTGTCCAAATCACTATAGGAACGCAGATAGAACTGCTTGGTATCCCCATAAACAGCGTAAATGCAAGTCATGTCTCCCGTCCCGGCAGGAACCGGTTCGCGGAAGAAACGACAAGCGCTGCTGGTACGCAACACCAATTCCGAACCTTCCCCATCGATGGTGAAATAGCGGTTGGTCGAAGTCGGGTTGGTCCCCACCGGAGGTGCCGGAGCGAATTCTTCCCCTACTTCGTCCCCAGCGAACTGTACATTGCGCAAGACCACCAACTGGTTGTACAGCGCCGTATTGTCCAGGTCTTCCGCATCCGTGATTTCGATGGGCTGCGGCATATCCGCACTATCCACCGGCGGCAAGCCGGATTTGAACACATGCTGGGTGAAAACCTCGTCAGGAATACGGCCCAAGCCGACAATCCCGTTATCGTCCGCATAACGGTAGCCCAGTTGCGGCAGGTTCTCATAACGCCCGAAATACAGGCCGCTGCAATTGATGTAAATCTCCTGGCCCACCGGATAGAAATTATACAGACCGGTCTTGTCCACGGCAATGTTCAAGGCTTGCCCCACGGAGCTGAGGCTACCCACGTCTTCCATGCCCGGTTCGCTGATATCCCGGACATACATGCTCTTGTAAAGGTTGCCCGAGATATCGTTGCCGATGACAACCACATGCAGGTAAATATCCTTGTAAACGGTATCCATCCGGGAAACGCCGGTCAGCGAATCCGTTACGGAAACCACCTCCATGAACTGCCCCACCGAATCAAACTCGCCCGGGAAACGGCCTTTCAGCTCCTGGACCGACATGATCCGGGCATTCTCCGGTTCCCAGACCTCTCCGGAACGATCCGGGGCATCGTCGTGCCGGTATTTGACGCACGAAACCGACAAAAGGGCCAATATCGGCAAAAGCGCCGATTTTCTGAATATCGAATGCCTGTTCATTTTCAATTCCTCCTAATTATTCGTTTTCCGAACCCATGTTTCCAAGCGGCGTTTCGGAAAAGCCAATCAAATCTTCCTTCATCCGGGGAAAGAGCTGCAATTCCCGGTTGCTCCCGCTTTCGTAGATACCCAGAATCCCTTGCACCGTCCCCAAACCATAGGGAATGGTATCTGGCGCGAACAAAGCATAGGCACTGATACGGACTGCCAAGGAATTGTTCCGCTTGTCGCGGATGGTCCGGTTCATCGCATTCCCGCTCGTTGCGGCCGCAACCTGGTCCACGAACACGCAGCCAGCCGAATCGAATTGCACGGAATCGAAACGCAGGAAACGTCCGATGTAACGCGAAGGACGGAAATTCACTTCGTTCAGGCTCAAACTCAACGGTTCGGGAACATTGACTTCCGAAGCATAACCCTTGCGATGGAAATGCTCATCGCACTCAGGTTCGTACAAACGTTCCGTCACATTGTCCCCCTGGGCTGCCAACTGGGGTTGACCCCGGTAGGTACCGAAAGCAAGCCCTTGGGCATCGATGACCAATCTCTGCCCGATAGGGTATTTATGATAATTGTTGGTCATCTCGATTTCGATATCGATTCCCACCGTGGAATCCTGCAAGAAAATCTTCTTGTAGAGGTTGCCCGAGATATCGTTGCCCGTCACCACGCCTTCGATGTACAAAGGCGTGTCGATGGCCGCGTAATCCAGACCTTCGTAGTTGGAAATCAGGTCGGCAATCGTGGTGTTGGCTTCCAAATCGGTCCAAGGTGCTTCCGGGGTATCGCGTTCCCCCGTACAAGAAGCCAAAGCCGCCACCGCTGCGAACAAAAACGCAAATCGTATGTTTTTCATCTCTTATCCTTTCTTTTCCGGTATTTAAAAACGCACGCCCACATTGATGAAGAAGGTAGTCCCGTAGGCATAGAAATAACGCGGGGGATACTTGTCCACATCGTGTTCGGCATAGTCGAAACGGCGTTGCTCGTAACCGCCGGTCTGGATGTTGCGGTTGTTGGTCACGTTCTGCACCGAAGCGTTCAGGTTCAACTGCCAGCCCTTGAAACGGAACACCTTGCCCACCGAAATATCCAAGGTGAAACCACCTTGGAGCATTTCCTCGTCGAGAATGGCGTTCAACAAATCCTCGTTTTCCATCGCCACCCCCTCGATAGCCGCCGTGGAACGGCGTTCGGGGTTCATGCTCAGATAGTTCCAATTGACGTAGTTCAAGTTGGCGTTCAAATAGATATTGAATGGAGCCTGGTAGTTAAGCCCCAACGAACCGGCCAACTGAGGCGTTCCGGTCACATAGTAGTTTTCGTAATAAATCGTGTTGTGCCGGTCTTCGAACGCCCCGTTTTCAGCCGAAATCGTGGCATCCGGACGGCTGGTGTAACGGTAGTTGCCCACGGTCCCGATCAAAGTGGCGCTCAAGGAAGGCAGGATTTTCACATCCAAACCCAATTCCACGCCTTGGTGTACCTGGTCCACATTGCTCAGGGTGTAGTTCACAAAAGTCCGGTAATCGTCGTGGTAGAAACTGAAAGACTCCATGCCGTCGAAGAACATCGTGTGGAAGAACGTGATACGTCCTTGGACCACCGGGGTCTTGAGCACGTAGTTGACATCGAAGGAGAAAATCTTTTCATTGCGCAAATCGCTTGCCACCACGTCCTTGATACGCGGGGAAATGTACGCGTTCCGGATATAGGGGGCACGGGTCTTCCACAAAACGTTGGCATAAATGTAGTTACGTCCGTTTATCTTCCAAGTGGCCCCGGTTTTCAAACCGTAATTGTAGAAGCTGTGCACATCGCCCTTGCCTTTGGAGTTCTCAGGAGCCCGGCCATTGCGCATGTGGCCGTAACGCCAAAAATGCGTGGTGGAGAATTCCGCCCCGGCGTAGAAGTCCCAATGGGCGTATTCGAACAAGCCCATCGCGAACAATTCGCCATAGACCTGGTGCATGTCGTAATTGTAACCGAACACATCCCCTTCATGCACGATCCGGTCGGGATTGTCCAAGTCGTTCTGGATTTCGGCAGCACTCGAAGAAAAGTCGCGTTCGGCAAACTGGTCGATATCGCGCCAATACTCCCCTCCCAAAAGGTCGGAAACAGTCTTGAAATTGTAAGTCACGCTGTTGCGGACCCTCGCCCCGGCGTTCAACTGGATGTTGTCGTTCAAAGTCTGGTTCAGGACCGAACTCAAATCGAAGTCGCTCACATCGTTGCGGCGGTCTTCAATCATGTATTTCGCCTGACGGCCCAAAGCGTTCTGGGTATAGTTGACCTGGTAGAGTTCGTCCCAGTTGATTTGACTCTTGGTCGGGTCGTTGCGCCACAAATCGGCTACCATGGCCGCCGTGACGGGATCCTCGTAATAGGAAGGCAGGTAACGGTAATAATCCGGACGCGGGTCGGGCGCATCGTACCAGTTCAAGGCCGTGGTCCCGTAACGACCGAATTGGTAACTCGCCGTGGTGCTGACCTTGGTCTTATCCTTTTCGTAGTCCCAGACCAATTGGAAGGTGGGCAAGAAGGTCTGCCGGATCCGGGCGCTGCGGATTTCCCCGTTCTGGTATCCCCAGTTCCCATTATAATAATTGCTTCCTACCAAATCGTAGACTTCCTGGTAGGAACCGCCTTGCATGGCCCGCTTGGTGGGCGAACCGAAAGCCACGAAGCTTAGCGAATGGCCGGTGGAACCGAACTTCTTCGAAACCGAAGCGTAGTAGCCCCAGCTGTCGTAGAGCAAGCCGTCCGGCACCCCTTTGGAATCGTAATTTTCCGAGAAACGCGGTACGCGGACCCCGGTATTCTGATTATAGACCAAGCCGTTACCCCAACGGCGGGAAATGCTCAAAGAAAATGCCCAGCCTTTCGGAGTCAAGCCTGAACCGTAGGTGTACATCAAACGGTGCGTATAGGTCCGGTTGCTCAAGGAATACGTGAACTTATGCTGGCGGGGCATGGCCGAAGCCCGCATGTTCATGTTTTCCGCCCCTCCCACGTTGCCGAAGCTGAAATTATTGGGTTTCAGGCCGCTCACGGCTTCACTGTTACGGGTGGCATCGTTCAACCCACCCCATTCCGACCAAGAGGCCCGGCCGTTTTCCGGGTCGTTCATCAAGGCCCCGTTGATGTAGACGCTGTTGTTCTGGTTGTCGTATCCCCGGGGACGGAAATACGCGAAACTGAGGTTGTAACCGGCATTGCGGTCGAACACGTCCTCGGAAGAGGTTTCCAAACCGGCTACCGACTGGCCGCCATAGCCCATGTCCTCGTCCCCGTCCAATTCAAAAAGGCCGAAGTCGAGCAGGTTCTCATCCACTTCTTCCAAATAATACAGGGCGTCTTCGAAATCCTTGACATTCAAGACAAGGCTTTGGTAACCGGGCGCGGAAACCGAAAGGGTCACTTTGCCTTTTTCCGGAACATTCTGGAAAAGGAACGTCCCATCCTGGTTCACTTGCCGGGTCTCGACGCCAATCGAGACTTCCGCGCCTGCCAAGGGTTGCTTGCTGCGTTTGTCGAGCACCGTGCCGCTCACTTGCCGCTGCGCGAAAGCAAAGGACACCGTACCGAGCAAAACCACTGTAAAAAAAAGCTGCTTCATTCTGATAATACAATTTCCCCTTGGGGAAAAACCGGCAGGAATTGCGGCTTCCACCCCAATAAAACGCGGCAAAGGTAGAGAAAAAATGTTTATTTTTTGTTTAGAGCATCAAAGATGGATTTTGTAGGATTTTGAAATTTTTTCTCAGGAGGATAGCCCAGCTATCTGGCGTGAAAAACACAAACGATGACGGCGTATCATAATGAGCAATCTGCTTCGTTGCTTTGGTGTCACCGAAAACAGGCGGCACCTCGGCCAAACTCAAAATAGGCCCCGATGGGCAAACACCGGGCTTCACATGACTTCCATAAGGCGGTCGAAAGCATCCTCTGCCGTACCGGAACGGCATTTTTATACAGATTTAAATACTATTCCTATCTTTGCAGAAGCAAAATATACAGCCGTATATTATACAGCCATATATTTTCCTTCTGGGTTGATATGCGGTTCGACAATGGCAATCAAAAAAATATGCCAAATAAACAGCAAAATAAGCCAATATGAAATTTTACGATAGAAAAGAGGAGCTTGCCCTATTGGAGCGGAGAAGAAACGTGGCGTTTAACGACCATTCGCAGATGACCGTGCTGACCGGCAGACGAAGAATCGGCAAAACCATGCTGATAAAAAAGAGTTGCGAGCAGTCCCCGATGGTTTATCTCTTTGTAAGCCGCAGCAATGAGGCCATGTTGTGCCATGTCTTTGCCAAAGCAATCAATGAGACCTTGAAAAGTGTATTTGTGCCTGAAAGCACAGAATCATTTGCTGATCTTTTTGAGATATTGATGCGTGCGGGAAAAACAGAAAAGTTCAATCTTGTCATAGATGAGTTCCAGGAATTCTTTTATATAAACCCAAGCGTGTATAGCAGAATCCAAGACATTTGGGATAGGTATAAAGATTCGACCCATATAAACTTCATCGCAAGCGGTTCCGTATACACCCTGATGACGCGAATATTCCGAGATGCCCGTGAACCTCTTTATGGACGCTGTGACAGTATCATCAAACTCAGGCCGTTCACAACCGATGTCTTGAAAGAGATTTTGGCCGACCACAAGCCAGACTACACGAACGAGGACTTGTTGGCCTTATACACATTCACAGGCGGTGTCCCAAAATACGTGGATCTGTTCATGCAAAACGGATGTACAGAGGTCGAGACGATGATAAGCCTTATGGTACAAGCCGATTCGCCTTTCATTGACGAAGGCAATGCCCTTTTGATACAGAAGTTCGGCAAGAAATACGGAAACTATTTTGCTGCATTGGCCGATATTGCAGGAGGTCGGAACACACTTCCCGAATTGGAAAAAAGCATGGGGGAAACAAACATCGCCGGACACATAAGGCGCTTGGAGGAAGATTATGAACTGATTGCCAAAAAGCGCCCCATCTTTGCCAAAGAGGGGACTCAGACCGTGCGTTTTGAAATCTCAGACTTGTTTCTGCGCTTCTGGTTCAGGTATTTTGTAAAATACAGGCCGTTGGTGGAATTGGAAAATTACAAGCTGTTGGGCGATTTGATAATGAAAGATTATCACACTTATTCCGGACAAACATTGGAAATGTATTTCAATCAGCAAATGGCGGAAAGCAAGAAGTATCTGAATATCGGCTCTTGGTGGCAGGCAAAGAAAGGCAAAAATGCTTGCGAAATTGATATCGTAGGCATACTGGCTGATGGAGAAACAGCCGTCGTGGCAGAGGTGAAACGGCAAAGGAAAAACTTCGACCCTGAAAATTTTGCGAAAAAAGTGGAAACGATAAGAACCAAAGTCTTGTCAAAATACAAAATCGAACCCCGCTGCCTGACTTTGGAGGATATGTAGCCAATCCTTGGAGACTGTTTCCATCACAATCCGTGCCAAGGACAAAGGTCATGCCCCTGCCCTTGACACGGCATCGCTTTATTTTATCAAATCTTATTTTATCAAGTCCACGCTGCGTTGCAAGAATTTATGCAAGGCTTCCCCTTTCAAGAGGCCGTTGCTGAGCAAAGCCAGGTCGATAAGCTGTCCGACCACCTTGTTTTCCGAGCCGTAACCAGCCAGGATATCCCGCTCTTGCTTGCCAAGGTCGGCCAACTGCCGGTCCAAATCCGCAATGCGGTCCTTGTCGGAAGCCGGCACATCCTCAGGCTTCACATCCTTGTTGAGCGCGTTGATATCGTCCTTCTGCTTTTGCAAATCCGCCTTCTGGTCCAAAATCGGTTGCATGCGGGAGCCCAACACGGACTTTTCGTCCTCCAGCAAATGTTTCACAATACGGTGGTCGGTATTGACCACCAAGTTGAACTGGTCGCCCATCTTGCCGTAAAAACCCATTTCGGGATTGATTTCCGCCATGTCTTTCATACGACGCATGAACTCGGAACGTGTAATCAGGACCGGGTCAGCCTCTTCACCCAAGGCTTCGAACGAAACCATATACATGCCGCCATCCTTGGGCAGCTGCGCATTGAAAATGCCCCGCAAATCGTCCTGTTCCTGCTGACTCAGGCTTACAATCCTGGCTTCCTCCTTGGGAATCAGCTTGTCGATGACATCCGAATCCACCCGCGTGAAGCGGAAATCGGGATTCTTCTGCTCCATGTAGTTGACAAAAGGCGTGTCGAAAGCCCCGTCCATGACCAGCACGTCGTAGCCCTTGGCCTTGGCGGCTTGGATATAGCTGTATTCGCTGTCCACCTTGGAAGCATAAAGGAACACCAACTTCTTGTCCTTGTCGGTCTGCAAATCGGTTATCACCTTCTTGTACTCGTCCAAGCTGAAATACTTGCCCTCGGTGTTCTTGAACAAATAGAACTCCATGGCCCTTTCGGCGAATTTCTCGTCGGTCAGGATGCCGTATTGGACAAAAATCTTCAAATCGTCCCACTTGCTTTCAAAATCCGCCCGCTTGTTCTTGAACAGGTCCACCAAGCTGTCGGCCACTTTCTTGGTGATGTGGTTCGAAATCTTCTTGACATTGCGGTCGCTTTGCAGGTAGGAACGCGAAACGTTCAAAGGAATGTCGGGCGAATCGATGACCCCGTGCAGCAAGGTCAGGTATTCGGGCACGATGCCTTCCACCGTGTCGGTGACGTACACCTGGTTGCAGTAGAGCTGGATCTTGTTCTTCTGCAATTCCAGACGGGAAGAAATCTTGGGGAAGTACAGGATACCGGTCAGCGTGAACGGATAGTCCACGTTCAGATGGATATGGAACAGGGGATCGGGCGCGGCCGGATAAAGGTCGTGGTAAAAGCTCAGGTAGTCCTCTTCCTTCAGTTCGCTCGGCTTACGGGTCCAAGCCGGATGGGTGTCGTTGACAATCAAATCCTTGTCCGTATCCACATACTTGCCGTCCTTCCATTCCTTTTCCTTGCCGCAAACGATTTCCACCGGCAGGAAACGGCAATATTTTTTCAAGAGGTATTGTATCTTTTCCTCATCGGCGAACTCTTGGTCCTCGGTGGTCAAATGCAGGATGACATCCGTCCCCCTTCCGGCACGTTCGGTTTCTTCCATTTCATAGTCGGTGGTACCCTCGCAGCTCCAATGCACGGCCTTGGCACCCTCCTGATAGGAACGGGTGATAATTTCCACCTTGCTGCTGACCATGAAAGCCGAATAGAAGCCCAGACCGAAATGCCCGATAATGGCATTCCCGGCATCTTTGTATTTCTTGAGGAACTCCTCGGCCCCGGAAAACGCAATCTGGTTGATGTATTTTTCCACTTCTTCGGCCGTCATCCCGATACCTTGGTCGGTGATAGTCAAGGTTCCTGCCTTTTTGTCAGCCTTGACGGTTATCCGCAAATCCCCGGTTTCGCCTTTGAAAACGCCCGAGGAAGCCAAGGTCTTCAACTTCTGGGTTGCATCCACGGCGTTGGAAACCAACTCCCGCAGGAATATCTCGTGGTCCGAATAAAGGAACTTCTTGATGATAGGAAACAAATCTTGCGTCGAAACGCCAATTTTACCTTTTGCCATAGCTTGATGTTTTTGGGAACACCTTATCCAATTACGTGCCAAAAGGGGTAAACTGTCATTTTGACCGCCATGCTCCCTTTTCCCGAGGCTGGCCCAAAAGTCAGCTTTCCTAAAGAGAATCCACTAGAATGTGTCCTATCGAGGATTCTTTGTCGAAAAATCATCTTTTGCCCCCCTCCCGTTCCGCAGCCCGGTTGAAGACAGCCCGCAAAATCCGCCTATGACGACGGCACCATGCCCAAAGAAGGTTTCCATGCGATGCAAATTTTTCATGTTTACAGAAAATCAAGAATGTTTGTACATTTGTGACTTGCAGTGCCGGACATCCGTTCCCGGCACCGGTAAAACGAACTTACATGAAACAGAAGAACCTTTTCTTGGCTTTGGCCTGCCTGCTTGCTTCCTTGAACCAAGTGCCGGCCCAACACACGGTAAGTCCGGCCGGCAGCGGACAAGACGTAAAACCGGTCCAAAGAATATGCTATTGTTTGCCGCAAAACGGCATCCGCCTCAAAATCACCCTTGAAAAAACCGTACAAAAAAGAGGAATCTACAGCAATTACGCGGAACAGATGCTCAAACTGCCCGCCATCCGGAACGACAAGGAGTCCTATCGGATCCTGGATGTCGAATTCCGGACCGAGTCCTTCCCCGACCCCCAACAAACCTATTCCGTGGCAGGGAATCCGGTACCAGCCCTGATGCTGAGTCCCGATGGAATCCTGCGGGGTGTCAACCTGCACGAAATGGAAAAAACACCCGGCCTAGCCCCCCGGTTCCGGGGCCCGGAAGCAAAAGGGAACCAGCCCCCGCAAGATGAACCAGGACAAACCCGCCTGGACAGAAGCCCCGGGGACAAAGCTGGAAGGCCTTCATCTTATGCTCCCGCTCCGAATCGGGCCAACGGGTACTGGCAAACAGGTTTCGCCCCGGTGGCCGACTTGAACGTGACCCGGAGGTTCGACACCACCACGTCTTATTTCCAGACCGATACCGCCCTTGTCATCGAAAAGGTACTCTATCCGGTCATGGATGAACGAAGCACCGCCGAACAAGCCCGCAAGATGGCCGAGAAGGTTTTCCAAATCCAAGCCGACCAAAACGACCTTTTGACCGGGCTTCAAGAAGTGGCTTATCCTGCGGGTACCATCAGATTCATGTACAAAAAATTGGACGAAACCAAACAGCGGATTTTGGAATGCTTCACCGGCACCTGGCACACCGAAATCCTCGAATACGAAATACGCATCCTGCCCCAAAAAGGACAAGAAACGTATTATATTGGATTTTTCAGTCCTGAAACCGGCCTCGAACTCTTGGAAAAGGAAGAACAAGCTTCAAGCTTCGAATCTGAAGAAGACCTGCTCGTGCTCCGGCTCCACCCCCTGCCCTCGATAGGCGTCCCGGAAAAGGAGCCACGCCCGGGAAAACAGGAAACAGGTCCACACGCAATCCGGCAGGAACCCGGCCAACCGGCCCCAGAAGGATTCCACTACCGGATTCCGCTCAAAGTCGAAGCCAGCCTACAGTACAACGGGGAAACTTTGGGCCGCAAAGACCTGCCCATCGCCCAATGGGGACAGACAGGAATCTTGCCCGGAACACCCTGCATCCTCCGCTTGGATGCCAAAACCGGCGGTCTGGAATTTTACCAGGAACTCCCCCAACCCGACCCGAAAGCCAAAAAGCCTAAAAAATAAACGACATGCCCTTGGAAAGGCCCCCCCGTGTCCGTGGGGAAAAGAAAGACCACAAAAAACAGGCAAGGAACAAGCCCCAACGTAAATTCCACCGTTTCGAGTTCGCCCTCACCGACAAGGAGAAACAACGTTACGAACGCCTGTGCCGTCATGAAAAAACGGGTTTCAAACGCATGGTGAAAAAGGCTTTGAAAGCGTATTACGAACAGTCGGAGCTGGAAGATTTGCCCAAGGAAGCTGAAAACCAGCTGGACCTGTTCTGCGCAAGGGACCTTTTCGGGGAACCGGTTCCCAAAAACAAAGCGCTCAAAAAAACGGTCTCCTCTTCGAAAAGGAAATAATCCGAAAACATAAAAAAGCCGGAAGGAAACGGCTTCCACCGCTCCTTCCGGCCCACATCTTGGAATCCAAGGTCCAAGGTTCAACTTGATTATTCGAGCTCCTCGATAATCTTCTTCACCTCCACCGGCATCAGACGCCCGTACACCTTATCCCCGATCATCACCACCGGTGCCAGACCGCAAGCCCCCACGCAACGCAGGCAGTCCAAAGAAAACTTGCCATCGGGTGTGGTTTCACCCACCTCGATGCCCAAGACCCGCTTGAACTCTTCCAAAAGCTTTTCGGCACCGCGCACATAGCAAGCCGTCCCCATGCAGACCGAAACCGGGTACTTCCCACGCGGGGTCATTGTGAAAAAGGTGTAGAACGTGACTACCCCGTACACTTTCGAGACCGGGATATTCAATTTCCGGGCAATGACCCGTTGCATATCCTCGGGAAGATACCCGTGCAAATGCTGGCATTCATGCAAGATGTTAATCAATTCGCCCGGATCGTTCCCATGCTTGTCGCAAATGGCCTGGACTTGTTCCACCACGGCGCAAGCCAATTTTATTTCTGACATGATTTTTCTTTTTTCTGGTTCCACATAAAGCCTACAAGGACTTGTTGAAATAATGCGTATGCAGCAAATGATGCGCCTTCTCGCTCAAAGGTTTACCTAAATACTCCTCGTACAGCTGCTGTATGTACGGATTCTCGTGCGATTTGCGGATTTCCTTGCCCGAATCCTCGCGGTAAAGCGCCTCGGCCCTTGCCCGCAACACGTTCGAATGGCCATGATGCAAGGGCTGTCCGCCTCCTCCGATACAGCCGCCCGGGCAAGCCATAATCTCAATCACATGGTATTCGCAACGTTGCTGGCGGATTTCTTCCAAGAGCTTGCGGGCGTTCCCCAGACCATGGGCGATGCCCACCTTGAGTTCGAAACCGCCCAAATCGACGGAAGCCTTACGGAACCCCTCCATGCCCCTGACACTTTCAAAATCGATTTTCTCCAAAGTCTTCCCCGTGTAAATTTCATAGACCGAACGCAAAGCGGCTTCCATGACCCCGCCGGTGGTCCCGAAAATGACCCCGGCCCCCGTCGAAGCCCCCAAAGGCATGTCGAAATCCGAATCAGGCAAGCTGGCAAAGTCGATATTGGCCCGCTTGATCAAGGTAGCCAATTCCCGGGTCGAAATCGAATAATCCACATCCGGGTTCCCGTCCACCTTGAATTCCTCCCGGTCGCACTCGTACTTCTTGGCCAGGCAAGGCATGATGGATACCACGACCAATTTCTCACGCGGGATTTTCATCTTTTCGGCCCAATAGGACTTGGCAATCGAACCGAACATCTGCTGGGGCGAACGCGCCGTGGAAGGGATATTGAGCATATCGGGGAAATAATGCTCGAAGAAATTGACCCAAGCCGGGCAGCAGGAAGTCAGGATAGGCAGGGCCACGCTCTTGTCCCCGTCCAGGAAACGGCTCAGACGGTCCAGCACCTCCGCCCCCTCTTCCATGATGGTAAGGTCGGCGGCGAAATCGGTATCGAACACATAGTCGAAACCTAATTCCCTCAAGGCCGAAACCATCTTGCCCGTCACGATAGACCCCGGTTCCATGCCGAAAGATTCGCCCAAGGCCACACGCACGGCGGGAGCCGTCTGGACCAGAACCACCTTGTCCGGGTTTTCCAAATCTTCCAACAAACGGTTGGTGTGATCGCGCTCGGTCAAGGCCCCTACCGGACAAACCGCCACGCACTGACCGCAATAGGTACATTCACTCTCGCTCATCTTCTTGTCGAAAGCCGGGGCGATCGTGGTATTGAACCCCCGCCGCACAGCCCCCAGGGCCCCCACAGTCTGCACATCATTGCAGACGCTTTCGCAACGCCGGCAAAAAATGCACTTGTCCATATTACGCACAATCGAGGAGGTCACCTCCTTCTTGCGCAAGGATAACTCCCCGCCCGAATAGGGCATTTCCCGCACATTGAAGCGCAAGGCCAAGGCTTGCAACTCGCAATTGCCCGACTTGGGGCAAGTGAGGCAATCGTTGGGATGATCGGACAAAATCAATTCGGCAATGACCTTGCGCGCGTTCATAACCCGTAAAGTACTGGTCTTGACCACCATACCATCGGTGCAGCGCGTAGCGCAAGCCGGGGCGAGGTTTTTGCGGCCCTCCACTTCCACCACGCAGATACGGCAGGAAGCGGGCGTACTCTTGATACAGGTCCCCTCCAGGTTGATATGGCAAAGCGTAGGAATGTTGATTCCCACCTGACGGGCGGCTTCCAAAATCATGGTACCCTCCGGAACGCGGACGGTATGACGGTCTATTTGAAGTGTTATTTCTTTCTTTTCCATTTTTGTTTTCGTTAAATCCATCTAAGGCTTGTCCGGTTAACATACCGAAATGGCGTGGAACTTGCAGCGGGCCATGCACATGCCACACTTGATGCACTTTTCCGGCAGGATGATATGCGGCTTCCTCGGGAACCCGGTGATGGCATCGGCCGGACAGTTGCGGGCGCAAAGCGTACAACCGATGCAGACTTCCGGGTTAATCGTGTAGGTCAGCAAAGCCTTGCACTGTTTAGCCCGGCAGGTATGGTCGCGCACATGTTCCAAATATTCGTCATAGAAATTGTCCAGGGTGGACAAAACCGGGTTGGGCGAAGTCTGCCCCAAACCGCAAAGAGCCGTATCCTTGATTTGGCGACCCAAAACAGCCAATTGCTGCAAATCCTTTTCCGTCCCCTTGCCTTCGGTAATCTTGTTGAGCGTTTCCAACAACCGTTTGTTGCCGATACGGCAGGGCGTACATTTGCCACAGGATTCTTCCACCGTGAAATCCAAATAGAAACGGGCCACCGACACCATGCAATCGTCTTCGTCCATCACAATCATGCCGCCCGAACCCATCATGGAACCGGCTGCCAGAAGGTTATCGAAATCAATCGGGGTATCGAGGTGCTTCTCGGTCAAGCATCCGCCCGAAGGTCCCCCTGTCTGCACGGCCTTGAATTTCTTGCCGTTCTTGATACCGCCCCCGATTTCGTAAATCACCTCGCGCAAGGTCGTGCCCATCGGCACTTCAATCAAGCCCACGTTATTGATTTTCCCGGCCAAAGCGAACACCTTGGTACCTTTGGATTTCTCCGTTCCGATGGAAGCGAACCATTCCGGCCCCTTGGTCAAGATGACGGGAACATTGGCCAAGGTTTCCACATTGTTCACATTGGTGGGCTTGCCCATGTAACCGCTCTCCGCCGGGAATGGAGGTTTGAGCGTGGGTTCCCCACGTTTCCCTTCCATCGAATGGATCAAAGCCGTTTCCTCCCCGCAGACGAAAGCCCCGGCCCCGTAACGTATTTCTATTTCGAAACCGAAATCCGAACCCAGGATGCAAGGTCCCAACATGCCCATTTCGGTGGCTTGCTGGATAGCGACCCGCAAGCGCTGGATGGCCAAGGGATATTCAGCACGGATATATACCAGCCCCTTGTTCGCTCCTACCGCATAACCGCAAATGGCCATGGCTTCAATGACCGAATGCGGGTCTCCTTCCATGATGGAACGGTCCATGAACGCCCCCGGGTCCCCTTCGTCGGCATTGCAGACCACATATTTCTGATCGGCTTCCTGCTTGGCGGTGAACTCCCATTTGAGCCCCGTGGGGAAACCACCACCGCCCCGGCCCCGCAAACCGGACTGTTTGATTTTGTCGATGACTTCTTCCCGTCCGTATTTCATCAGACAGTCGGCCAAAGCCTGGTAACCGTCCCGGGCTATGTATTCATGGATGTTTTCCGGATCGATGAACCCGCAGTTCCGCAAGGCGATACGCATCTGCTTCCGGTAAAAGTCCATGTGTTTGGAATCGCTCACATGCTGTCCTGAAACGGGATCCTGGTAAAGGAGCCTTTCCAGCTTCCTGCCCCCGATCAAGTGTTCCTGCACGATTTCCGGCACGTCTTCGGGCGTGACATGGATGTAAAAGGTGTTGTCAGGGATGATTTTCACAATCGGGCCTTTCTCGCAGAAGCCGAAACATCCGGTCGTCACGATGTCGATTTTTTCCCCGATTTGCTGCTTGGCAATTTCCTTCTTGAAATTCTCGGCAATCTTGGCACTGGACGATGCCTTGCACCCGGTTCCTCCGCAAATGAGCACTTGCAGGTGGGGACAGCCAGTGGCCAGACCGCAGGTCTGGGCCTCCACATGACGGTTGCTTTCCTCCCGCAAGGCAAGCACCTCCTTGGCTGTTTTCCGGATCCGTTCCAAATCCTGGACAGTCAAAATTTTCATAGTAATAATATTGTATGATTTTAAAACTTGTCGTACACTATCTGCCGGGAAACCAGCTGCCGAAGTAAACAAAACAGGAGAACATCGGGCCTGTTGCCTCCAAACTTGAGAATCCTACCAAACATTTGCTTCATTTCCTTGCATTCAACAGAAAAAAGAAAACCTTTTCCAATCAAAGATTCAAATTTATAAAAAAAATGCCAACTTTCAGGTATTGCGTTTTCGATGTTTTTTTTGTATGGAAATCCATAGAAAAGCGGTACGGCAGCGCGGCAAGCCTCCGTCAAAAAAGATATGCCCGCACATAAACCCAAATCGGTCATTAGACACGCCGAGTCCGTTTTTGATTGGGAAAGTGAGGCTTTCGGGCATCTTGCCCG
>CALUNB010000016.1 GCA_944321885.1 uncultured Bacteroidales bacterium | reverse complement strand
ATTCCTTTCCATTTGGGAAAAATTAAAGGATTTCTCACTGCCGTACAACACTGAGAAATCCTAATGACCGATTTGGGTTTAATCGGGGGTTTGGCTTTGCACTCGGCTTGCACTATCTTTGTCCCTATGCAGGGGAATGATTTGAGGAAAACAGTAAGTGGCTTCGATTATCTGTTGAAGCAAATGGATTTGCAATCGGCCGTAGGTCGTGATGCTCTTTCGGCTTTGCCTTGGTCCGGTCCGGGAGACGAGGCAGCTTTGTCGGTGGAATTGAAGCGTGTGGATGCCATGAAGGCCTATTTGGCCGCAGGAACGACCCTTCTTTTGGAAAAAATCAAAATCAAATTTGCTCAGATTTGGGATATCCGGAATTCGTTCAAATTGTTGCAAGAAGGCCCGGTTGATGATATCCAGCTTTTTGAGATCAAGCGTTTCGCTATTTTGTCGGGTGAAGCAGGGAAAACTTTGGCCGAGTTGGTACAGGTTTGCGGTTTCGAGAATCCACCTCGGGTTTTTCCGGATTTGTCGGAGGTGGTTTCCCTTTTGGATCCCAGGGGAGAGAAATTGCCGGTCTTTTATATTTACGATGAGTACGATGCCCGTTTAGCTCAGGCCCGCAAGGCCCTTTTGCAGCTGGATGAGACTGCGGAAGTGGTTCAGGTCCAGGATGGACGGTGCCGCTGTGTGGCGGGAGATGCCGGGATTGAGAATGCCGGGGAAACGCTTTTGTCCGGAACGGGGAAAACCGGTTCGGACTTGGGGTTGGAAAACGGTTCTTCGCGGGACTTCAAGCGGGTGGATGCCGAGATGGTCCGCTTGCAGACGGAATGCCTGGCTTTTGAACAGGAAATCCGGGTGTCGCTTTCGGCCAAGCTGCGTCCTTTCGTACCGGTATTGCAGGAGACCATGGATTTGGTGGCCTATTGGGATATGTTGATAGCCAAGGCTTCTTTGGCTTGGCGCTTCGATTTGGTGTTGCCGGAAATCCATGTCCGGGAGGTGAAAAGGAACGACCCGGTTTCCGGGCCGTCGGGCCGGGAATTTTCCTTGTCGGTTTCTTACGAGGGTTTGTTCCATCCTATGGTCAAGGCTTTGGTTGAGGAAAGGAAAGGACGTTACCAAGCGGTGGATATTTGTTTGAAAGCCGGTCCTTGTGTGCTGACAGGAGCCAATATGAGTGGCAAGACGGTCTTGCTCAAGAGTTTGGCCCTTTCCCAATGTCTTTTCCAGTCCGGGTTCTTGGTTCCGGCCCGGCGGGCGGAACTTGCCTTGTTCGATTCGGTGGCCCTGTTGGTCCAGGACGAGCAGAGCGAGGAACGGGGTTTGTCTTCCTTCGGGGCGGAAATGCAAAGGCTTGATGCGGTTCTGACCCGTTTGAAAAAGGGGGAGAAAATGTTGCTTTTGGTGGACGAACTGGCGCGGACGACCAATCCGATGGAAGGAAAGGCGATTGTAAGGGCGGTTTTGGATACTTTGCAAGAGTTGCCGTGCGTAGGGCTTGTCAGCACGCATTACGGGCCAATTCCTGATCCGGTGCGGCATTTGCGGGTCCGGGGATTCCGCGAAGATTGGATTAGCGGGGCGGACGGAATGGTGGCTTCGTTGCCGGGAGCGTCTTTGCCATCGGCTTCGCCCTCTCTTGGTTCCGGAAAGGAATCCCAAGCCCCAAGCCTTCTCCTGGAAAGGGTTCCGGGAACTGCCGACGGGAAGCAAGGTTTCGAGCTTTCCCGTATCCAGGCCTGCATGGACTATTCCGTGGTGGAGGAAGAGCCGATGGAGACCCCGCCGATGGAGGCTTTACGCATTGCTTTCTTGCTGGGTTTCGATGCCGGGGTCCTTGCCAAGGCTCAGGCCTATTATGAGGAGGAAAATGGAAAATAGGGGCCCTGGGCTGACGCCGAAGATAGGGTGCGGTTCGGCAGGAGGGTGTATCAAAATAGGGACTTGAAATAAATCTCAGGCGGTGTGTCAGAGTGAGTAAGATGCAAGGCGCTGAGAGCGAGAACGAAGGAGCGTACTGTTGCTGCTCCGCAGCGAGCGCAGGCTTCGCCTCAGCAGAGCGCAAGTAAACTTGCTCTCTGCGTTCAGCTTGCACTGCGCTCACCTTCCGCTATCTTTGCCTATCTTTGCAGGCCGCCCGGTTCGGCGGCGGGGTTCCATTCATCCAAGAAGCAAAACAACCAATCGATATGAATCAAAAAAGCAAACTTGGCCTTGATTTCGACAAGGTAGGACAGGCCCGGACGGCTGCCGCGAACATTGCCCGCCAGGTGCAGGCTTTCGTGGATGGCTACACGACCGTGGCCACGGAAAGGACCATTGCCCGTTTGTTGGGAATAGACGGGGTTAACCCGGACGAGGTTCCTTATCCCAATGTGGTGGTGGATGCGATGAAAGATGCCAACCTGTTGGGGGAGGGTCTGATGTTCGTCATGGGGAATGCCGTGGTGCATACCGGCAAGACACCGCAGCAGGTTGCCGAGGAAATCGGGGCCGGTAAATTGGATTTGGCCCAGCTTCCGGTAGCTCCGGCCGACAAACGCCATGAGGCCTTGAAACCTTATGCGGATGCTTCCATTAAGCGGATCCGGGAACGCCGTGCCCGGCGGGAACATTATCTGAAGACTATCGGGGAGGGGCCTAAACCTTATTTGTACGTGATTGTAGCTACCGGAAACATCTACGAGGATGTTACCCAAGCGCAGGCGGCTGCCCGTCAAGGGGCCGACATCATCGCTGTCATCCGTACCACAGGCCAAAGTTTGTTGGATTATGTGCCTTACGGGGCCACTACCGAGGGTTTCGGCGGCACGATGGCCACCCAAGAGAACTTCCGCATCATGCGCAAGGCCTTGGACGAAGTAGGCGAGGAAGTAGGCCGTTACATCCGTCTCTGCAATTATTGCTCAGGGCTTTGCATGCCGGAAATTGCGGTCATGGGGGCTTTGGAAGGCTTGGATGTGATGCTCAACGATGCCCTTTATGGTATTCTTTTCCGGGATATCAATATGCAACGGACCTTGATCGACCAGTATTTTTCCCGGGTCATCAACGGTTTCGCAGGGGTCATCATCAACACGGGTGAGGACAACTATTTGACCACCGCCGATGCCGTGGCCGAGGCCCATACGGTATTGGCTTCGGACTTCATCAACGAGCAGCTGGCCTTGCTGGCCGGGCTTCCCGAAGAACAGATGGGCTTGGGACATGCTTTTGAAATGGATCCGAAACTGGAAAATGGTTTCTTGATGGAATTGGCCCAGGCACAGATGCTGCGGGAGATTTTCCCGAATGCGCCCTTGAAATACATGCCGCCTACCAAGTTCATGACCGGGAATATTTTCAGAGGACATCTGCAAGATGCCCTGTTCAATATGATTGGTATCTGGACACATCAGGGACTGCAACTGCTGGGTATGCCCACCGAGGCGATTCATACGCCTTTCATGAGCGACCGCTACCTCTCGATTGAAAACGCCCGCTATATCTTCAACAACATGAAGAGCATAGGGGATGAAATGGAATTCAAGGAAGGCGGAATCGTCCGCCGGAGGGCTGCCGAAGTGCTGGATAAGGCGACCGCGCTCTTGCAGCAAATGGAGAAGGAAGGTTTGTTCTCGGCACTTGAGAAGGGCATTTTTGCCGATATCAAGCGTCCCAAGAACGGCGGGAAAGGTTTGCAGGGTGTGGCCGAAAAGCGGGACAATTACGAGAATCCATTTATCGACATAATGAAGAAAGGAGAATAAGATGAGCGGCGGATTATATTCTACTTCGCACGAAGAAATAGACAAGACATACGACCCCAAGAAGATAAAGCCTTACGGCGATACGATGAACGACGGCAAGACCCAGCTGAGCTTCACTTTGCCGGTGCCTTGCGGCGAGGAGGCGGTGGAGGCTGCCAAGCAGCTGTTGCGCAAGATGGGTTTTGAAAATCCTCAAATCGTGTATTTCCACGAACTTACGCCGGGCTTCACCTTCTTTAATGCTTACGGTTCATGCACGCATACGGTGGATTACACGGCTATCCATGTCCCCAAGGTGGAATCGACGGTGATGTCGATGGAAGAAACCGATAATTTCATCCGTGAACACATCGGGCGAAAAATCGTGGTGGTGGGAGCTAGTACGGGGACCGATGCGCACACGGTGGGTATCGACGCTATCATGAACATGAAGGGTTTCGCCGGTCATTATGGTTTGGAACGCTATGAGATGATTGATGCCTATAATCTTGGAAGTCAAGTTCCTAACGAGGAGTTGATTGCCAAGGCCATGGAACTTCATGCCGATGCCATCTTGGTTTCGCAAACGGTGACCCAGAAGGACATCCATATCCAGAACATGACCCGGATGATCGAGATGTTGGAAGCCGAAGGCTTGCGCGACAAGCTGATTGTCTGCTGCGGCGGTCCTCGTATTACCTATGAGTTGGGTAAGGAATTGGGTTTCGATGCCGGTTTCGGTATGAATTCCTATGCCGACGATGTGGCTTCCTACCTGGCCCAGGAATTGGCCCGGAGGATGGGCCGGTAAATATTTTTGAACCGGCCGGGTTTGTTTTCGCTGAGAAGCAGCCTTGCCGGTTTAAAATGTGTGTTGCGGACGATGGCGGAAAAGTCGATGTCCGGAAAAATGTGTAACTTTATGGTTTGAACTGGCTTGGGACAGTGGCTCCCGGGTGTCTTCCGCCATATCCGGGGCTTTGGTTCAGACAAGGATTAAAAAAATATACGATGGATAAGACTCAGATGCGCGAGATTATCGCCAAGCGTGTGGCCAAGGAACTCAAGAACGGGGATGTGGTGAATTTGGGTATCGGTTTGCCCACGATGGTACCGAACTTCCTGCCGCAAGGTGTGAAGGTGATTTTACAGTCGGAAAACGGGATGTTGGGGATGGGACCCACCCCTGAGGCTGGCAAGGAGAACCCTGAATACATCAATGCGGGTGGTGGTTTCACTTCCCCGACCGTAGGAGCCTGCACTTTCGACAGTGCCACTTCTTTTGCCATTATCCGGGGCGGGCATGTGGATGCCACGGTTTTGGGTGCCATGCAGGTGGACGAAGAAGGGGATTTGGCTAACTGGATGATTCCCGGTAAGATGACCCCCGGCATGGGCGGTGCCATGGATTTGCTTACCGGCGCCAAATTGGTGATTCTGGCCATGGAACACACGGCCAAGGGGAAACCGAAGATTTTGAAAAAATGCACCTTGCCTTTGACGGCCAAGGGTCGTGTCAATTTGATTGTCACCGAAATGGGCGTGATGAAGGTTACACCCAAGGGTATCGAGCTGGTTGAAATCAATCCCGAATTCAAGCCGGAAGATGTACAGGCGGCTACGGAGGCGACCTTGGTTATCTCTCCGGATTTGAAACCGATGTTTTAAGAAGCTGTTTAAATTTATTTGTTTAGGCCATCGGGAGGAGATTTGGAGGGATGGTGCGGCGTTTTTCAAAGGAGGATAGCCAAGCTATCGGACGAGAAAAAGGCAAACGATAGAGAAAGTCGAGCGTGGAATCAAAGCATGCTTTGATTCCTCCGAGACCAAGCTATCATCGAGCATCGCTCAAGCAAGACCCGAAATAGCCCCCGATGGGCAAACAAAATCCTGAAACCGGTCCCTGAAAATTCAGCCTTTTCAGGATTGTAAGAAATTTTAAACAGCTTCTAAAGACTGTTTTCAAGTTTTTTTTGACGAACTTGGAAGAGCGGAAATACGGGGAGTTTTCCGGATTTTAAGGTTTTCTGTTCGACAGGAAGTCAATATGATAAGCAGTTTCTTTGGAAAAGCCGGTCGTCCTCAGGATGGTCGGCTTTTTGCGTTCCTGAGGTTGGAATCAATCTGGGATTAGAAGATAGGAATCCGCTAAGCGGGGCATAAATAGGATGGAAAAAAGGAATTGGACAATGAAGTGTCGGTTCAATGTTTGGGTTTATGTGTTTTGCTGTCTGATGGGCATGGGCGGGCGTATGGCGGCGCAGAAAATTTCAAGTGAACAAGAAAATTTGGAAGTACGACTGCTTTGTCTCATGGAAGACACGGTCGAAACTTCCCGTTGCTTGGAAGATTCGATAACCAGGATATTGGGCTCTATTTCCAGACCAGAGGCCTTGGTTCCCTTGGTGGATAGTTTGGTAGAAAAAGGTTTGCTTGAAGGACGGCATGTCCGGGTCGTGGGGCTTTTGGATGCTGCCATCGGAAGTCTTGAAGCGGAATTGGGTCGCGAACCAGCTAACAAAGGTCCCTTGCCAACCGATTCCATTTTGAAGGAGGCTGTCGCCCATCTGAAGATTACTTTAGGAGCTGCCTATGAGGAAATGGGCCTTTGGAACCGGGCTATGGATATCTATTTCGATTTGCTGGGCTCTTATGAGCGGAGCGGGATTCAGCGAGGTTACAACCGGCTGTTGAATAATATCGCCAATGTCTACTTCAAGCAAGGGTATATGGACAAGGCCCGGTTTTATTATGATTCGGCTATTGCGGTCAACATCCGGATTGGGGATGACAAGGAATTGTTCAACAATTACAACAACTTAGCCGCTTTGGATTATACCCGGGGCAATTACGCCCAAACATTGGAGTTGTTGGCCAAGGCCTTGGCTTTGGTTGACCAGGAAAAGGAACCGGATTTGTATTATTTGATTTGGGCCAATATGGCCGCGGTTTACGAGCAGCAGGGTAAAACATCCTTGGCTTTGGAAATTTTACAAGACGTTTTTCGTTTCGAGGAAGCAAACGGGCGTAAATTGTCTTTGGTTTCCACTTGTTTGCAGATAGCTAATCTGTATGAGGACGAGCCGGACTCGTCTTATGCTTATTTGCGGAAAGCTTTGGACTTGGCGGAAACCATGGGTAACCAGTCTGCCAAATTCTCCGTCCAAAAAGCTCTTTTCCAATGGTATTACTCCGAAAAGTGGTACAAGGACGCCTGTGATATCCTGATGGAGAGTTCTGCTTTGAAAGATTCTTTGGATAGGGCCGACAACCGGATTAAGATGGAAAATGTGGAAGCTTCTTATCTCATTGAACGGGAGAATGCTGAAAAGGATTTGAAATTGAAGCAAATGCAGATTGATTCCTTGGAAAGTTCCAAACAGACGGCTTTCTTACTTGCCTTGTTGGTCTGCTTGTTGGTATTGTCTGTAATCCTTTGCTGGCTATTCTTGTATCAAAAACGCTTGAAAAAGAGGGAATCCGACTTGTCGGCTCGTCAAAAACGTTTGTACGAGCAGGAAAAGGAATTGATGGCGCACAAGGAGCAGGATTATAAGGATTCCTTGGAACTCAGGAACAAGGAATTGACTTCCAAAACCTTGTATTTGATGCGAAACAACGAATACATTGCAGACATAAGCAGGGAATTGCAAGAATTGCTTTTGGAGATGAATCCTAAGGATGCCGCCAAGAAGAACCATGTCCGGGAAATATTGGTCAAATTGCGGAACCAAGGCAACGAAGGGGCCTATGAGGAGTTCCAGTATTATTTTGAGAAAGTTTATTCTTCTTTTTACCGGAATCTTACGCAACAGTATCCGGATCTTACCCACAAGGATTTGCGGCTGTGTTCCTTTTTGAAGCTGGGACTTTCGGCTAAAGAAATAGCGTCCATCACCTTCAAGGAGGTACGCAGCGTGGAAATGGCGCAATATCGTTTGCGCAAGAAAATGGGTTTGGACACGGAGGTGAACCTGATAGATTTCTTTACCCGCTTCTGAGTCCGTTGTTTTGCTCGGTTGTTTCTCTGTTCTTCTATTGGCTCTGCACTCGGCTTGCAGTTTCGGAATGGGCTTCGGGAGGGGAAAAAACGTAGTCTTCAGGGGATGTAATCTTTTGAAAATATATAATTTGGATTAAGTTGTAGGATTTCTGTGCCGTAATTGTAAAATCGTGTTGTACTCAAGTCGGCTTGGGAGGAGGGGCTTTGTTTCCGGGAATATTTATTATTGCGGAACCAGGTCGTATTCAAGTCTTGAAGCGGTTTGGAAGAAAAAGTTTGGATGAAGAAGTGATGAACACGAGAATGTATGCGATTGTCCGGATTGGTTTTGGGATAGGTTTGTTAATCCTGTCTTCTTGTTCCTCGCGTCCGGCCCATCCCGTGGAGGCCGGTCCCGTTCCGGTATATGAACTCTACAAAGAAGAAATGGATGCCGGGGGAACCCTTCCCCGTTCCGGAACCAGTAGCGGGGAGTATGGAGGTTTCAAATCCGAAAATATGATGAGCCCGGATGTCTGGCAGCAATTGCATGACGGCAGGAAGAGCGGGAACCCCGGACCCGGGGTGTCGGAGTCCGGGACCAGGCTCGATGACAAACCTGGGGAAAATTCAGAAAGCAATATATAATCAACTTAAAAACATAGGATTATGAGACGATTACTTTCCTTTCTCTTGCTGTTTCCAGCTTTGGCCTTTTTTTCGGTTCAGGCGCAATGGCCGAGCGACCCGATGGAAAACAAGCTGCTGGTGGCCTCAGACCACTACTCATCCTCAATGGCCTCCCTTGAGGAAAACCAAGCCCGGCCGGGCTTTTGAAATTTCAGGTTCAGCATAGCATCGTTTCCTAACGGATATTCCGACAAAGCCACTCCGTTCAGCCTCCAAGAAGTTTGAAAAAGCTCTTGGACCCCATGTTCCAAGATTAACAAATAAAAACCGACGATTATGAAAAGATTACTCTTGCCATGGTTCATCCTAGCCTTACCGATGGCCTCCTGCATGGCACAATTTTCGGACAATCCCGATAAAAACCTGCAACTGACGTTCCAGGAGACCTATAGTTCCGAGGCCGGGACCTTGGCCGATGGAAGATTCTACGTGACTTACAACGCCCCCGTGGGCAATGACATTTACTACTACCTGATGTTCTTCGATAAAGAGGGAAACAGCCTCTGGGATGAACCGAAACTGGTTTCCTCAAAGCAGACAAAACTGAGTTTCAACACCAATCAGATGCTGTATGTAGATAAGGACGAAAATGCGCTTCTGATATGCCCCAACAGCCAATTCGACCCTTCACAAACCCAAGAAACCTATACGGTTTACAAAGTGGACAAAGAAGGAAATGACCTTTGGCCTGCCGAAGGAATCAACCTTATGGGAAAAGAATCGAAACGGGCTTTGGCCATGGTTTCCGTTTTGCAATTGGCCGATGGCAGTTACGTCTTTTCTTGGACCGAAAGCTCTCCCGGGAACGATTACAAGTACCGGGTACGCCTGCAACGCTTGTCCGAATCGGGAGAAGCCTTGTGGGGAGAAGGGAAAGTTATTGAGGATGAGATTGATGGTGTCTCCGACCCCTATCTGGTGGATGCCGGGAACAACGAAGTGATTATCGTGTATTCACGAGGCACGCAGCAATACATTTATGCCGACCGTCTTGACTTCGAGGGGAATTCCTTATGGGGTGAACCTACTTTGGTCTACGGGGGAGGCGGTTTCGGGAGCAGCCCGCTATGGACTATCCTCACGACTTGTCCGGCGGAAGGTGGAGTTGTTGTAGGCTGGCATGGAGATCCGGAAGGTAGCTCTTATGAATCCGTGTACATATCCTACATCAAAGCAGATGGTTCCTATGGATTTGCAACCGGTGCCGAAGGCTTGAAGTTGAACTATTCCGATTTGAGGGCTTTCAATCCCTCCATAGCTTATGACGATGCCAACGACTTGATTTATGTGGCTTGGCGCGAAACTTCCGGCTTGCAAGACCGGCAAGGTATACTGACCCAATTGGTTTCCTTGCAAGGGGAATTGCTTTGGAACCCGAACGACGAGGAGAGGCAGATTTGCCCAGTGGATGATTATCAGGCCTCCTACCAATCGGCCATGATTGGACCGGACGGCACCTATGCCACATTCTACATGGTCAATTTTGACGATTTCAAGGATGTCAAGGTCTTCGCTTGCTTGCAGGACGGGGAGGGAAATGCGCTTTGGGAAAATTCCCCGATCACTCTCTCCGATTATGAATCGAGAAAAGGAAGTCTCTATGTTACAAACTATAATCAAGACCAATGGATTTGCTTCTGGGACGATGAAAGAACGGTCACCGATACGGCCAAATACGACATTTCCCATCTCTTCGCCCAAAATGTCGGCATCGGAGGCAATTTGGGTAATGGCGGACTTGCCGTAGAACAAACCTTGGCTACAGATCAAGGAAACTTCCACGTTTCCATTTTCCCTAATCCGGTGAGTCAGGATGCTGTCATCCGGATAGACGGTATTCCGTCACCCGGCAGCCTGGAAATGAGTCTTTACGATATACAGGGCCGAAGAGTGGACTATCGGGAAACGAAAGTTCAAGATTCGGAGATTCTCCTCGATTGGACAAGACCGGCCCACCTGGCTCCGGGCATGTATATCCTCCAAGTCGGGATTGGCTCGGAAAAGATTCATGAAAAGATGATTTTGAAATAAGTGAACATAAAAAGGATATTGCCATGAAAACTAAGACATGGATATGGATTAGCTGCTTGCTGTCTTTTTTGCCTTTGCAAGCACAAGAAGTAGCTTATTACGAATGTGAAAATTCGGTGGAAACCTATCCGGAGGGGACGGGGTTGGAGCCGGTAAGCGGCTTTCCGACAGAAGGCACGGATATAAGCCAGTATTATTTTACAGAAACAGGAGCCTTTTCCTATGAAGGGACCTCCCAGGTTATTGAATCTTGCTTCCCAATTGGTTTCGATTTTGTTTTTCATGGGGAAGTTTTCGATAAGTTCGTTCCCATGGGCAAAGGTTACATGCTTCTGGGGAAGAAAGGGGAAACCGGTATCACCCTGCCGGAAAACGGCAATGTGAGCCTGATGCTGAACAATGCCATCGGCCTTTCCTGTTCCCGGCCCACCTATGCCGATTCCCGGACACAGATACGGTTTTCCCGTAGTGGGGAAGCTCCGTCCCGTGTATTGACACTGGAATATACTTGTCTGGGGCAATCCGTGCCGGAAAATGGAAGTTGCACGGATTATGCCACGTATTATATCCAATTACGTGAAACCGACAGCAGCATCCGGATACATTTCGACACGGCTTGTTCCGCGAATTACGCGGCCCGTTATTCCATCGGTATCAAAGGCGAGGATGGGGATGTGCATTTCCGCGCTCCGGGAGAGGGTAATGACTGGAGCCGTTCGGTTTATACGACCTCCAATACCCGGATGGCCAATACCGTTTTTCCTTCCGGCACTTCGTATACCTTTTCGATTCCGCCAGCTTGCATGGAACCGGAAGTGGCAAACATGGAAAACGAAATAACCTTACTGGCTTCCGATGCGTTTGAAGGCCGGATTGATATGGGCGATGCCGAGGCTGACGGCATCATGTTGGTCTTGTCCGAAACCGGTATCGTGCCGGAAAATTTTCCCGAAAACGGGCAGATATACCAAGAAGGGGAAACCTTCGGCCCGGAAGACACGTTCCGTATCCTTGCCTACGAAGATTTGGAAGAAACTCCTTACGCGTATTCGGTATCCGGACTTTCGCCCAACACGAGTTATACCTTACGGGCTTACTTGTACAATTATCGTTGCAACGGGCAAAGGGTTTACAGTGATGCTTTTGAGGTGAGTCTTGCCACGCGGACCACGGCCCCGGCTTCTTTGGAAGTATTGGAATGCGGAGAGGATTTCATCAGCCTTTCGGTTGAAGAAAACGAGCTGCAAGAGAGTTTGCTGGTTGCTTGTACCACCGAGCCACACCCGGATGCCCGGACCTTGGGCGGGAATTTCGGTTCACCTGAAGGGGATTATGAACTGGGTGACACGATTCGTCTTGCCGACGGCTCCTATGGTGGAACAGTCATCCATGTCGGATCAAGTTCGGAAAACATCCGGATAGAAAACCTGAACAACAACACGATTTATCATTTCGCGGCTTTTTCGAGAAGCGGAAATGGCTCATATTCTTCCTTGTACGCCCAAGATGACACGATAACGGCATCGGTCGTACCTTGGTTCGAGGATTTTTCCAAAATGCCCCATTCCCAAGCTCCTTACGGATGGACGACTGAAGGACCGGACAACTGGAGCATCCAGAACAACAACAGCCTGCTTTGCTTTGTTTCTTCCGTTGGCGGGAACCCGGTCGTGAACACCTTGACGACCCCATCCATCCGCTTTCCTGAAGCACGGGACGTGCGCATGATTCTCGATTACAGCATGCACGCCTTCAAATCCTGGACAGAAAGCAACTTGCATGTATCCGATTGGAGCCAAGGCGATTCGCTGATTTTCGAGGCCAGCTCCGATGGAAAGGTTTTTCGTCCTTTCCATGCCATTACCCAGGCGAATGCGGACGAGTTTGCCTCTTCCGGCATCTACTACACCAAAAATATGAGTATCGAAGGCTTTGCCGGAGAACAGGTGCGGATAAGGATCCGTTTTGTGAGTTCCTTTGCCAATCCCGTTTATTTGTACATCCGTTCCATGGAACTCATGGAAATATCGGAATGCGATTATCCTGCTTCCGTTTCGGTTCCGGATACATCCATTGTGGCGGACCGGGCTTTGGTGGAATGGGTGCCTGGCGAAAGCGGGGAGAGTTTGTGGAACATTTCTTATGCCGAATTGGACGGGAACGGGCAAGCCCTTTCTTGGAGTGAAGCGGTAGAAACGGGAAATAATCCTTTTTACTTGAGCGGTTTGGAGCCCGAAAAGAACTATCAGGTCCGGGTTCAAGCCGTATGCGGTATCGGGTCCACCTCCAATTGGACTTATTCTGAAAGTTTCCTCTCCGGGTATCTGGTCCCATTCTCAGAGAATTTCGACAACATGTCTTCGGCTTCCTTGCCCTCTTCCTGGTCGGAAAAGGTCGCCGACATGCAGGAAACAAACGACCTTTCCGGGGCTTCTTCGGTTTCCGGAAGGCTCACGGTTTCCGAATGGAAGACCGACAACCGTTTTGTGGCAGGGCAAACCAACGCTTCCATACGTTATCGTTTCTCGGAAGCCTTCAATACGTGGTTGTTGTTTCCCAAATTGGAGTTTTCGGATTCTTCGACCACCAAAACCCTCCGCTTCTCGATAGCCGTTACGGACATCAACGGGGAATCCTCTCCGGAGCCGATGGAAGAGGGCTGCGGTTTGCGGGTTCTGGTTTCCCATGATGGAAGCTATTTTTTCCATGCCGCCGATACCTTGTTGGTTTTGAACCGGGAAGATTTGGCTTTGAAGGGGGATTCCGCCCAAGTGGAAGTAGATTTGAGCAGCCTGTCCGGTCCTTTCCGCCTGGCTTTTTACTTTACCCACGCCAATGAACGTTTTTCGGAAAACAGGCTTGTTTGGATTGACAATATCGAAGTCTTGGAATTCTGCGCCCCGGCGGGGAATCTCCATGTGTCGGGCTTGACGGAGACTTCGGCCACCTTGCGCTGGAACGAGAACCTGCTGGTGGACCATTGGATTATCCGTTTGCAGGATGGGAACTCCCTTCGTTGGTTCGAATCGGTATCCAACCATTACGAACTCGAAGGCTTGGAACCGGCCACGGCGTACACGGTATCCGTTTCCCATTTGTGTACGGAAACCGACACGGCGGACTGGATGCACGTAAGCTTTACCACCGGTGGGATGGATTGCGGGGAAGTGGAAAATTTGCAAGCGGCCGTGACCGGTCAGACAAGCGCGAACCTTTCCTGGGAGGGCGAAGCGCCCCGGTATCGGATTCGCATTGCGCCTCTTGGAAGTAGTCCAGTCTATTATGTTTCAGAAAACAATACGTATTCCTTCGAGAACCTGATGGCGGGTACGGAGTATGAATGTTCCGTCCAATCCCTTTGCGGGGATGCGGCAGGCGACACCAGCGCTTATAGTCCTTCCGTGCGCTTTACCACCGAGGTACTTACCTGCTTTGCTCCCACGGGACTAAGCATCGAAGATGCCACATGGCGGTCGGCATGGCTAAAATGGGAAGGTGAAGCGCCCCGCTACCAGATGTCTTGGCGGCTGGAAGGGGAAACGCAATTCCAGCTGGGAGCGGTTGTGGAAAACAATGCTTATGAATGGGATGGATTGCAGGCGGAAGCCGTCTACAACGTTCGTGTCAGGAGCATTTGCGCCGAAGGCGATACCAGTGCATGGTGTTCGTCCGTCACCTTCTCCACACCGGCAGCACCTCCGTGCTTGCCTCCTACCGAACTGTCCGTGGAATCCGTTACAGAAACTTCGGCCAGCCTGTCTTGGGATGCCGGAGAGGCTTTGTCGTGCATTCTCCGTTACCGTGAGGCAAGCCGGACTTCTTACGATAGTGTACGGGATTTGCAGGAAGTTCCCTTTGTTTTAACCGGTTTGCAGCCCCGGACGGCCTATGTCTGGTCGGTCATGAGTTCCTGCGGGGAAGGACGTTACAGCGCTTGGGCTCTGCAAGAAAGCTTCGAGACCGAAGACGTGTCCAATGAAGAAAGGACGGGAAGCGGGCTTTCCGTGTCGGCTTCCAGAGGCCAAATCCATGTGATGAACCCCTCGGCAGTTTACATTGAACGTGTCCGGATATACGACATGACAGGCTTGATGCTGGAGGATTACATCCTTCGCGATAGGGGGAACGCAATCCTGACTACTCGGATTACGATGCAGGTCATCCTTGTCGAAATCATCGTGGATGGAGGTAATCCAGTTCGTTTCAAGATTTTACAGCCTTGATTTTGAAGCCTGAATCGCGCGGAAGAGTGTCATGTAGCCGCTATTCCACATACAACACCAATCCTTTCAGGTATTCCCCTTCGGGGTGGTAGATGTTGACCGGATGGTCCGCCGGTTGGGTCAACTGGTGCAGGATGCGGATCCTGCGTCCGCTCTGGGCGGCGGCGCTGAAAACGGCCAGGCGGAAATCTTCGCGGCTCACGGCTTGGGAACAGGAAAAGGTGAAGAGGATGCCGCCGGGTGCAATCTTCTTGAATGCCATGGCGTTCAGACGGCGGTATCCTTGCAAAGCTTGCCGCAATACTTTGTGGTGCTTGGCGAAGGCCGGAGGATCGAGTATCATCAAATCGAATCCTTCGGCTTTTGTTTGCAGATAGGTGAAAGCATCATCGGCAATGGCTTGGTGCGCAGCGTCTTTTCCGAAATTCAGGGCCACATGATCTTCGGTCAGCCTGACTGCCTTGGCAGAGCTGTCCACCGACACCACTTCCTTGGCTCCCCCTCGCAGGGCATAAAGCGAGAATCCTCCGGTATAACAGAACATGTTCAAGACCCGTCTTCCATTCGCATAGCGTTCCACCAAGGCCCGGTTTTCACGCTGGTCCACGAAAAAGCCGGTTTTCTGGCCTTCCACATAGTCGGGACGGAATTTGATACCATTTTCATACACGATTTCGGGATTCTCCGCTTCCGGGGTTCCCGATATGTTTTCTTGCCGTTCCGCTTCCAGTCCGTTTTGGCTTTCTACTTCCAGGTAACCATCCTTGGGGTCCAATCCCGCCTTGAACGGAAGTGTGTTTTCCGACTTGTAATAAATTGATTTGACGATATTCCCGCACTCTTTCCGGATGGCTTCGGCAATCAAAAAACGATCCAAATGCATGCCTGCCGAGTGAGCTTGGACCACGGTGGTGGAACCATAAATATCCACGACCAAGCCGGGCAGGAAGTCCCCTTCCCCATGGACCAGACGGAAGGCCGTATTGTCGGGCCGGATCAAATGCAAGGCTTCCCGAAGTTTCCAGGCCATGCGGAGCCTTTCCCGGTAGAAATCTTCGTCAATCCGGCAGGGTTCGAACGAAAGGACCCTGACAGCGATGCTGCCCACCTGTGTATGGCCTGTACAGAGGAACTCGCCTTGGGACGAATATACGTCAGCCACATCCCCTTCCTCGATGCTTCCACCTCCGGCTGTTTCCACCCGGGCGATGGCGCCTGAAAAAATCCAAGGGTGAAACCGTCTCAAGGAGTCTTCCTTGCCCGGTTTCAGGAATATCTTGTTGTAACCGGCCTGCTTGTCGGTACTTGTTATCGATTGGTTTTCTTTTCCTCCTTGTTGGTTGTTCTCCGGGCTGTTCTTTTCCATCGTCATCGGTTTTGCCTGCAAAGGTAATAGGATAAGAAGACTTGCGGGTAATAAAAAGGGTAAGCTCGGGCGTGCTTGTCCGGACTTACCCTTGGAGAGGAGCATGCATTGTTAAAAAGCTACGGTATCAGAATCTTGAAGCGGAAGCTTTGATTCTCAGTCAAGATTTCGACCACAACCACTTGTGTGGAAATTCCAGTCGTCAGAATGGCATTTTGGTCGCTGTGCAGCATATATTCTTGTAACATTCTTCCTGTGACCCCATAGAGGCGAATCCTTTCGAGCTTTATGGCATATGGGTTTGTCACATGGATTTGGCCTTTGGAGGCGGTCACGGAAAGTCTGCTACCTGCCTGTCCTTCGTTGGACATGCCTTGGGTTTCAAAGCGGTTCTGCGAAGCCCATCCACTGAAACGGCCATCGGAGCAAGCGGTCAGCACGCTCCACAGGTAAGCCGTCCGAGGTGCAAGGCCGGTCAATTCGTAGCGGGTATCCTTGAGGTCGAAAAGGGTATCCCAGGAATATTCCGTGGAGGCGCGATGCCTCAAAAGGAAACCGTTCACCGGTTCTTCAATAATTTCCCACGACAACAAAGCCGAATTTTCTGTAACGGACTCCACCTGCAAATGGGAAGGTGACGGACAAGGAGGTGTACTTGGTGTTTCAAAATTCCGGTACTCGCTCCAATCGCTGGTGTCGCCGGGCGAACAAATGCCACGAACCCGGAACTGGTACCACGTATCGGCCTGCAAGCCATCCAGCACGCAAGTATCTTTGTCCACCAGTTTACTTTCCGGTTTGTCGTCTTCATAGCGGATATCCCATTCTACTTGGAAACTTCCCGCCTCTCCAATCCAAGATACCATGGCTTGGTCATGTGCCACCGTACCAATCGTGCGCAAACTGCCGGGTGCGAAACAGGTGAGTTCCAGCGTGGTGAAATCCGGGAAAGGCACATAGGCGCTGGTGTCGCCCGAAGCTTGGCCGCAAAGAGCCTGGATGCTGCCCTCGTAGGCAGTCCCTGTCTGGAGGTTCTCCAGACGGTAGGTGTTCCCTTCCGCTTCGTAGTACGTCCATTCGGCACCGTCTTCCGTCACGGGGCGAATCCGAATCCGGTAGCGGGCAGCCTCTCCTTCCCAGCTCAACAAAGCCGAGTTGCGGGTGATTTCACGGGTTTCCACGTTTTCAGGTTCCGCGCATTCGCCCCCGCCGGTGGTGAACTCCAAGGAAGCCCAGGCGGAAGTGTCCGTCCCGCAGAGGTGACCTACCGAAAGCCCGTAGGTGGTTTCCGGCTCCAATCCGGTGAACCGGTAGTTGTCTTCCGTCGTGACTTGCATTTCCGTCCCTGCCGCGCTTTCCAGTTTCAGGATCCATTCTTCCACGTTCCGGTCGGCCACCCATTCCACGAGGGCTGAAGATGCATCAAACTCGCTTACTTTCAGACTGCGGGCCACCGGGCAGTCGTTCCGGATGCCGATGTTGTCAATCCAGACGATGGGATTGGATTCCCCGCCCGAATTGCCGAAGAAAGCGAAGGCAAAAGCCACGCCCCCTTGGTAGTCTTCCAGGTCGACACTTACCGGTTGGGTGCCCTGCAAGGCCAGCAGCTGGGTCGAATCCCATACCCGCAAGGGCCGGGTGGTGACAAAGGTGCTGCCGCTGTCTACAGATACCCAAAGTTCCAAGCGGTGTCCTGGCTGGGCTTCGGTCAAGGCCTCGTAAATACCTTGGTCGTCAATGCTGCCATAAGCTATGTCGAAGGTCAGGAAGGAGCCGTCTGCCGGTATCAACTCGATGGTCGGGCTTACGAGCATTTCCACTCCATATTCCAAATTATTGAAATGATAGGCGATAGCAGCGTTCGATTGGCCGGGAACAGGCTCGTTGGCGGTCATCCAGTCGTATGCTTCCACATCGCTGCTGTAGGGGGCGTAGCTCATTGTATCTTCCACGCCCTCGTACATGGAATTGTCGCAGCTCCAGTAGGACGGAAGGTCGAACGGGTCGTACCATTCCGAAGTTCCGGGAACCAAGTCGTTGAAGTCCTCGCTGAAGGAGGGGACCCGTCCGGAACGGACCTCGGTTTCGACCCAGGGGCTGGTCTGTCCCACGCCGCAGACGGCCCGGACACGGACCTTGTAGGTCTGGTCGTCGCCCAGGCCGGAGAGCCAGTAGGGGCGTGTCCGTACCGAAACCGGGCTGCTCCACGCCCCGTAGGCATCCCCCTCCGGTCCGGCGTAACTGAACTGCCATTCGCTTTCCTCGTTCAGCGACGGGCTCCAGGAAACGGGGATGTTCCCGCCTATAACCGGTGTACTAGCACGAAGGCTCTTGGGGATGTCGCAAAGGGCGATACCTGTTACCGAAAGGTTCGAGAATGTCCAGTTCATGGCTTCCGGGTTCCTTGAAACCACCCGAATACGAATCCTGACCTGTTTTTCTCCATAAAGATTCTGTAAGACCACATCCGAAAGTTCGGAAAGGCCGTTGCTGTGCATGCTCAAGGCATCGGCAATAAGATAGGTCTGTCCCTCATCGGTACTGGCTTCAACCACAAGGGAATCCCCTTCCCCGAGTTCGAGGTCCCAAGGGTCCAAACTGTAATCCATATGTAGCAGAACATTTGAGTCAGTCGGGAAATCCATAGGAGGCAGGCATAACAATGCCTCGTATGCCCCACCTTCTTCCATCGCCGGCATGATGGCAGTGACAGTACCGGTTCCGTCGCCCACGGAAAAACCTTTCGTCCCGGTCCATCCTCCCAAAAAGGGTTCATCCTCGAAAGCCGCCATGTTTTCAAATTTGGCATCGAAAGGGATCTTGGCATCGGTAATGCCATAATCCTGCACACAAAGGGTGGAATACAAGCCATTCGACCCTTTGCTGAACGCTCCGAAATAATAAATCTCATTGTTTTCCAATTCCACAGGGCATGTAATACCGTTTTCAGCAGGTCCTGTATACAAAACCACACCTCCAAAACTCCCATCTTCCATTTTCAAGGTGTCACCTGCAACGGCCTCCGCTTCCGCCATACCGAAACTTCCGATATAGTACCGCCCATTGTGGCTCAAATCCATACTTTTCAAATTGGTCATGGCAATAAGGATTTCTTCTCCGAGCTCATTTGCCTCGGTATTGAACAAAACTTGGTCCCAATTCAAGGAAATGATTTCGATACTGCCAGCTCCGGAGGTCGAAGTCGTAGCTGAAGCCGTTACGGCAGGCGTGTATTTGGGCGATGTGCATTGGGTATTGCCCAGATACACGGCATAGTAGTAGGTAGTGTTAGGTCGCAGGCCTTCATGGCTAAAGGAAAGGAGCCGCTTACCATCTTCGGTGAACGAAAGCGGCCGGAACGAGGCCAGTTCTCCGACAGCCAGCACTTCACCGCCCGAAAGGGATTCTCCGACCTCGTATTCCTCTCCATCGGGGCTACCTTGTATGGGTTCGTCCGACTTTACGACCAAATAAGTTTCCGCATAGCCGTTGGTGTCTACTTCCACTTGTATTTCCATCCGGTCGGAATACGGGGTCAAGGCCACATCGTCAATGGTTTCTGTCGGCATTTCGCAAACGGGTGGACGGCTGAAAACGAATTCCAATCCCTCCTCAAAGGTGGAGCCGTTCACAAAGCGGGCCGCCAGCATGGAAGTGGTTTTAGAGGTGGAACTCCAGCTGTTCTCTTCCGGTTGCCGGAAATGTTTGTTCCCGTTTCCGTCCGTCAGACCGATTCCCCAGCTGTTGGTGGCTCCGCAGGTTTCGGGAATCTGAAAGTTGTCGAAACACATCTCGATGCGTCCATCGGCTTCATGAAGCCGAATCTGATAGTTGAACCGGGCATCTTCGGCAGCATCGGGCGTATAACCGATGTTTGAAAACTGGACAACAAGTGTCCGTCCGGGAGCGCTCCCTTCCACCTTGTAGGAAATAGAAGTGTTGTCGAGTCCGTACACCGCCTCACGGGTTCCGATTCCCATGCGGGGGCCTAATTCCAAAGGCAGGGTGTAGGCCGCCCCATCCAAGGAAACGATTTCTTCTTTGCCCAAAACCACATACCCCATGCCTGCCACGACGAAATTGTTGTACGTTTCGCCGGCATAAGGGAAGTCGAAACCAATCTCAATACCTTTCAAAGCGGCATTGCCCTCGAAATAAAGACTGTCGTCGAGATTGAAAATCATGGACTTGAAGCGTTCGCCTTTCACTTCTGCTGATTTTTGCAGCAAAATCCCGTCGGAAAACGGTTCATAGCTACCCGTTGTTTGCGAAGAGAATTCGTATAAATCGACCTGTTGGGCGGACAGGCCGCAACAAGCTGTCAAGGCAGCTATACTAAGGGACAATAATGGATGTTTCATGGCTTGATTCGTTTTCTTTGTTTTAAAAAGCTGTTTAAATTTTTTACAATCTTGAAAAAGAGAAATCTAAACAAACTCTGGGAACCCTTTTGAACATGCTTCGGGATTCCCTGTGTCATCAAGAATTGGCCGTTGGCATAGGATTCCGGAATTTTTGGGTTTCGCCTCCCAACGGCCAAATGGCGTTTTGAGGTTTATTGCAAGATGATTTTTGCGTGGGAACTACCTGATGGGCTTTGCATTTGCAAAATGTACATGCCGGAAGGTATACTGGAGGGGCGATCCCATTCTATGTGGTTTTTTCCGGGAGTTGCCTTCCCTTGGCCGATTTCTGCAAGTTCGCGCCCCTTCAAATCCAGTAACTTGATTTGCATGTTTGTAGATTGGGTTCCGGCTTGATGCCAAGTAATGTTGGCGCGATTTTTAACCGGATTCGGGAATACTGAAAGCTGTGGCGCCTGTCTTGAGGTTTCGTTTGCAGAAGGGCTTCCCAATATGCCGTCCGGGCTAATGGTTTGTCCGTAGAAATAACTGATAACCATACCCCCATTGTCCCGGCAATCTTCCCAGACGAAAGTCCATTGGTTATTGGCAAGACCCGAGCAAAACACATCGGATTTATAACTCCGCACCCCGGAAACGGTTCGCATACTGTCTTCCCAAACGAAAGAGCCGTCTGGATTCAACAAAAAGGCCCGCAAGGCCATCGGGTCGCTGGAGGCGCCGACTCCTGTACTCTCCATGATGCCGAACAGAACCGTTCCTTTCGGACCCAAACTGACTGTGGGATTTCGTACGACCCGATACTTCAACGGAAGAAGCTGCACGCCTTCCGGGTTCCAAAGCAGTTCTCCTTCCAGGCTGATTTTCTGGGCTGCGCAACGGGTGTTGGTCTGGGTTCCCAAATATTCCGGCCAACAGGCGTAAATCGCTTTGTTCTCCGGGTCATAAAGCACGGAGGGATTGAAACCGAGATGAACGGAGTATCCCAAACGCAAGCCCTCCGTTCCTGCGGCAAAACCCAAGGTTCCATCGGATTTGACATAAGAAAGACAAGGGTAATGCAACCCGCCTTCAAAAGCATAGAAACTAATCAAGGCTCCTTTTTCCACCGGGAGGACATCCAGATACGTCCATGTTGGCGTGGAAGGATTCAAATCTCCGTCAAAAGCCGTGACGGGTCCCGTCCAGACATCGTTTCCCTCAAAGTCCAAACGGCGTGCCATCAAGCCTGAATTTTGGTAAACCATGATGAAATCTCCGTCTCCGGCATTCACCACATAGGGATAGGCCCCACTGCCTAAATTTTTCCCATTACCCCAAAGGCGTTCTCCTTCCGGAGAAAGTTTTTGCGCCATGATGCCATTGTCCATCCAGGCAAAGACATAGTTCCCGTCTTCCAATTGTGTCATCTTCAAAGCTGCCGTGGTAATGGTTTCCGCCGTGGCATTCCCGTAGAGGTCGATACCTTCCCCAGGCCACAAGAGTTCTCCTTCCGGATTGATTTTGTACACCCTGTACGTTTCATGGATTTGGTCTTTAAAAGCCTGACGGGCAATAATGACATTGTTGTCTTTATCCAACATCATGCGGGTCATGGTCTTGACAAAGGAACGCGTGGAATCCCCACCTAACACGACCGGCTCGTCCCAGACCGGATTTCCGTCCTTGTCGAAGTAATAAATAAACGAATGGATCCGATGGATGTCTTCCACTGCCATGTCCATATACAGGTAGAAACTTCCGTCTTCAAGGGGGGCCATTGAGGATGCATAGTGGTCGGAGGCCACCAGCAGCTTGTTTTCCATCGGGTCGCTCGGCGGAACAAACCGCCATGCACGCGTTCGGAATCGGGCGCGGTCTGGTCGGTCACGTGCGCGAGAATCCGGAAACTCTTCCGGAAAAGGCTTGGCATCGACTGCAAAGCGGTACTGGAAAAGGCTACCAATGCGGATTCTTTTTAAGTTGTAACGACTTGATATATATATATACTAAATGATACAGTATTATCTCCGTACTACGGTTTTTCCGGGCAGTGTTTTTTCCGTAACGACTTTCTTTTCTATCCGCTTGCCTTTCTCTTTTTTTGCGACATGAACAATCCCGTACCGAGAAAATCCCGGTACGAAAACCAACTAAAAACTCATTTTGTTATGAAAAAAACGTTATTGACACTGTGTTGCGCCTTATGCCTCGCGACATGCGCCATGGCGCAGAATGGCAAGAACGCTGACGGGTACCAGAGACAGGCTCACGGTTCTGAAACCGTCCTCTTCTCCTGGGCAGGACACGAAGAAACGCCGGCATCTCAGGGAGATTGGCGCGACAAATACAACAACATTGAGAAGAAACTCAGCCAAGGTGCCCGGATGCACTCCCTGGCAGAACATCCTGCCTTGCAACAGGCTTTCGTTGCAAAGAAAACCAGCCAAAAGAACAAAACCACCAAAGACGATACCGGCCAGATGACCGTCTTGGGCGGGTTCGGGCCTGTTTCATGGACTGTGCTGACGAACCCCGAAAACGGCGAGTCCCAGCTTATCACAATAGAATACGATCCTTCCGATGTGAACCGGAACGGAGTCCAGAGCTATTCAAAAGGAATCACTTTGACCTGTTATGACGACAACCTCCAGCCCACGAAAGAATTTTACTTGAAGACCTCCGACACGACCCAGGTTGTCATCGTCATGATGCAGTACTCCGCCAACCACTTCAATTCGGACAGCAAGCTGGAGTTCATGCTCCATGCGCACAGCTTTGCTGCCGGATACGGGCCGCAGGCTTGCCGGGATACCCTTTTCATCGTCAACGAAGACGGGGAAATCCTCCAGAAGATGGGGGGAGTCAACAATATCTCCCTGCATTCCGTGCCGGGCGAATATTCCGAAGAACCCCGGGTGGCTGTAACCTCGGCCTACTATTCCGAGCTGCATGACACCGCGTTCACCTACATCTACAAGGCCAGGGATTTCGTGAGAGAGAATCCGAACCCGCTTTTCAGGTTCGCCGTTCCGGATGCCCTGATTTCCTATCTTTCCGCCCCTATGGCATCGTTCATGGAAATCGAGGGGGAACCCTACTACGTGACATGCCAGTATTCTAAACCCTATATTGCCAACGGGGATCCTTTGAACCCGGTTGTCGAAAAGGACAACGATTTTAGAGTCATCATGTTCGACATAAATTTCGATACCGTGAAGGATATCCACCTTCCTCTTCTGGGGCAGGATGAAATCGACTATAGCATGGCTTCGCTCGACTATTTTGATGAATACAGGATTACCCGCCACACCTTCAACGGAGATGACAAATTCGAGATTATCTACTGTGCCGACCAGTATTTCGTCGACTGCGACTGCATACGGACGGCTTTGACCCTTGTCAACGAGGACGGCGAAGTAATCAAGCATATTGCCACAGGCGTGAGCGCTGCGCGACGTCTGGTCGATATTCCCGGGCAAAGCGATGAATACGCCATAACGGGAAGCATGGGATACCAGATGCTCCGCATGCCGGAAATGGAGGATGCCGCGATCATTCCCCCCGTCTTGGAAGGAGATGCCCTTTCCTCGAACTTCAATCGTGTACCCAATGGCAATGGTGGTTACGATTACATCTTTGAAATAGGCATGGGCGAAGCCGATGATGAGACTACCTATGGTATCATAGCTCGTTACGACCAAGCGGGCAATATGACACAGCGCATCCATATCGATATCGGTCGGAACGGAGCCACTTTCTCTCCTTTGTTCAATGCCCAGACCTTGAACCCCTATACCTTCATACCGGATGAAGAAACGGAATATCTCTATATGTCCTCCACGCTCGAAGACGATGGTATGCACAGGCGCATCGGCGTGGCCACTGCCGAAAAAAACCTCTACGTGATCGACGACCATCCGGTATACGGGTCCATTGCCAGCGCCGGCTTGCTGCGCGACATGGCAGGAACCAAGACTTCGGCCTTGTTCGTTTCCTTTACTTCCGATGCCATCTCTATCGACACGACCATCTTCTACAAGCTTCCCTTTGAAGTCCCGGACACCCTGCAAGGCCAAGGTACGGAAGAAGATCCTTACATTGTCACCAATGCCATGGAACTGGACCAGGTCCGGAATTATCCTGATGCCAACTTTGTCCTCGCCAACGATATCGACATGAGTTCCTACCTTGGCGTAGACGGTTTGGGATTTATCAGCATACCCGACTTTTCGGGGCATTTCGATGGGCGGAACCACTGCATTTCTAACATTCATCTTCGTTCGCATGGCCTGTTCTCTTTGCTGCTTCCTGGAGCTATCATCGAGAACCTCCGTCTGGAAAACATCAGTTTCAGCGATGAAAACGAGGGAAACATTTACGTGGGCTGCATCGCGAGTTCGGCCCTAGGCGATACTATTCGTAACTGCCATGTGTACACCGATTACACCTCTTTCGACGATGAGTCGTTCGGCGGCATTGTCGGGGAAGCCTCGGTATCCATTGTCATCGACCAATGCAGCTTCGAAGGTGGCATCAATATGCCTAATGGCAGGAATGTGGGCGGCTTGGTCGGCGAGCTGAAAGGCCGTCCCGTCATGAACAGTACCTCGAAAGGTTCGATAAGAGGCATGAGCGCGGTCGGTGGGATTTGCGGATCCACAAATCTCTTCGGAAACATTCTCAACTGCTATTCCAGCATGGAGGTAACCGGGGCCAAAGCCGTTGGCGGAATCGTCGGTGAAAACGCGGGACAGATTACCAATACCTATGCCGATGGGAATATCCTGTTTGCCCGGAATCCACAAGTCGCTGCTCCCGGTGAAGCTGCTGGCATCGCTGGCAACACCAGCGGTGGGCAAATCAAGCATTCTTTTGCCTTGAACGACACCGTATGGTCTCCTGAAAACTATGCCCGCGTGGCTTATGGTACTTCGGGGCTGGATTCGAACTTTGCCTATGAGGGCATGGAAATCGGGGCTTCTTTGGCGGAACTGGCTCCCGTGGATGATGCTGACTGCCAGATGGATCGGATGCATGGCGAATCCCATCCCATGGAAGATTTCGGCCAGGAATTCTTCGCAGGCTGCGGCTGGCTGTTCGGCGCCAATGCTTCCGAGCCTTGGCAAATGACCGATGGGAACCCCCGTCTCTGGTGGGAATTCAATGTCTTGGGAATCAGGTTTCCTTTTGGCGAAACCACGCTCGACAAAGGGGAAAGCTTGACTCTTGTCCCCACCATCATCCCGGCTGATGCCACGAACAAGAACGTTTTCTTCACCACTTCCGATGCGGCTGTCGCTTCGGTGAACCAGGAAGGCGTTATAACCGCCAACAATACGGGAACCGCGACAATCACCGCCACTACGGTCGAAGGTGGTATGACAGCCTCCTGCATTGTCCATGTCGAAATTCCGGTGGAGAAGGTGCTGTTCACCGCAGATACGTTCTATGTGGCAAAGATGGAGAGTGTCTTGCTGACTGCCGAGGTGCTGCCTGATGATGCTACGGACAAAAGTCTTCGTTACTACTCCCTGAATTCTTATATTGCACGGAATGCGGGAAGCCAGGTTACAGGCATGAATCCGGGCTATACCCAGGTGGTGGCCACCGCCGTGCATGGCGATGCTGCCGATACCTGCGTGATTTTCGTCTACATCCCTATCGAGCAGATTTTCCTCAACGAAAGCAGCATTACTCTCAGTAATGCCACGCCGTCTTTCCAGTTAAGGCCTACCCTTTATCCAGAAGATGCTACCGAAATACCTCTCTCCTGGTCTTCGGACGATGAAAGCGTGGCTACCGTCAACGCGTCAGGCCTTGTCATGGGGCATGCCCAGGGCTCTACCACGGTACGAGTTTCCACGCCGGACGGGTCGGTTTCCGCCTCCTGCTATGTCAATGTCACCGAAAACGTGGCCAATGAGGGCGGGGATGCGGCCTTCCTCGCTGGAAGGATTGATCGCGGAGATTTCGTGATAGAAAGCAACTTGCAGATTACAGCCGTCCAAATGTATACAGTGACGGGCAATTTGGTTTACGAAAACCGCACGTTTAAGGCCTCGAGTGTTCGGATTCCCGGAGGTGGTTTTTCCAACGGCCTCTACCTGATACGGGCCACCTTGGAAGACGGGCAGCAAGTTCCTGTGAGAATAGTCAAGTAAAAGATTCTCTAATAAATATTGCCATGGAGGATTCGGTATCTTCTTCCATGGCAATATAATCCATATCGAATGGAAAAGATTGAAAGCCGTCAAAAAAACTTCATCTCCAAGAACTTGGTGCCAACCATGGTCATATCGCTGGTTGGCATCGTCGTGGTGGTCATTCTGTTGATTCGGACATTGGGGTAAACGGTGGAGAACCGATTCCCATGGCGCGAAGGCAATCATCCTTGCTTGTTTCGAAAATTGGTTTTATTGGTTTTGGTTGTCGAGGAGGCCTCCGGGCCTCCTCTTTTGGCCCCCCCCTTTGCCGGTGCCGTCCTGCTTGCCGTCGGCGACCCACCTCTGGGAAAGGACGAAAGCTTCCAACGCAAACAACCTTGTATGCTCTTGTCCGTTTATTGTTGGCCTGCTTATGAAAAAGGCTGAAGGCTTTCTGCCGCGCAATCCGTGCCATGCTTCGATGAAAATTTGCAGGATTATGTGGGTTGGCTAAAACTTTTTGTTCGCTTTCGCGCAGCTTTCTCCGCCTCGGCATAGCCCGAACTTCGTTCGGATCTGCGCTCGGCTTAATCGAAAGGTTCGCTTTCGCGCAGCTTTATTCACGACACAAATCTTTCAAGGTGTTCATAAACTTGCTGCGAAAATTAGAAGAACCCACAGGTTCTTGCAAGTTGTCATGAAACCCCGTCAGGTTAGAAAATCCACTGTAGCCAGACGGGTGTTGAAGGATTTGGGTATGCCTTGCCGGTTGTTTTCGGCTGATGAGGTGCCGATGGCGAATCGTGCTTGGATTTCGGGTCTCAACCGGCTTTTATCGTGGGAGATGGCGGTATCAGGGCGGAAGAATTCCTTTCGATGGATATAAGGAAACTGTTCTGAATCCCATCTTTTTATAAAATAAGCATAAATATATTATTGCTTATATATGCTATTTTACTTTAATAGTTAATTTATTTACCTTTGCGCCATGCAAACAAAGCCTATAAGCCCTGCCATGTCGAATCCTGACATTGTTGCGGAGCTGGGGAGAAGGTTCAAGGAGTATCGGCTATCGAACAGCTTGACACAGAAAGAGGTTGCAGATAAAGCCGGCTTGAGCCTTGTCACCCTGCGGCAATTTGAGAATGGGAAGTCGTACAACATCAATATGGGGAATTTCCTTGCTTTGTTACGTACGGTAGGTTGCCTTGAACAAGTGAACGACCTGCTTCCGGAAGTCCCTGTTTCCGCATACGTGATGGACCGGATAATGCAAAAGAAACCCAAAAGGATAAGGCATGGAAAATGACATCGTCAGTGTCATGTTGTGGGGCGAAGAAGTCGGGAAATTGTACTGGGATGAACGTGGAAGAAGGGCGGTTTTCAATTATAATCCGGACTTTGTCAAGAAAGGAATCGACATCGCCCCTTTGACGGCTTCGATAAAAGGTGCGGCGGGGACGGGTTTTCCTGTCGTGGGCAACAGGGAAAAGTTGTATCAAGGTTTGCCTCCCTTTCTTGCGGATTCCCTGCCTGACTATTGGGGAAACAAGGTGTTTGCGCATTGGGCGGCTCAGAACCATATTCCCAAACAGAAGCTTACACCTGTCGACAAGCTTGCCTTTATCGGGAGGCGCGGTATGGGGGCTTTGGAGTTTGTGCCTGCCGTATTCGGATTGGAAACCTCGAAAAACATCCAGATAGACAGCCTGTATAGGGTGGCGCAGAAAATCTTTGATGAAAGAGAGGATATTGCGGTCCAAAATGACGAGAATTTGCATATCCAAAGCTTGTACGAGGTCAGTACATCGGCAGGTGGTCAACATCCGAAAGCTATCATTGCGATTCATGGAACGACCCAGGACATCCGCTCCGGACAAGTGCCTTTGCCGGAAGGGTATGTGTATTACATCTTGAAATTTGCAGGAGGAAATGACTTCCCTTTCACACAAATGGAAATGGTTTATCATGACATGGCGAAGGATGCCGGTATCACGATGATGCCTTCCCGGCTGATTCGTCTGGAAGGGAAATACCATTTCCTCACCGAACGTTACGACCGGATTGGGGGAAAGAAGGTACATGTGCAGACACTTGCGGCAATGGACCCCGAAGCCGACAGTTATGAGGATATGTTCGAGGTATGTAGGAAATTGGAGCTTCCGGCCCATGAACAGTCGGAGCTGTTCCGTAGGATGGTTTTCAATGTCTTGGAAGGCAATGTGGACGACCATGCCAAGAACTTCTCCTTTACGATGGACGAGAATGGGGAATGGCATATATCACCTGCCTATGATATGATTTTCACGGTGAATCCGGAGGGGAATTTTTACGAGAATGAGCACAGTTTGAGCATTGTGGGGAAGGTTGATGGGATCACGGAAGAAGATTTCGTACGGTTCGCCAAGCAGAACGGTATCAAAAATGCGCATAGGATTATTGAAGAAGTAGGTCAGGCGATAACCCGTTTTCACGACTATGCCTCGAAATATTTTGTTGACGATTATTGGAAAGACCGTGTCGAACAAATTCTTTCCGGGTTGCTACCCACTGCCTTTAGGGATGGAATGCGCCATTGTCAACCGACTGTTGTTGAGCCATATATTACGGAAGACGGTTTCAAGGTGTCGGATGTTCGTGTTGAGGAAAATTCCCGCATGATTTCAGGATTGAAGCCTGCATAAACGGGAAATGGCAAAAATACATTGCCGGACGTAGAAGCTGTTTAAATTTATTTGTTTAGGCCATCGGGAGGGGATTTGGAGGGATGGCGCGACGTTTTTCAAAGGAGGATAGCCAAGCTATCTGACGTGAAAAACGCAAACGATAGCGAAAGTCGAGCGAGGAAGCAAAGCTTGCTTTGATTTCTCCGAGACCAAGCTATCTTCGAGTTTCGCTCAACCCAGAGCCGAAATAGCCCCCGATGGGCAAACAAAATCCTGAACCCGGTCCCTGAAAATTCAGCCTTTTCAGGATTGTAAGAAATTTTAAACAGCTTCTAAAACTGATTTGGCTTTGGAAATCAGGAACAAGGGGAGGAATAAAATGACCGTCGAGGACATGAAGGAGTTGGTAGATAGGTTGTTGATTCCTTTGGCAAGAAAGGTGGGAAAGGCGTGAGTCCGGTCCGGGACATTCCGTAAATGGGGTATAATCATCCGTAATTTGTTTAGGGTTCCACCCGTTACCTGCGTTTACTTTTGCAAACTGAAAGAAGGGGTTTAGCCTTGGATTCCGGTGGGACCCGAAGGACGCCCCCCCCTCCAGGGAATGAGGCGGGCATGGATGGCCTTGGTTCATCCGAAAAAACAAAAAGACATGACACTCGAAACCTTCCAGGAATTCGTGAAGACAGGAAAACCGCTCGATACGGAAGAGATACATCGTTTTATGGACGAAATGAGCCAGGAGGCGAGGCGGATCACGTTCCGTTTGAACACGGCATTTCATGATCCGGAGGAAACCCGGGCGCTTCTCTCGGAACTTTTCGGCAAGCCGGTTCCCTCCACGTTCCGTGTGTTCCCTCCGTTTTATACGGATTTCGGGAAGAACATCTCGGTGGGCGAAGGCGTTTTCATCAATGCCTGCTGTCATTTCCAGGACCACGGGGGCGTGACCCTCGGTGACGGTTGCCAGATTGGCCATAACGTGGTGTTCGCCACGCTCAACCATTTCATGGAACCCGAAAAGCGGAAAATGACCTATCCCGCGCCGATTGTCCTGGGTAAGAACGTCTGGGTCGGTTCCAACGCCACGATACTCCAAGGCGTGCATATCGGGGACAATGCCGTGGTCGGGGCGGGCGCGGTGGTGACCAAGGACATCCCGGCAAACACCGTGGTGGCAGGGGTTCCGGCAAAGATTATCAGGAGGTTGTGATGCAAGGCTTTTCCTCTACCACACAGGCAAGTATCCGGGGGATTCCTTGTTCATGAGGATTTTTGGCGGAACAAACAATTGTTCTGAAGTTAATTAGAGGGGCTGGAAATTTTTTTTGGTCGTTTCCCCTTTGCGGGAAATCGCTAATCCAATCCGGTTCAGCCCCTTTCGGGTCCAAACACTTTAAAACCTATTATAATGAAAACGAAAATCTTGCTTCTATCCTTCTTGGTATCAACCTTAAATTTAGGACATATCATGGCACAAGAAAAGATTACGCAGACTGCCGGACATGTGCAGTTGGGGGAATTTGCCCCGAAATTCGCGGAATTGAATGACGACGTGCTTTTCGGGGAGGTTTGGAACCGTCCCGGCCTCAGCCCGCACGACCGCAGCATGATTACGGTTTCCACCTTGATTGGCAAGGGTATCATCGATGCTTCCTTGACCCATCATTTACAATTCGCCAAACAGAACGGTGTGACCCGCACGGAAATCTCCGAAATGTTGACCCATATCGCTTTCTATGCCGGTTGGCCCAATGCCTGGGGCGCTTTCCGTCTGGCCAAGGATGTTTGGGCAGAGGATGTGCCGGACGATAACGGGAAAGCCGCGTTCCAACAGGAAATGATTTTCCCGATTGGGGAACCGAACACCGCTTACGCCCAGTATTTTATCGGTAACAGCTATTTGGCACGGGTTTCGGATGCCCAGGTTCCTTTTTCCAACGTCACCTTTGAACCGCGTTGCCGCAACAACTGGCATATCCACCATGCCGCCAAAGGCGGAGGACAGATGCTCGTGTGCGTGGCCGGGAAAGGTTGGTACCAGGAAGAAGGCAAGCCTGCCGTGCAGATGCTTCCGGGCGATGTGATTCATATCCCGGCCAATGTAAAGCATTGGCACGGAGCGGCCGCCGACAGCTGGTTCGCCCACCTCGCTTTTGAAGTCCCCGGAGAAAAGACCTCCACCGAATGGCTGGAAGCGGTCAGCGATTCCGAGTACGACAAATTAGGCAAGTAATCCGTTAATCCGGCTTCGCAGGATTTTGAAAACCATTTGTTTTGCTTTTAAAAATGGACGAAAACACGAAACTTCCCATGGAACGAATCATCAACAAGGAATTTGGCGGGGAGCGCCCGCTTTTCGCCTCCCACGACCTTTATTTGGAGAATGTCACGATACGGGCAGGGGAATCTGCCATCAAGGAATGCAGCAACATCGAGGCGGTGAACTGCCGCTTTGAGGGCAACTATCCCTTCTGGCATGTGCACGGCTTCAAAATCGACCGCTGTTTCTTCGACGTAGGAGGGCGTTCGGCCCTTTGGTATTGCGACCATTTGAAGATGAAGGACACCCGTATCGATGCTCCGAAGATGTTTCGCGAAATGACGGACATTGAAATCGAGAACGTCCTGATGAACGATGCCGATGAGGTTTTCTGGCGTTGTCAGAGATTGGATATCAAGAATCTGACCCTTCACGGGGGAACCTATCCTTTCATGTTCAGCCGCGGTATCCGGGTGGACGGCTTGGAAAGCGACAGCAAGTACGTGTTCCAATATGTGAAGGATGTGGAAATCCGTAATGCCCGCATCACGACCAAGGATGCCTTCTGGGAAGTGGAAAACGTGACGATTTACGATTCCGTCCTGAACGGCGAGTACCTGGGATGGCATTCGAAGAACCTCCGTTTGGTCAATTGCCACATCACCGGGGAGCAGCCCTTGTGCTATGCCCATGACTTGGTGCTGGAAAACTGCACTTTCGGGCCGGATTGCGACCGTGCTTTCGAGTACAGCACCGTGAAGGCCGACATCCGGGGCAGCATCACCAATATCAAGAACCCCATGTCGGGCTATATCGTGGCCGACTCCATCGGGTCCGTGACTTTAGACGAGAACATCAAGGCTCCGGCGGATTGTCGTATCGAACAAAGGAAAAACGCGAAACTGCCATGAAACCTGCCCTTGGCCCTGCGGCCCCGGTACGTTCCTCCCAACGTTTTGTGATTCTCGATGCCTTGCGGGGTTTCGCCCTGCTGGGCATCGCCCTTGCCAATTTCCCTGAATTTTCGCTTTATACTTTCTTGAACGCGAGTGCGGTGGAGGCCATGCCGACGTATGGACTCGACCGCGTGGTCCGTTTCCTGCAATACCTTTTCATCGACGGGAAGTTCTACACCATCTTTTCCTTGCTGTTCGGCATTGGCTTTTCTATTATCTTGTCGAATGCGGAGAAAAAGGGCGTGGACGGTTTCAAGGTCTTTTACCGCCGGATGGGCGTATTGATTTTCATTGGTTTCCTGCATTTGATGTTTATCTGGAGCGGCGACATCCTGATGCTCTATGCTCTTTTGGGGCTGTTGCTGCCCTTGTTCCGCCGTCTGTCCGATAAGAAATTGTTGGCGTGGGCTTTTGCTTTGCTTTTCCTGCCGGTCTTGGTGGACGGGATGCAGGAATGGGGTCATTTCTCCCTTTCGGCGCCGGTGGTCCGTTGGCAGCAGCATTGGTGTGCGGAGTTCGGCATTACCGAGGCGAATTTTGCCTATTGGTTGCGCGATGCCAAGGATTACGGCGAAGTGTTCCAGTTCCTTATTCAAGGAGCTTTGGTCCGGGTTCAGGAATTCATCGACGGCAACCGCTATTTCAAGGTTCTCGGTTTGTTCCTCATCGGTTTCTACTTGGGACGGAACCGGGTCTATGCCGATTTGGCGATCCGCAAGGCTTGGCTTAGGAAGGTGTTCCGTTACGGTTTTGGGGTGGGTTTTCCGCTTTCCTTGCTTTATGCTTGGAGCGCTTTGAACCACCAAGTTTGGGGGACGACTTTGCATTCCCTCCTTTATTTTGTCAGTGTCTTCCCGCTCGGTTTTTCCTATGTGGCGGGGATTTGCCTGCTGTTCCTGCGTCGTCCCCAATGGAAAATCTTCTCTTGGTTCGCGGCTCCGGGCAGGATGGCATTGAGCAACTATATCGGCCAATCCCTTATCGGCATGTTTTTGTTTTATGGTATCGGTTTGGGATTGGGGGCGAGCCTGGGATTGGCACAGGTGGAGGGAATTGTTTTCCTTGTCTTTATCGTTCAAATGTTGTTGAGCCGGGCTTGGCTTTCCGTCTTTCGCTTCGGACCTTTGGAATGGGGATGGCGGATGTTGACATACGGGCGTTATTTCAAGCTTCGTTCCGAGGCGTGACAGGGCTTGCGGGTTGCTTTGGGGGGCAAAATGGCATCAAAAAAATCACGGATGTTTGGAATTTTGAAAAAAAGCAGTACCTTTGCAGTCCGATATCGCGGGGTAGAGCAGTGGTAGCTCGTCGGGCTCATAACCCGGAGGTCGCAGGTTCGAACCCTGCCCCCGCAACAGAAAGGCTTGCTCAAAAGAACTTTGTGCAAGCCTTTTTTAGCATAAAGGCATGCCTGGCGATACCCAAAACGCTGTTCCATGTATGTAAGGTCCGGCATCCGGTTTGTTTAATTTTGTTTCGACCCTTGGAAAGGACATCCGGGGGTTTTGAACGTTCGTAAATTTGAGACCATGCGCAATATCGTAGCCATTGTCGGCAGGCCCAATGTGGGGAAGTCCACGCTTTTCAACCGTTTGACCCAGACCCGTACCGCCATTGTGGACGAAGTGAGCGGTGTGACCCGCGACCGTAATTACGGGGTGGGGGATTGGAACGGCAAGGAGTTTTCTGTCATTGATACCGGAGGATACCTTTTGGATGATGACGACCATTTCAACAAGGAAATCCGCAAGCAGGTGCAGTTGGCGATTGACGAGGCCGACATCATCCTTTTCTTGGTGGACGGCATGATGGGCTTGACCTCGATGGACGAGGACGTGGCCGATTTGTTGCGCCGGACTTCCAAGCCGGTCTTTTTGGTGGTAAACAAGATTGATACTTCGGACAAGGAATATGCGATGGCCGAGTTTTATTCCTTGGGCTTCGAACGTGTTTATCCGCTTTCGGCGGTGAACGGGGCCGGGACCGGGGATTTGTTGGACGAGGTGGTCAAAGATATGCAGGAAGAGCAGGATGTGGTGCTGGAGGGACTGCCCCGGGTCACGATCATCGGACGGCCGAATGTGGGTAAATCATCCATTATCAATGCTTTCATTGGTGAAGATCGTCATATTGTGACTCCGATTGCCGGGACCACGCGTGATACGATTTTCACACGCTACAACCGTTTCGGTTTCGACTTTTATTTGGTGGATACCGCCGGGGTCCGCCGCAAGCAGAAGGTCAAGGAAGACATCGAGTTTTATTCGGTCATGCGTTCCATACGCGCCATCGAGAACAGCGATGTCTGCGTGCTGATGCTGGATGCTTCGGCAGGTCTGGAATCCCAGGATTTGAACCTTTTCGGGCTTTGCCGCCGGAACAACAAAGGGGTCGTGGTCGTGGTCAACAAATGGGATTTGATTGAAAAGGGTAACAATACGCTCAAGGAGTTTGAGGCTGGGATTTTGAGCCGTTTGGCCCCCGACAACGATATTCCGGTGGTTTTCACTTCGGTCATCAACAAGCAGCGGATTTACCGGGTCATGGAAAGGGTGAAGGAGGTGTTCGACAACCGGAGCCGCCGTATTCCTACCTCCGAGCTCAACGGGCAGTTGTTGCCAATCCTGAAACAGACGCCCCCGCCTATCCACAAGGGTAAAATCGTCAAAATCAAATATCTGACCCAGTTGCCGACCCCATATCCGGCTTTCGTGTTCTTTTGCAACTTGCCCCAATATGTCAAGGAACCGTATAAACGCTTTGTGGAAAACCAGTTGCGGAGCCTTTGGGATTTCACGGGTGTGCCGGTGAAAGTGTATTTCCGGGAAAAGTAGAGTAAACCGGGGTGCTGCTTGTTTTCGGTGAAGTCAACGCCCCGATTAAGCCGAGCGCCATGGCAAGCCGTTCCTTTGCTTGGGCATGGCCGAGACGAAGGGGCATCGGCGAAGCCCAACGCCCCGATTAAGCCGAGCGCCATGGCAAGCCGTTCCTTTGCTTGGGCATGGCCGAGACGAAGGGGCATCGGCGAAGCCCAACGCCCCGATTAAGCCGAGCGCCATGGCAAGCCGTTCCTTTGCTTGGGCATGGCCGAGACGAAGGGGCATCGGCGAAGCCCAACGCCCCGATTAAGCCGAGCGCCATGGCAAGCCGTTCCTTTGCTTGGGCATGGCCGAGACGAAGGGGCATCGGCGAAGCCCAATTACCCATTCTGACACGTTACCGGTGTTGGGACGGAACAACAGAATACCATACCATGCGAATCGATAAATACCTTTGGTCCATCCGTCTTTTCAAGACCCGGACGGAAGCTTCCGAAGCCTGCCGTTTGGGGCGCATCCGGATTGGAGATGACATTGTGAAAGCAGCCAAGGAGGTCAAGGTAGGGGATGTGCTCAATTTGAACCGCCACGGAGTGGTGCTTTCCTACCGGGTGTTGGATTTTCCCAAAAACCGGGTCGGGGCCGCCAAGGTGCCTGAATTCGCTTTGGATGTGACGGCTCCGGAAGAAAAGGAAAAACTGGCTTTGCAGCGGGCGCCTTCCTTCGAGCGCCGTGATCCCCGGACCGGGCGTCCGACCAAACGCGAACGACGGGAAATCGACGAGTTCAAGAGTATGGATTGGGACGAGGATTGGGATTGAGAAGCTGTTTAAAATTTCTTACAATCTTGAAAAGGTTCGTTTACACGTTCCTTTATTCACGGCGCAAATGTTTTCAAGGCGTTCATGAGCTCGCTCCGCTCGGTTCTCCGCCTCGGCCAGGCTCAAGCAAGCTTGGCATGGCGTTCGGCTTAATCGAAAGGTTTGTTTACGATGTCCCGTTGCAGGCGCAAGGCCTCCGCATGGATGCAATGGAGCAGGCTGCGGACGAAGTTCTCGTCCAAACCTTGTTGGCGGGCTTGGGACAAAGCCCTTTCAACCACGGCGTTCCAACGGTCCAGTTGCAAAACGGAGAGATTCGCGTCCTTTTTGAGATTCCCTATTTCTTGAACCAAACGCATGCGACGGCCCAAGAGTTGGATCAGTTCGTCATCGATTTCGTCCAGGATGCAGCGGATTTGGGTCATCCGGCTGGAATTGCCTTCCTTGTGCTTGAAGACCCATTTTGAAACCAGTTCCTCGAATCCGGGAAAATCGATTTGTTGTTTGGCATCGCTCAGCGCCTTGTCTGGTTCGGGATGGAGTTCGAGCATCAGGCCGTCCATTTCCAAATCGAGGGCGGTTTGCGAGATTTCTGCCAAGTACTCCCGTTTGCCCCCGATATGGCTGGGGTCGCACAAAAGGGGTAAATCCGGGTAGAGGCGTTTCATTTCGACCGCCAATTCCCAAAGCGGCGCGTTCCGGTAGGGTTCCGGATTGTAGAGGCCGAACCCCCGGTGGATGCAACCGATTTTTCCCTTGCTTTTGCGGGCGATCCGTTCCACTCCGCCGCTCCAAAGCCCCAGGTCCGGACTGATGGGATTCTTGATATAGACCGGTAAGCTGCAACCTTCCAAAGCAGAGGCGATTTCCTGCATGAGGAAAGGATTGGCCGTGGTCCTGGCTCCGGTCCATACCATGTCGATGCCATGCTTCAGGCAGGCTTCCACATGCTTGGCGTTGGCAACTTCCGTACCTACGGCTATCTTCCATTCCTGTTTGACTTCCGCCAACCAGGCAAGAGCCTCTTCGCCCCTTCCTTCGAATTCACCGGGCCGGGTCCTGGGCTTCCATGCACCGGCACGCAAGACTTTTACTTTCAAGGGATTCTCTTGGTTCCACCGGCAAAGGAAAGCAGCCACGGTCTGCAATTGTTCCAAGCTTTCGGCGCTGCACGGGCCGGCAAAGAACAGGAAACCGGGGCGTATGGGGTAGGAGGTCAGGGACATGGACTTTACATTGGAGACCGCAAAGATAGCGAAGCCTGGGACTGCAGCAAAACATTTGCATAATTTCCTGTTTTTCGTAATTTTGCGTGTCCTTATAAAAAAACAGGTATACATTGCCATGGGAAAGAAGTTGTTACTTTTTGTTTCCTTATCTCTTTTTTGCCTGTGGCCTGCCTTGCTGCCGGCTTCTACCGGGTTTGGCTGGAAGAAACCTTTTTTGCCCTTGTCGTGTGCCGGACCTGAGAATCCTTGTATCCGCCACTATTTGATGGATACGAATTTGCTCGTCTTGGCGGAGGATTCCGAAGAAGATTTGTTGCGCCGGGTCTTGTACGGGAAGCCGGAGTCCATGGTCCGTTGGGACCTTTTGGTTTATCCGGTTTGGCAACTCGATACTTTCTTGTTGAAACGCGCCCCGCTTTACGATACTGCTTGCGAGGATTTGATTCGGAACCGGATGTACGGTTCGCGCTGGGGCATCGACCCTTATGAGCCTTTCAGCCAGATAAAGAACATGTTCAGTTTCCGAAACATCCGGGATACGGCATTGTTGCGCAGGCGGAGGGAATCCTATCGTTTCCAGCAACTCAAAAGCTTGGAACCCGAAATCGGTTCCATCGTACCCCAGGAGACCCGGCCACTCAAACGGGCCCGCAAGCCGCTTATCAATCCCAAGGATTCCGTGACCCGTTGGGCTTTCAATTTCAGCGGAGGGGTCAACCTGGCGCAGACGTCCTTGACCCATTGGGCGGCCGGGGGCGAAAGTTCCATTTCGGGGAGCGGCAAAATCCAGATGGATTTGGCCTACCGCCGGGGCGGCCATAAATGGGAAACCAAGCTGAATACCGAGTACGGTCTGCTCTACACCCGTTCGGACGGGCTCAACAAGACGGTCGACAATCTTTTGGTTTCCTCCCGTTACGGTTATGCCATCCCTGGCGGACGTTTCTTTTATACGGCCTATGTGGAATTCCAGACCCAGTATGGCCGGGGTTATGCCAATGTGGGGGACGAGGAATACATTTCCAACTTCTTGGCTCCGGCTTATTTGAATACTTCCGTCGGTATGGAGTACAAGTTAGGGGGGCTTTTGTCAGTATATCTTGCACCGGCCAGCGGCCGTACCACGATTGTGAACGACCCTTTCTTGTCCGACAGGGGGGCTTTCGGGGTCGATTCCGGGCAAACGGTCAATTTTGAAATCGGTATGACCCTGACCACGGCTTTGGAGTGGGCGTTTTGGAAGAACATGAAATTGAAGACCGATGCCAATTTCTTCACGCCTTACGACCGGGATTTCGGGAATGTTGTCGTGGATTGGAACTTGCAGTTGGAAATGAAGGTGAACAAGGTTTTCAAGGCCACTATCGGGACCTCGCTCAAATACGACGACAAGGTGTCCTGGGTCGATTCCGAGGGGGTGGATCACGGGCCCAAGGTCCAATTCCGGGAAATGATCACGGTCGGTATCGGGTACACCTTCGAATACAAATCGAAGAAGCTGGAGTTCTAACGGCCGGGCTTTGCTGCACCGTTCCTCGAGCCATGGGGCCGGATACCGACTAAAAAAGAAGTCGGAGTCCTAAGGGTATTCAAGGAGGTCCCGGGCTGGGTTACAGTGCTTTGAATTCCGCAATCCGTTTTGCCGGGTCGGGAGCCGAGAAGACCGCGCTGCCTGCCACCAAGGCGTTGGCTCCGCAGGCCACCAGTTTGGGCGTGTTTTCCAAGCTCACGCCTCCGTCCACTTCGATAATCAGGTTGCGGTTGTATTTTTCTTTGAGGCGGGCCGTTTCTTCAATCTTCCGGTATGCGTTTTCGATGAATTTTTGACCGCCGAATCCTGGGTTGACACTCATAATCAGGACTAAGTCGATGTACTCGATGATGTTTTCGAGCATGCTTACCGGTGTGTGCGGGTTGAGCGATACCCCGGCTTTCATGCCCGCTTTCTTGATTTCGGACACGGTCCGGTTCAGGTGGCGGCAAGCCTCTTCATGCACGGTCAGGATATCCGCGCCAGCTTCCTTGAAGTCTTGGATATAGCGGTCAGGCTCCATGATCATCAAGTGTACGTCGAGGGGTTTGCGGGCATATTTCTTGAGGGCCTTGACCACCGGTTGCCCGAAAGTGATGTTGGGAACGAACAGGCCGTCCATGATGTCGAGGTGGAACCAGTCGGCTTGGGATGCGTTGAGCATTTCCACATCGCGTTGCAGGTTGGCGAAGTCGGCCGAAAGCAGGGAGGGGGAGAGGAAGAATTCCATGGTGTCGTGTTTGGTTTGGCAAAAGCGGCCCGTGTCCGATGGTTCCCGGTCGGGGTCGCGGAAAACCCGGAAACGGCGCGAAATTACGAAACTTCCCGGCTTGGCATACGTTCCGGACCCGGCTTTTGTCCTGGAATCGTACCGGGTCGTTGTGGAAAAAACAAAGGCATTAATTTCAAAATGTTAAATCCGGATTGGATTCAAAGACTTGTCAGGCATGCTTAGAATGCCTATTTTTGCCAGATTTCCAGAATTGGAAAGCAGGAAAACAATTTTAGAATACATTTATGTTGAATTTAGCAAGTGCGGCCAAACGTGAGGCCAGCATGGAAATGGCAAAATTCTTGTTGCAGATTCGTGCCGTGAAACTGAACAACAAAGAACCTTTCACGTGGGCGTCCGGTCGTAAATCGCCTATTTATTGCGATAACCGGATAACCTTGTCCTATCCACATGTGCGGAATTTCATCCGGCAGGAGTTCGTCAAAATCGTGGAGAGCCAGATTGGGCCGGTCGATGCCATTGCCGGCGTAGCCACGGGCGGGATTCCGCAAGGGGTCCTGGTGGCCCAGGAATTGGGGCTTCCTTTCGTGTATGTGCGTTCCGAAGCCAAGAACCATGGCATGGGGAACCAGATTGAAGGAGAAATCGAATCCGGGAAGTCGGTCGTGGTGGTGGAAGACTTGGTTTCCACCGGGAAAAGCAGCTTGTTGGCCGTGGATGCCTTGCGCGCCCATGGTTGCGTGGTCAACGCCATGTTAGCCGTGTTCACCTATGGTTTGGACGTGGCGACCAAGAATTTCGAGCAGGCGAAGGTGCCTTTGTACACTTTGACCAATTACAATGATTTGATTGAATGTGCCGTCAATTTGGATATTTTGAACCGCGCCGAAATCGAATCGCTCCGTGAATGGCGGCAAGACCCTGGCAAATGGTCGGCAGACCGTGGGGGTGCCTGCTGACGCGTAACTTCAAAATTCGACGAGGATGAAAGTCAGCAGCAATAAATTACAAGTGAAGGGCGATCCGGGACTGGCTTATCGCCGCATTTCCAATTTTTCGGAATTGGGAGGCATGATGCCTTCGCAGGTACAGGGTTGGACGGCCACGGAAAACACTTGTTCGTTCAATGTGGGCGGGATGGCCCAAATCAGCATGCGGATTGCCCAAAAGGTGGAACCCTCCTTGGTGGTCATCACTTCCGATGAAGGTTCCCCCTTCAATTTCACTTTGGCTTTCCATTTCACGCCTGGTTCCCAAGGGGATTTCGTTTCCCAGGTGGAAGCCGAAGTGGGCGTCAACATGGTCATGGGCGCCATGATCAAGGGCCAGATGCAGAAGTTCGTCGATACGATGAACCAGCAGATCAAGACGTTTACTGAATCCCAAGCCTGAGAGGAAAGTTGAGAGGCTGTTTTTTTACACGGGTTCCGGCTTTACTCTCCCGGAACTGAGAAGCTTGCCTGATTCCATGAGCCGTAAGCGAAAAAACGAACCTAACCGGATCCTGCCGGATATACGTATAGAAAAAGCTGCCGCCGAGGGTAACTCCTTGGCGCATGTGGACGGGAAGGTCCTTTTCGTCTCGTACTCGGCTCCGGGGGATTTGGCCGATGTGGAGGTCATCCGCCAAAAATCGGGTTATATGCAGGGGCGGATCCAGCATTTGAAGGAGGCTTCCCCTTTGCGGCAGGAACCTTTTTGCGAGCATTTCGGGCTTTGCGGCGGTTGCAAGTGGCAGCATCTGCAATATCAGGAGCAGTTGCGGCAGAAGCAAGCGCAAGTGCGTGACAATCTGGAACGTATCGGCAAGGTGGCGTTGCCATCGGATTTTCCTATTTTGGGGGCGGAAGCCAACCGGTATTATCGGAACAAGCTGGAGTTCACTTTTGCCGTGAAGCGTTGGCTCAGCAACGAGGAAGTGGTTTCGGGAGAGGCGATGAGCGAGGCCGACCGTCAGGGTTTGGGTTTCCATTTGGCCGGGAAATTCGACAAAGTTCTCGATTTGCAACATTGTTGGCTCCAAGCGGAACCTTCCAACGAAATCCGGCTTTTTGTCAAGAAAACGGCTCAGGAACTGGGATTGACTTTTTACGATGTGCGTGCCCGGCAGGGTTTCATGCGGAATTTGATGATTCGCAATACGCCTTCGGGAGAGTTCATGCTCGTGTTCGTCATCGGGGCGGAACCTGTTCCGGCTTTCGAGCTTTTGATGCGGCGGGTCGCCGAAGCATTTCCTTGTATCAAGAGTCTGATGTATGCGGTCAACACCAAGAGCAACGACAGCATGGCTGACTTGGAGATGCGTTTGTTTGCAGGCGAGCCGTTTATCACGATGAGGATGCCGGCTTACCGTTCGGATGAAGAGGAATTGAAGTTCCGGGTCGGGCCGAAGTCGTTTTACCAGACCAACAGCCAGCAGGCGGCGCGGCTTTACCGTTTGGTGGCGGATTTTGCCGGAATCCAGGAGGATGAGGTGGTCTACGATCTTTATACGGGAACCGGTACGATTGCCAACTATGTGGCGAGGATGGCCAAGAAGGTGGTCGGAATCGAGTACGTGGAGGATGCAGTCCGGGATGCCCGTGTCAACTCTTCTTTGAACGGGATTCCCAATACTTCTTTCTTTGCCGGGGACATGGCGGCGGTGTTCAATGCGGGTTTCGTACAGGAGCATGGCGTGCCGGATGTGGTTATCACCGACCCTCCTCGGGAAGGGATGCACGAGAAGGTGGTGGAATGCTTGATGGATGATGCGCTGTTCGGGGAACGTTTGCAAAGGCTCGTTTATGTAAGCTGCAATTCGGCCACGCAGGCGCGGGATTTGCAGCGGATGGATGCCAAGTACCGTGTACTGCGCGTGGCGGCGGTAGACATGTTCCCGCATACCGACCATGTGGAAAGCGTGGTTTTGCTGGAAAGGCGGCGGTAAGTCCGGGACGCTGGTCCGTGGAGCTGTGTGGTTGTTTCGTTCAGGTGGATTGGGGCGGCAAAGTTGAGGAGTTGTCTTATCGGTTTTCCGGATTGTCAAGAATCGGTTGTTTCATGGAAAAACGGAATTTTTTCAAGGAATTCGGGCGGGGTGTCAAGTCTTACGGTTTGGCGTTCAAGATGTTGTTTGCCTCGCGTTTCGCGTGGTTCATGGTGTTCCCCATCCTGGCTTGGTTGTTGTTTTTCTTGTTGGGCGGCTGGTTGGTGGCTTGGCTCGGCAATCCGGTGGAGGAATGGATCCGGCAAGGCATTACCGATTGGGTCGGGCATATTTCCTGGTTGCAGAATGCGGGGGGGGTCGTGGCCTTTGTGTTCAAACTTTTGTTGCGGATTGGCTATTTCCTGTTGTTCGTTTCCGTGGGCGGTTATCTGGTCCTGATTGTGCTTTCCCCGGTTTTTTCTTGGCTTAGCGAGCGAACCGAGACGGCTTTGACGGGCAAGGACTATCCTTTCCGGCTCGGGCGTTTCTTGCGCGAAATGCTCCGGGGCATCTTGATTGCGCTTCGGAACACTTTTTTCCAGCTTTTGGTTTCCTTTATTTTGATGCTGGTGTCGTTTATTCCCTTGGTGGGCTTGGTTTCCCCTTTCTTGCTTTTCCTCAGCTCGGCCTATTTCTACGGCTTTTCCTTTGTGGACTACACGATTGAGCGTCGTTATCTGCAAGTGCGTGAAAGCGTGAGCTATGTGAACCGGAATGTGGGGTTCGTGATGGGTATCGGCCTGCCTTTCGCCGCCGCCCTGCTTCTGCCTTGGGGACAGTTCCTGGTCTGCGGTTTCGTGTCCTTGGCCTCAGTCATGGCCGCCACGGTGGGCATTTGCGAAGGGGAACGCCGGGAGTTGGAGTAAGAGGTGAAACTTCGTTTTGGATAAACGCGGTGTCTCGGCTTGCAGTTGCTTATGCCAAAAGAATTATTCTATTCGAATTATGCAAAACGAATAATTTTGGGTTTGATGTGTGAAAACTCATGGGCGGAACCTGGTAAAGTTTAGTTTACATGTCTTTTTCATGGATTAGTAATATTCTTGTTACTAATAAATTTATTACTAAATCGCTAGATTTTTTTTAGATGTGCAAAACTGTTTGTAAATCTGTTTGTTTTGTTTCTTTTTGACACGGGCTTCTCGCGCCCCATAATCCGCTATCCCTACATATTTTTATTCTTTGCCCCTTTCGTTACCAACCAAGGTATTATCGGTTTCGCCCGTTTTCAGACCGGAACTAGGAGACATCATTTTCTAAATCCGTCACTTTTTTTGAGCTTGTTGCAAGGTTTGAAAGCCCAGGGAGAGGTTGGGGTTCGACACCTCCAAACGGCATTCCTTCGCTTTCGCGCAGCTTTATTCACGGCGAAAAGGGTTCCAAGGTGTTCATGAGCTCGCTCCGCTCGGTTCTCCGCCTCGGCCATGCACAAGCAAGCTTGGCATGGCGCTCGGCTTAATCGAAAGGTTCCTATCTTTGCACTTCCCAGTTGCATTGGTAATCGGAATCTGCGGGCTTCTCTACCCCAAAGAGGGAGTTCTTCAGATTCTTTTTGTAAAATTGCACTTTCCGGTTGGCTCTACCTTTGTTTAATTGACGGCTAAAAATTGTCGAAGCATTGATTATGAAAAAGTTCTTGAAAATATTTCTGATTGCTATAGCTCTGCTATCGGTGGCAGGTTTCGTGCTTTATCTTTCTCTCAGCCGGGTGGACGACATCGAGTTGAAGGAAGGCGATTTGCTTTTCCAGATATCGAAGTCTGCCCAGTCGCCTTTGGTTGCATTGGCAACCGGCTCGGTCTATACACATTGTGGCATTCTGGTGGAGAAGCAAGGGAAATGGTACGTGTTGGAGGCTACCGGGCCGGTGAAGCTTACGCCCTTGCAGCAATGGTGCGATAAAGGGCGTTTTAAGCATGTGCTCAGCCGAAGGGTGCTTGAAAAGCCGCTCAAAATTCAGTACAAGCAGTATTTAGGGCAAGCCTACGACTGGAGTTTCAAGTTCGGCAATGGCAAGATGTATTGCTCGGAGCTGATTTACGTGATATACAAGAAACAGTTCGGCATCGAGTTATCCAAACCGCGCAAAATAGGGGATTTCAACCTGCTCGGCATGGGGAAGGTCATGGAAAGGCGAGGCATGGACAAGGAGCAGTTAGCCGTGGCTCCCTCGGATCTTTTGCGTTCGGAATACCTCTTGGATTGAAGCTGGCTTCGTTGTTGTTTTCTTCAAATCTTGCTCAACAGTCGAAAATATTCTGGTACTTTATTCGTGTTTCTTGGTATTAAAACACTACTGTCCCGTAAAAGTGGATAAATAGTCACCCCATAGAAACATCTTTGTCTATTGTGATTAAGCATTTTAATGAATAAAAGTCTTTGATAAATCTGCGAGATACTGTATCAGAACAATATCTCGCAAAAATGGCCTTTTTAAGGGATGACTATATACCTGATTCAAAGTGGCTGGTAGTGTTTGTTGAACCGGCAGGCCACGATATAGTGTAACTTCTTCCTTTCCAAACAGTCAAGTATGTTCTTAGCGAAGAAGCC
>CALUNB010000015.1 GCA_944321885.1 uncultured Bacteroidales bacterium | reverse complement strand
AACCACTCGCCAATCAGTTGCCCGTTGATGGCAAGTGCAAGCTTAGACTTGTCTTTCGGGTCTTTCACCACTTGGAATATCGTGGGCTACGGTATTCGTGGAATAGAACGTTTCGGCTACCGCATCGACCTCAAGGAATGGCTGGATGCCGCCAACGAGGAAAGCGGGCGTATCGAGGCTGCCGTTTACCCCAATCCGGTTTCGACCGAGCTGCATGTGGACCTGCTGGATGCTACTCCTGCCATGATGCGGCTGTACGACCTTTCGGGCCGTTTGGTGATGGAAAAACAAACCCGTTCGGCCAGCAACGTCCTGAACGTGGAAGGCTTGGAGAACGGCATGTACCTCCTGCAAGTGACCTTGGACGGCAAGAGCCGGACTTTCAAGGTGTCGGTAGTGCGGTAATTTGTTAAAGTTTTTGTTTTTTCCGGAAGGCGTACCGGGACGGGCAGGATGCCCGTCCCGGTACGCCGTTTTTTTTTGTATGGATTTTGTGCCTATTTTTGCCCGGATGATTCAAGTTCGAACCGATGAAGGGCTGGACTTTTTTACGGAATCTTATTGTGCTTGTTGCCGGAAGTCTCATTGGTCCGGGCCGATTCCATGCCTTTGCGGGCCAAAGAAGAATCCTTCCATATCGATACTTTCTTTGAACGGGCCAACCGTTTGGCCATGCCCGATGTGATTCGTCTTGCCGAGCGTTTCCCGGAAGGCTCGGATACGGCCATTGCCTTGTACTCCATCGCGACAGGCCGTTACCGGAACGATTTGGACGAGTCTTCCAAGCAGTACTGTGTCTTGAGCTGGATGAAAATGGGCGATGCCTGGTACCGTCAAGGTGATTATACCCAGGCTTTTTCCTGCTACGGGGAAGCTCTGCGGGTTTGCGAGACCTTGGTCGATAAGAGCCATTTGCCTGACATTTACCTTAAAATCGGCAGCGTCTATTGTACGTTCCTCGATTACGAGACCGGCATCTATTATTATGAAAAGGCTTATGAATGGAGCAAGCAGTATCCCAGGCCGGGTCGGGATTACAGCATTTTGATTAATCTTTCGGGTGCGTGCAGCCTTTCGGGACAGCGGGATAATTTCCACAAATATTACGGCCTTTCCCGGCAACTCTTGAAGCCGGGTGATACCTTACAGGCTTATATGGACTTGCTTTGTTACGGTTTGGACTTCGTGAACCAGGAAAAATATGCCGAGGCCGTTCCGGTCTTCCACCGTCTGATTCCGCTTTCCCGGAAACTGGATTCCCGTTATGAGGCTTCTTCCTACGAGGAGCTTTACAAGGCTTGGTTCGAGTTGGGAAACATGGATTCGAGTTTGTTCTACATCCGGAAATGCTTGGCGCTTTCCCGTGGCAACGGATGGGATTATTTGTCGATTTCGGCCTTGGAGGCTTGCTCGAAAGTCTATGACCGCATGGGGGACACGGAAAAGTCCTTGGCATGCAAGGCAGAGTATCTGGCTCTTTCAGACTCGGTTTTCAACATGAAGGAATTCAACAGGATAAAACATGCCCAGTCGATTGCCGAGATGCGTGAGATGAATGCGGTGATAGCCGCTTTGCAAGGAGAATCGGCAAAGAAGCAGCGCATGATCCGGATGCAGTGGGGGGCGATAGGCGGCATTGCGGCCGGATTCCTGGTGCTTGCCTTGCTGTTCGGTGTCGTGTTTTCCCAGAAAAGGCGCTTGGAGGCTGCCTATCGGAGCTTGTACGGTATGAACCGTGAGTCCATGGATTCGGAGCGGAAATCGAAAGAAACCGGGAGGTCGGAGCCGGAGGATGGATGGGAATCCTTCCTTTCGGATTGGAGCGGGGAGGGGGAAATCCGGGAGACCGTAACGGAGGAATCCGGGTCGGAAGGTTTCCCCCGGAAGGGAAAACGGGAACTGGAGAAACGGGGACGGGGAAAAGTTTGCGGCAGTCCAGGGCGGAGGTGACCGGGATGGTTACGGAACCCAAAGAGGATATCGGCGAAGAGGGAACCGACAAGGCAAGGCCGGGTTTGGCCCCTGCCCAGAAGAGGGCTTTGCTGGAAGCTATCAGGAATGTAATGGAGAGGGAGGATGTCTATTGCGATACCGATTTCAGTTTGGGCAAGTTGGCGTCCTTGGTCAATTCCAACAGCAAATATGTTTCGCAGGTTATCAACGAACACTACCGGAAAAATTTCAACGCCTACTTGAACGTGTACCGGATCCGCACGGCCCGTGCCCGATTGGCCGACCGGAAGAATTACGGGAACTATACGATTAAACCCAAATCGGTCATTAGACACGCCGAGTCCGTTTTTGATTGGGAAAGTGAGGCTTTCGGGCATCTTGCCCGCCTCTGTCCGCATCCTGATTCTCGCTACGCCTCGACGTAGCCCGCTACGCCTTCGGCTAGGCGAGAAGCATGCTGCATGACACAAGCGGGCAATCTCCCCAAAGTCTAATGACCGATTTGGGTTAAAGCCATTGCGGAAAGCGTCGGTTATAAGTCAAATACTACTTTTGTCAATGCATTCAAGGATTTGACGGGCATGCCGCCTTCGGTTTTCCTCAAAATGGCCCGGGAAGAGGGGGCTTGAGGCTTCTAAAATTTGCCGTCCAGGTCCGGCCTAAACGGGATTTGGTCCCCGCTACTTGTCGCTGGAACCAGACCAGCCTTGCGATTGCCGCCTATCTGATGATGTGGGCGGATGGATTTCCGCTATTCGTTGTGGTAGGGTTCGTGGTTGAGGATGGAGAAGGCCCGGTAGAGTTGTTCGGTGAACAACAGGCGGATCATTTGGTGGGAGAAGGTCATTTTGGAGAGGGAGATTTTGTGCGATGCCGAGGCGTAGGCTTCGGGCGCGAAACCGTAAGGCCCGCCGGTGACGAACATCAGGTGGCGGACTCCGGCGTTCATTTTTCCTTGCAGGAAAGAAGCGAACTCCATGGAGCTGAACTCTTTGCCATGTTCGTCGAGAAGGATTACGCAATCGGATTTTTCGAACCATTTCCGCATGGCATCGAATTCTTTTTGTTTCTGTTGTGCTACGGGCAAGTTCTTTGTGCCTTTCAAGGCGGGGATGGTTTCGTTTTGGTAGGGGATATAGCGGCGGATACGTTGTTCAAACACCGCAATGCCCTCTTTCAGGTAGGTGTCCTCGGTTTTTCCGTTGCAGAGGAAAGTGATTTGCATGCGTTTGTCTTCTTTTTGGATGGATTCGGCTACCTATTGTTTCACGAAGCGGAGACGGGTGGTTTCTCCGTTCATCCCTTTTATTTCCAAGATATAAAGGCCCTCGGTCAAATTGCTGGTTTCCAGGGTTCGGGCCGTTTGCATCCGGGTCTCAGGGAAGCCAAGGACTTTTTTCCCGTCGGCTGCCCGGTAGAGGGCTTTCAGGCAAAATCCGTTTTTTGACTCCACATGGACTTGCTGGGAAGCCGGGTTCGGGTACAAACGGTATATGTTTTTTTGTTTTTGAAATTCTTCCAGGGGTTGGTTGGCGGCAGTATCGGATGGCAGGCTTTCAGGGCTGCGGGGCGAGAGGCGTACATCTTGTATCTGGGACGTGAAATCCCGGACCTCGATGTTTTCTATGATTTTTTCGTGATAGCCCGGCGCGGAAAATCTCAAATCGTACGTCCCGGCGGCGATAGGCCGGAAATATCCCCCGTGGATGGCCGAACTATGGATTTGGGAGCTGTCCCGGTCGTGGCCTTCCACTTGGATGAAAGCCCGGAGGGGTTCGCCCGAAAGGGAATCGGTCACGATGCCTCGTATGCCATAGGTTGCTTCCTTCATATAGTTGATCAAGGAGCGGTGGTTGGTTTCCCAAAACGAAGGCAGCTGCGCGGCGTCCGGGGTTTTGACCACCGAGATTTCCAAGGTCTGTTCCCGGCAGTGGTGGTAAACGTTCACATAGTCTTGGCGGCCATTGTGGACCACGTACCAATCTCCCCCGTGGATATAACCTTGGGCGTTCACGTCCCGGTAGGCCGAAGGATCGACCCGGCGGCAGCTGTCCACGTAGCGCTGCGAGACTTGGCACCACCAGTCGTAATCGGCGTGGCGGCGTTGGGAGGAACGGAAGCCGTCCCAGGGGAAGTTCAGCACATCCGAACCTCCGTGCAGGTTGACCGACATCGTGAAATCGTGTTTGGACAGGTAGTCCATCATGGCGAGGTTCTCTTGTTGGATTCCGGAGGGGGTGCCGCTCCAGAAATCGGGATAATTGCGGTTCAGGTCCACAAAGCGGGCGTTGTAGCGGGTCGCCCCGGAAACGTCCAGGTCGGAGGCGGCATAGGCCCCGTCGGGATTGGCCAAGGGGTTGATGTAAATCTGCATACCGTCAACCAATCGTGTGGCTTCTGTGTCGGTCCCGTAGCCTTTGAGGAGATGGTCGGCCAAGCGGAGCATGAGGATGAAGCCGGTGAGTTCGTCCCCGTGGATGGAGGAGGAATAGAAGAATTCCGGCTCGGCTTCGTCCTGCATCACCTGGTCTGAGATTTTGAGGCAGAGGATCAGGCGTTGGTTGACCGAGAGGCCGATGGTGTCCAAGCGGCAGATGCCGGGATACCGGGCGGCGAAAGTTTGCATCATTTCCAAGTAAACCGGATAAGTGGGGTAACGGTCCCAGCCGCTCATTTCCTCCACGCTGTTTGCCATGGTGATGGCTTTGGAGGCTGGTTTTTCCTCGGCAGCCCTGCCCGTTGTTGATTCGTGGTGACCCGTACCGGGTTCCAGCCGCCGGGCAATCCGGTACCCGGCCTTCAGGAAGGCTTGCATTTCTTGGCGGTTGGCATAAGCCGTGTACAGGGAGTCTTTCCGGTGGTCGATGGAGACGATACGGCCGATGGCTTCCGCTTGGGCCGGGTCGGTGGCGATGAATTGGAAACGGATTTCGGTCCGTTGGCCGAAAAGACTGTCGATGGAGGGTTGGTGTCCGTTTTGGAAACTGTTTAGGATGGCAGGCTGGTTTTCCGCATTGTTTTCAAGCTGAGGCGTGGACTGGATTCCAGTCGGGGACCAATGCAGAGCAAAAGTTTTGGCATCCAGGTTGGAAATGCAACAGGAAAGGGCAAGGGAAAAAGTGAGGAGAATCCATCTCCGGGGCGAATGTTTTGCTGTTTTTCCTGTTCGGGCGCTTTCTGGATGGATTGGGTGTTTCATACGGCAGACGTGTATCTATTGCAAAGATAGCGAAAGCCGAGCGTAGAGGCAAACGGAAACGGAGTTTCCGGTTTGACTATGCCGAGGCGCATCCTATCTTCGCCGACAGTCAAAGATAGCGAAAGCCGAGCGCAGAGGCAAACGGAAACGGAGTTTCCAGGGAGGAAGTCCGGTAAAGGAGGAACGCGGGCTTGTGCTTGGAACCGAAACCGGGAAACCGGGTTGGGAGGTTTCGACCGCAAGCCCGTGTCCTTTTTTCCACCATATCGGATAGACGGGCCTAGTCGACAAAAAGTAGGATGGAATTCCTGCAACATGTTGGATTTAATGTATTTACAGGGGTGTTACCGATATGGCAAAGAAAGGCTTTTTTGTGGGGCGTCCAAGGCGGTCAAGGCCGGGCTTGGGCCGGAACCGGTTCGCCCGGCAGGAATGGAGGACATAAAAAAAGCGTTGAAAGAAGGACTGGAATCTTTCAACGCCGGGAAACTTGTCGGACTGCTTGACGTTTCTTTGTTGAGGTCTCGAGCAGATTCGAACTGCTGTAAGTGGTTTTGCAGACCAGTGCCTAACCTCTCGGCCACGAGACCTTGTGTTCTTGCGGGGGAAACAGACTTCCTGTACCGCAGTGGAACGAGGGTGCAAAATTAGCGCAAATTTCTTAAATTGCAAAAAAAAATCTACTTTTGTAGCCCATTGCCGTCTTGTGTTTTGGGAAGGCGTTGGGAATTAAATAATTATTAACTTTTTAAGAAAGGAAAAGGTATTTAGTATGATCATTGTTCCTGTAAAAGAAGGCGAAAACATCGAACGCGCCTTGAAGAAACTCAAAAGGAAATTTGAGAAAACAGGTGTGGTAAGGGAGTTGAGGAACCGTCAAAAGTACACCAAACCCTCTGTTGTAGCCCGGGAACGCAAACTAAAGGCCATTTACATCCAGCAACTGCAAACCAAGGCAGAAAACAATGCGATGTAAGAAAGAGCGGGGTTCATTTCGGCCCCGCTTTTTTTATGGATGAGCCGGGCCAATCGGATTCGAACCAACTCCGATGGGCCCGGTCTTGAAACCGGTCTCTGAAAATTCAGCCTTTTCAGGATTGTAAGAAATTTTAAACAGCTTCTTAAAAAGTCCCTAACCGCATCAAGCCATGAAAGCCCGATTGTTCATCGAAACCTATGGTTGCCAGATGAATTTTGCCGATTCCGAAATCCTGGCATCCATCTTGCAGCCGCAATACGACCTCGTTCCGGATTATTCCCAGGCGGATTTGATTCTGGTCAACACCTGTTCCATCCGGGAACACGCCGAACAGCGGGTGTTCAACCGTCTCAAAGAGTTTTCCGCCCTGAAGAAAAAACGTCCCGGCATGAAGCTGGGGCTTGTGGGGTGCATGGCCGAACGCCTCAAGGACGATTTGCTGCGTTCGGAACTCTCCATCGACTTGGTGGTCGGCCCCGATGCTTACCGCAGCCTGCCGCGCCTGCTTTCCGAGGTGGAAGCCGGGCAGAAGGGCATCGATGTCTTGCTTTCCGAAGAGGAAACCTACCAGGACATTCCTCCGGTGCGTCTGGGCTCGAACAACATATCGGCCTTCATCTCCATCATGCGCGGTTGCCAGAACTATTGCGCCTACTGCGTGGTGCCTTATACGCGGGGCAAGGAGAGGAGCCGGGATGCCCGGACCATTGTGGAAGAGGCGGAATCCTTGTTCCGGCAAGGTTACCGGGAGGTGACCCTTTTGGGGCAGAATGTCAATTCTTATAAGGCAGGAGAGCTGGATTTTGCCGGTCTCATGCGTCAGGTGGCTTCCATCAGCCCTCTGTTACGGGTCCGCTTTTCTACTTCCCATCCCAAGGATTTGTCGGATGAGTTGATTTCCGTCATGGCGGAGTATCCCAACATCTGCAAGGCGATTCATTTGCCGGTCCAGTCGGGGAGCTCGGCCATGCTCAAGAAAATGAACCGCAAATACGACCGCGATTGGTATCTTGAAAGAATCCGGGCCATCCGGGCGGCGATGCCCGATTGCGGCATTTCCACCGACATCATTGCCGGTTTTTGTGGCGAAACCGAAGAAGACCATCGGGAGACTTTGAGCCTGATGCGGGAAGTGGGCTACGACTCGGCTTTCATGTTCAAGTATTCCGAGCGGCCCGGAACTTTCGCTTCCCGGCACTATCCCGACGATGTGCCGGAAGAGGTGAAGCTTCGGAGGCTCAACGAAATCATTGCCCTGCAGCAGGAACTTTCGCAGGAGAGCAACCGGCGGGATGTCGGAAAGGTCTTCGAAATCCTCGTGGAGGGTGAATCCAAGAAAAAGACCTCGCAAGCCACCGGGGCGCCTCAGTATTTCGGGCGGACCTCGCAGAACAAGGTCGTTGTTTTCGACAACGGGATTCTGCCCGATGGAAGCATGGTGCACAAGGTCGGCGATTATCTACAGCTGAAAGTCCTGTCTTGTTCCCCGGCAACCCTGTTCGGGGAGGTTCTAAGCCCGCAGGCCTGAGGTTCCGCTTCCTTTGGCATTTCTTGCAAGAGGGTGGCTCAAAAGATGATTTTGCGACAAAGAATCCTCAATTAGAACACATTTTAGCGCGGATTCTCTTTGGGAAAGCTGACTTTTGGGTCACCCTCTTTTTTCGGGCTTCGAAATCAAGCGTTACCGGATTACCACGATTTTGACGGTCTTGTGGCTGATTTCCCCGTCCACATGGTGGGCGCGGACATGGCAGATGTACATGCCCGACTGGACACGGCCTACGCTCGACCTTCCGATTTCCCAACGGATCGGGCCGATGGAATAGCCGGAAATGTCGTCCACCGGGTAGTCGAAACTGGCCATCCTGGCACCTTGCATGCTGAAGATATTGATTTCACAACGCTCGATGCCGCCTCCGTAACCGTTATGGTTGAAATAAATATCCACGTAATCGCCCCGGACCGGGTTGGGAATCGCCCGGATTTCGAAAATACGGGCTTCATCCGTCTTCCCGATATGGAATTCGATGGTTTCGGTGGTCGAAATGTTGTTGATGTTCCAGACTTTCAATTGGGCCGTATGCCGGCCTTCCGACAATCCGCTCAAGGGGTAGGAGAGGGTTCCTTCCGTGTAACTTCCTGAATTGTAACGGAACTGGTTGTTGACCACAATCGGGTTGCTGGCATCCTCGTCGATTATCAAGGTCATGTCGTGGCCGATGCCGGTACCGGTGGTGTTGATGCCGAAATTGTCGCTGATTTCAGCATAGAGGTAGGGCGAATCCCCGACGGTTCCGGGAATGTAGTTGTCGCGGTTGATATAGAGGTCCACCACGGGCGGATTGGTGTCCAGGACCGCTTCCGGATTGAAACCGCCCACCACGATGCCGTCGAAACTGCCGTTGGCATCGGTATTGTCCGAATAGGCGTAATAACTGATTTTCCCGTTCCCGTAATTGTACTGGATGTCTTTGGGCACGATGAAGCTGAGGCTGAACCGTCCGTCCTTCACTTCGGAATAGCCTTGGAAAAGGATGCTGTTCTGGACGTTGTAAGAAATAGCCGTGTTGTATCTGCCGTTCCTGGAGTTGTAGAGCCCCAAGGTGGATTCGGTGACGGTTTTGTCGTAAACCTTGGTAACCAGGGTCCCGTTGAAATCTTCCACGATATTCCCTTCATGGTCGGTGACGCAGCCTTCGATAGTGACGGGGAAAAGGGCTTTGAGCGTGTCCAGCCCGGGATAGGGTTCGTCGAAGATACTCGTGTCGGCCATGGTGGTGACATCGGTCCCGTTCACACGCAAGGTTTTTACCTCGTAACGGGGCAGGGCAGTCTTCAGCCCGGGATCGCCCAACAGGACAAAACGTTGGGGGTCGCCGCGATGGTTCTGTTTGGCGTACAGGAAGGCGTCCCCGATGGTAGGCATGTGTCCGCCGGTCTTGTCGATGGCTTGCTGCACGAACAATCGGTGGATGGTTTCAATGGAGGAGGTGTAAGCGGTGCGGGACGTCGTAATCGTGGCAATGCTTCCTCCATGCTCCCGCAACATCAGCAATTCGGCGGCCGAAGTCCGGTTCACATAGTCGAAATACCCGAAGGTGCAGGAGGAGGACATCATGATAGGGAAAGAATAGCTTTGGCTGAGCTGGTTGATGATGTCGGTGGAAAGGATTCGTTCGTCGGACCAGGCATCCCATCCGCTATGCCCGTAATAACCAATGAAAAAACTGCCTTCCTCGATGGCGGTCCGGATATCGTTTTCCAAGCCGATGGCCCGGGTGGAAGTGGCGGAGGTGGTACGTTCGTAGGCATCGCTGTACAGCTTGTTCACGTGGAAAGCCGGGTTGCGGGTGGCAGGCCAGTCGTTGGTCAGGATACTCCTTTCCATTCCATCTTCGTAGCCGTCGTCCGTGACAAAGACCAGTTCGTTCCGCCAGTCGCCGAAGTTGCCGGGCAGGTTGGGGTTGCGGGCATCGGAAAGGTATCCGGGACTGGAATAAATATCGATTTTCTCGGTCACGATATCCGCATCCGCGGTACTGCGGACCGGAAGCCGGCCCACGGCGATGTCGATGTCGCCGTGTTTTGAGTAAGACGAAGTTCCTCCATAGAGGCTACCCAGTTCGTATCCCTCGTTTTCTTCCATGAAAGCGAAATTGTCCTCGACAGGGTCGCCGCCGCCTTCATTAAGATTGAAATAGGCTTGGAATGTGGGTACGTAATCCGAAACGCTACCCAGGCGCCCTTTGTAGTCGTAGGATGCGGCGCCGAAAAGCAAGAGGTAACGAGGGCGGTGGAGGCTGTCCGATTTCTCCCAAATCCGTTTGGCCAGCATCCGGATGGCCGAAGGGTCCTTGGCCCCCGAGGAAAATTCGTTGTAAACTTGTTCGGTGGTGGCTACCAGGACCGAATATCCGTCGCGTTCCTGGTGCATCCGGGCCACCTCTTCGGCCTGGCTCGCAAAGGCGGGGTGGGTCACCACGATATACTCGATGTTGGCGTTTGCATGCAGGTTCTGGATTTCGACCCTTCCCTTGATGATGGGAGCCGGGCAGGATGCCGGGTTGAAGGCCACGTACTCATGCAGGGTGGTATCGGCCGGGGCCGTGAACGAACGGGTGTTCCCGCTTTGGCTCAGGACGGCTTGGCGGATATGGTAGACGTCGCTGATGTCCCAGACCACGATGGAGGCAGAGGATTGGATGTTGAAACGTGCCGTGTTGCCGATGGCTTCGGGGTTGCGGAAGAACAAGGCTCCGTTTTGGAAATTCAGGGAGCGCGTGTAAACCAGGCTGATTTGGTCGAGATAGCCGTTGCTGGCTGCCGAGTTTTTTTGGAAGTCGAACACGATGGGGGTCTGGCTGCCCGGGATGCTGATGCTTTGGGTCGTGCTTTCGAAATCCGAGCATGGGTCACTGTGGTCCTGTCCGGTGCGCGATGAATGGGAAAGCTGGAAAGATTGTCCTCCGGCCGAAACCGAGAAAGAGGCGGTGCCGGTATTGGTCTGGACGGAGGTCTGGACGAAAAGGCTGGCCTCTGTCCCCGCCACGGGGTCGGGTGTGGCGAGCGTGATGGTCCGGCTTTGACCTGAGTAGGTGAAACTTTCGCCCAGCCAATGGACACTGCCCGAGCAAAGGTTGCTCAAGTCGTTTTCGTGGTGGACATGTTCCATGGAGCGGTCTATCTGGAGCGATGCCGAAGCCGGTGACTGGAGGGTCTGGATCCGGTGTTCGAAGCTGGCGTTCGCCGAAACGAAATAGAAAGTGGTATCGCTGTAATAGTTGGTCTGGTGCAGGAAGCCGTTAGCGGCATCGTATGTCCAGACATGGGGTGATTCGCCCAAGAAAAGGAAGTAGTCGCCCGGGTCGAAAGAACCGTCCCCGCCGTCTTCCATCCGGATAGGGAGCGGGCTGAGGTCGTCGTAGGTACCGGGAAGATTGAGGACGGGCAACATCCCGGCTTTGTTCCCGAACAGGGCAATCTGGCTGGAGGGAACGGATTGGTTCACCAAGCCTTGGTTTTGCAGGTTTTCAAAGCTGATCCGGTAGACGTTGTTCTCGGTCACGGCCACCTTCAAGGTAGGACCTGCGGCAAGAACGGAATTGTCTTTGGGACTGGCCGGGTCGGGGTAGTCCTGGCCTTGGCTCGATTGCCAAGGAATACATGCAAGGGCGAACCCGGCAAGGAGTTTCATGGGTGCATTTCGTTTCATGGTGTTTCCTGTCTTAGAGGGCGAAGCCTTCTAAGTTAGTGCAAGCCGAGGGCAGAGCCGAACTTGTTCGATCTTCATTGCCGACCGCATCCTATCTTCGAGGGCGATGCCCTCAAAGATAGCGAAAAATCCCAATTCCACTCCGTTTTACCCCCGGGCGTAAGGCACGGCATCGAGGGAGCAGAAACGTTTTTCCTGGAATTTGAAGAAACCGGCCATGCCGACCATGGCGGCGTTGTCGGTCGTGAACGAGAAAGGCGGGACAAAAGCCTCCCATCCGTATTTCCCTTGGCCTTGCTCCATGCGGCTCCGGAGCAGGGAGTTAGCCGAAACCCCGCCCCCGATGGCCACTTGCCGGATACCGGTCTGTTTGGCTGCCAGTACTAATTTTTCCATCAGGTTGTCGATGACCGCCGTCTGTACGGAAGCGCACAAATCGTTGAGGTTCTGTTGGATGAAATCCGGATTTTCTTTGAGCTTGTCCCGGACCAGATACAAGAAAGACGTCTTGAGCCCGCTGAAGCTGAAATCCAGCCCGGCAATCCGGGGGCGGGCAATCTTGAAAGCTGAAGGGTCCCCCTCTTTGGCCAATCGGTCTATGATCGGACCTCCCGGGTATCCTAATCCCATGATTTTGGCTGCTTTGTCGATACATTCCCCCGCCGCATCGTCGATGGTTCCCCCCAACACGGTGAAATCCGAAGGGCTGTCCACCCGGAGAATCTGGGTGTGTCCTCCCGAAACCAAGAGGCAGAGGTAAGGAAAGGACGGTGCATGGTGGTATTGGGGCGTGCGCAGGAAATGGGAAAGCACATGGGCTTCCAAATGGTTCACTTCCACCAAGGGAATGTGCAGCGAAAGCGACAAGGCCTTGGCGAAAGACACCCCCACGAGGAGGGAACCGAGCAGGCCGGGGCCCCGCGTGAAGGCAATCGCGTCGAGCTGGTGTTTGCCGATGCCGGCGGTTTTCAAGGCCGAATCCACGACCGGGACAATGTTTTGCATATGGGCCCGTGAAGCCAGTTCGGGGACCACTCCCCCGTACATTTCATGCACTTTCTGGCTGGCAATCAGATTGGAAAGCAAGAGGTCGTCTTGCAGGACCGCGGCGGAAGTGTCGTCGCAGGAAGATTCGATAGCAAGGATATATGCCATGGTGGTTTGTTTACGGGCCGTAACCCGGCAAGGTTCTTGGGGCTCCGGTCCTTGTCGGGACCGGTCCCGAACCTGTTCCCGGTTCGGGAAAATCCCCGAACTTGGTGTAACTTTGCAAGAATGCCGGGCGACCCGCAAAAGTACGGAAAATTGAAGAAAGCGTTCAAAATAGCACGTAAGGTATTGGGTTATTTCTTGCTGGCCATCCTGTTGGTGGTGCTGTTGGCGGGCGGCTTGATCCATACCCCTTTTTTCCAGAAATTCCTTGCCGACAAAGCCGCCGTTTTTTTGAGCGATTACATGGCCTGCGAGGTCAGCGTGGTGGGAGCCGATATCAACTTTTGGAAACGGAGTGCTACCTTGAGAGGAATACAGATTCTTGATAAACAAAGCAATCCGACGGTATATATCGAACAGGCCGATGCCGTTTTGGCCACTTTCAACGCCAAAAAGATCGCTTTGCAGTCGGCGGCGCTCCGCAATCCCCAAATCATCATCCGGCGCTACGAGGGGGATTCCCAATCCGATTTCAAGCGCGTGCTGGCCAAGATCGCCGCCCGGCCCAAGAAAGATACCTCTTTACGCAAAGCGTTCATTATCGAGAATATGCGGGTGGAAGACGGCCGTTTCCTCTACGATGCCGAAGATGTTCCGGCCAAACCTGCCGGGCAAGTTGATTTCAAGCACGTGGCCTTGGAAAAGGTGCAACTGGAAGCCCGGAACTTCTATACCCGTTGCGGGGTCGTGATGGCCAAGATAGACCATTTGGAAGGTGAGGAGAAATCGGGCATGGTCATCAAGGATTTCTCTTCCCAGGTCTTTGTGGACAAGGGGCGGATGCGTTACACCTCCACCCGTATACGGACACCGGAGAGCCGGCTTTCCTTGGATTTGGATTTCAAGGCCAAGGACTGGAAACGCTACAAGAACTTTGTGGAAGAAGTACGGTTGGGCGGGAACATTCAATCTTCTACCGAACTGGCCCTTTCCGATTTGGCCCGTTTCGTACCGGCCTTGGAAGGTCTTTCGGCCAAGCTCCGCCTGTCTTCCCGTTTCCGGGGCCCCATTTCCCGCCTCGATGTCCAGTCCCTCAACCTCTCCACCGGGGATTCGACCCGCTTGGACGGCAAAGTCTTGATGGAAAACATCGGGACCGGCAAGGAAGGGGAATGGGACCTTTCCTTAGGCCAGTTGAAAACCAACCGGAACGATTTGGAAAACATGGCGCTTTTCCAGGCTTTCGGCTGGCAAGTCCCTCCGGTCCTGCACCCTTTGACCGATGTGGATTTGTCCGGGACCTTCTCCGGGAGTTTCAAGAGGTTTGAAGCCGATTTGCGTTTGCAGACCAATTTGGGGGACCTCCGTTTCGTGAACCATAGCAAAGACAGTACCCAGGGGCGCGTGTACATGCAAGGCGAGCTGCAAGCCAGGAACGTGGGTTTGGGACAGATGCTCCGGAAAGAAGATTTGCTTGGGGATTTCGATTTGCAAACCCGTTTTTCGTTATTCGGCAGGGATTTCTCCTCGATGACCTATGATTTGGACGGTAAGGTGCAGTGCTTGGAATTTGCCGGGCGGAGATTGTATCCTCTGTATTTCGACCTCTTCATGGAAAAGGATTTTTTTGCCGGGAATATGGTTTGCCATGATCCTGATTTCGATTTCGACCTGGCCGGTATCGTGGATTTCCGTTCCGATTCCTCCCGGACCCGTTACAATCTGGATTTGCGCAATATCAATTTGACCCCCTTGCATCTGATGGGGGATACCGGATATTTCGCGGCCCGGACTCGCGTGAGCGTGGACCACAGGGGGAACGAGGCGTTTGCCATTTATGGGGATGTCTTGCTGCAGGACACCAAAATCCAGCGTTTGGGTGCGGTTTATTCTTTGGACAGTCTTTCCGTCAGTGTGGCCCATGCCGGTTCGGTGGGAAAACAAGTCCGGGTGCGTTCGGATTTGTTGGATTTGGATGCCCGGGGTATTTGGAACATAAGCGCCACCGGCAAGGAATTGGAGCGTTTTTTGGCTTATTACCTGCCGGAGAGGGTGGAAAAGGTGCCGGTCCGGGATTCCACTTCCTTGTATCCTGAATTCGAGTTGAGCCTCCGCTTGTCGAATCCGGACTCCCTGCTGGCAGTCTTTTTCCCGGCTTGGAGCCTTCCTTTGGGCATGGAAGCGGAGCTCGCCTACAATTCCCGTTTGTGCCAGCTGGCTTTGGATGTGGATTTGCCTTATATACAGAGCGGGAGCGTGGCTTTGATGCGGAACGGCCTGCATGCCCGGTCGGACAGCAGCGGTTTTTTTGCCCAGGAATATACGGGAAGCCTCTATTTGGACGACAGCATCCGCTTGGACGATTTTGGAATCCGGGTCGGCGGGACACAGAAGGACGAGGTGGATTACCGGATTGCTTGGGGAGGCGAGGGTCAGCCAGGGCCTTCCTCTTCCGTTTCTTCCGTTCCGGTTTCCGGTTCCAAATCCAAGACGGCCTCCTTGGAAGGGAAAATCAATTTCCTGCCTCAAGACAGGATCCGTGTGGGATTGTCGGATTGCATGGTCGGGACGGGACGGGACGCTTGGCGGAACTTCCCCGGGGGGTATGTCTTGATAGCCAAGGATTCCTTGCATTTTGAAAACTTCGGGATGTACGCGGAAAACTCCTCGGACGGTATCTGGATCAACGGGGATTTGTCCCGTGACCCGATGTCCTCCCTCCGGTTGGATTTCTCGGCGTTCGACATTTCTTATTTCGACTATTTCCTGCGCCGGGCCGGCATGGACATGGGCGGGGAAATCAACGGGTATGCAGAAATCAAGGATTTTTACAAGCAATTCCTTTTCAAATCCGATTTGGTTTTGGGCGACATGCAAATCAACGGAACCCCTTACGGATGGGCGGAACTTTCCGCTTCTTTCAGCCGGGAGGATGCGGTCCGGGCCCGTTTGCAGATAAAGGAAAATCCTAGCCCGGATTCGGTTTCCCGTTTGGCTTCGCCCCGGACCTCCTTCTCCTTGGAAGGGGCTTTCTATCCCAAGAAAGGAAAGAAGCTTGAATTCGAGGGATTTGCGTCCCATTTGCCGGTGGCTTTCATGAACCGGATCTTGGGTTCGGTGGCCAAGGATTTGCAAGGGCATGTGGACGGGGAGTTCCAGGTTGGCGGGAGTCTGCCCGATTTCCGTTTCGATGCCCGATTCCGTTCGGATTCCTTGGCGGCCACGATTCCGGTCTTGGAGACCCGGTACGTGTTCAACAATTTGGATTTCCGTTTGAACCCGGAAGGGATAGAGTTCCTTTCGGGAAATTTCATCGACCCCCTCTTCCAGACCCGGGGCGAATTGGGTGGGAAAATCGCTTACCGGAACTTCAAGGATATCCGTCTTGATTTGGATTTGAATTTCAATAATTTGTTGGCCTTGAATACCGGGCGTTCGCTCGACATGCCGTTTTGGGGGACGGTTTTTGCAACGGGATCCTTGGGTATCGAAGGTCCGGTTTCGGATATAAGTTTGCTTCTGAACGCCCGCGTGGATGACAATTCGGACATCACTTTCGATTTTTCTTCGGCGGGCGGGAACACAGGTTCCAACTTTATCACTTTCCTGGAAAAGAAGCCCGATGCCTTGCCGGGAGAAATTCCCTTGGAAAGCTTTTATGTGCGCAACAAGGCCCGTTATAAGCCGAACGGCAAGCTGACGTTGGATTTGAACCTTGTCGTCACACCCGGTCTGGCGGTCAAGGTGGGCATCCACAATACCTCCATGTCGGGCAATTTGCAAGCCACCGGGGACGGGGTCCTGCGGCTTTACATGCCGGGCGGGAATCCCCAGCTTTTCGGTACCTACACGATAGCGGGCGGTACTTTCGATTTTTCGATGGTGAACCTGATTAACCGGAAATTTGATTTGGAAGAAGGGGGGACCATTTCCTGGATTGGTCCGATGGCCGATGCCCGTGTGAATATCCGGGCGGGGTACCAGACCAAGGCGAGCTTGTATCCGGTTCTGGCTTCCTTGGGGGTGAGCGCCGAGGAGGAAAGCCAGCTTAAACAGAATGCCAATGTCAAGAGTATCATTGTCTTGACAGGGAATTTGATGAACCCGGACATTGGTTTCGACATTGATTTGATCAATACCGACGAGGATACCCGCGACCGCTTTTTCTCGGTCATCAAGAAGGACGACGAGGACGAAATGCTGCGCCAGACGTTTTCCCTTCTGATGTTCAATAGTTTCATGGCCGTGGAAGGTTCTTCTTCGGCTTCGGCGGGGAACGCGGCTTTGACCTCTTCTTCGGATTTCATTTTCAGCCAGTTCAATAACTTTTTATCCAATTTCACTTCCGATTTCAATCTGGGTTTGAATTACCGGCCGGGCGATGTCAATACCAATTCCGAGTTCGAGGTCACGATGTCGGGCCAATTGTTCGACGACCGCTTGGTCATTAACGGGAACTTGGGAGTTTCCGACCGCCAAGGGGCCAACGCGGGGGCCAACACGGTGGTGGGCGACGTGGATGTGGAATGGAAGTTCACCGAGGAGTTGCGCTTGCGGGGCTTCAACCATTCCAACGACCAGGATTTGACCAAGCCTGCCAACTCGTATACGCAGGGCGTGGGGATTGTTTTCCGCCGCAATTTCGACAATTGGCAGGAGTTCCTGCACGGGACGACCCCGCGCCGGACCAAGGAGGAACGTAAGGCCGAGCGCCGGAAGAACCGCGAGATACGCCAGATGAAGCGGCAGCAGCAGCAGAAGGGGCGGTAATCGATTACTTTTCCTATGATGTCTTGTATCCTGTTCGACTGCCAGTTTCTTGGCATCGACCTTGATTCTTGAAAAGTGTACGGAGTTTTTTGGGGAGGCCGGGATCCTTTTCCGGTCTTCGTTTTTGCTATTGTGCTTGCAGGTAAAGGCAAGATGGCTTTGGTATTTGTTCGTTTTCACGTTCCTTTATCCCAAATCGGTCATTAGACTTTGGGTAGATTGTCCGCTTATGTCATGCAGCATGCTTCTCGCCTAGCCGAAGGCGTAGCGGGCTACGTCGAGGCGTAGCGAGGAGCAAGATGCGGACAGAAGCGAACAAGATGCACAAAAGCATCCCTCTTCAAAAACAGGAAACACACTCGGCGAGTCTAATGACCGATTTGGGTTTATCCACGACACAAGTATTTTTCAAGGTGTTCATGAACTCGTTCCGCCCGGTTCTCCGCCTCGGCCATGCTCAAGCAAGCTTGGTATGGCGATCGGCTTAATCGAAAGGTTCGAGATTTTTGCGGTCTCAAAATTGCAAACAATGATTTTTATATCCGTTCGGTCTACCGGAACCGGCAGTATGCGGTAAACCGAAGCCTGAAAGAGATAGGAACGCGGTTAGGCTTGAAGGAACCCTTGACAATGTATTGCGCGTGGCATTCGTGGGCGAGCCTGGCCCGGGCCAAGGAGGTGCCGGTTTCGGTGATTGGCGACGGCTTGGGCCACAGCTCGGAGCGGGTCACGCAAATCTACCTCACCACGCTCGACACGAGCGCGGTGGACAGGGCCAACCGGATGATTATAAACGGGATATGAAAGGAGCGCAAATCTCTTGACAAGAGATATTGGGGAAACGGTGCAAACGATTGGATGTGAGGTTGTTCGGTCGGCACTAGCGGTTCAAGGACAAATTCATCAAACGACGAGACATGGAATACAAGGAAGACGCCTTGACAGGCAGCGACAAGCAATTCGATGCCCGTTTTTTTTAAGAAAAGACAATCAGGAAAAAAGAAAGGAAAGAGACAGGGACGACAGAGGAAACGAAGAGACTTTATTGTGAAAGGAAGCCTGTTTGCCGGGCTGTTCTTTTGGGCCGGTCTTGAGAGAACCCAGGGGCAGACTCCCGGCCTGACGTATCCGGTACCCATCGACGAGGAACATTTCCCCGATGCGGTGTTCCGGAATATTGTAGATGGTTACGACAATGATGAAAATAGTTCTTTGTCGGTGGAGGAATGTGGTAATGTGACGGTACTGTCTATCAATTATTCTGAAGATCTTACAAGTTTGGAGGGCATCCGGTATTTTTATGCTTTGGATACATTGGACTGCGGCAGGAATGAATTGACGAGTTTGGACGTGAGCGGCTTGACCTCTCTGGAGTATTTGGTCTGTCGCGAAAATCGGCTGACGAGTCTGGACGTGGGCGGCTTGACGAGCTTGACGTACTTGGAGTGCTCCATTAACGAATTGACGCGCTTGGACGTGGGCGGCTGCACGTCTCTGGGGATGTTGTTCTGCACCGATAACGAATTGACGAGTTTGGATGTGGGCGGCTGCACGTCTTTGGAGGTGTTGTTCTGCACCGATAACGAATTGACGAGTTTGGATGTGAGCGGCTGCACTGCTTTGGCGAGTTTGAACTGCCACAACAACCAGCTGACGAGTCTGGATTTGTCGGGCAACCCCGAACTCCGGAGTTTGTACCCGGAGGATAACCGGCTCGACATCACGCTCGATGCCAATAACAGCTTCGACCTGGCCAAGGCCTCGGGATGGGAAGGCGGCACCCGGCTTGGCAATATCCTGACTTTCAACCAACGGGAAGTTACCTACGCCTATGCCACCGGCTACAGCGGCAGCACGGAAGACGAAAGCCTGCCATCGGTCCGTTTCAGCCTGAGGGCCGACCGCGAGCCCGGTGTGGCAAACGAAAGCATGGAAGCCAAGCTGAAAGGCAAGGTCTATGCCAAGGAACATGTCATCCACACCGAAGGTATCGAGGGGGAAATCTCGGTCTTCACGCCTTCCGGCATGCTCCTTTACCAAGGCCACGGCAAGGAAATCCCGGTCCGGAACGACGGCCTTTATATCGTCCGCTCCGGCCAGCAGGTCTGGAAGGTCTTGGTGATGTAGGACTATAAGGGGTGGTATAAGGTAGAAACCGTGCGGAACTCGGCAATCCGCACCAAGCGGGTTCAAAAACAATCCGGCGGATTCAAAAAAACAGTGCCGTGTGCAGAGAAGCTTTTCGCTTTGTCGCGCACGGCATGTTTTTTATTTTAAAGGAGGTGCAGCTTTTATAGGCGGGACTGCGTCTTATTGGATTTTCCACTCCTCGATACGGCGCGTGGTGGAAGAGAAATTGACTCCAATCCGGAAAAGTTTCCGAGGGTCGGCGGCGAAAGGTTTGGCGTAGTCCTTGTCTTCAATCTGTTGCAAAGCCTCGTCCGCGCTGGCGTCCATCTTCAACTCCATCACGTAGATGTATTTTTCGGTCTGGACCAAGATGTCCATGCGACCGTTGCTGGTATGGCGTTCCACCTGCACGAATTGCCCCATCAACTTGCACATGACGTACATCGTGTTCTGGAAATAGAGTTCGACCCCGCCCACGATTTCGTAATTGGCATCGGCAAAGAAGGCCTCGAAGCGTCGCATCAGCCCCTCGGCATCGCCGTTCTCGAAATCATCCACGAACTTTTGTACATCGAAAGGACTGTAGTAGGAGGCCGTGGGGATGTAGGTCTTGGCCAAACATTCCATGAAACCGCGTTCCACTTCTTGGTTGGGATACTTCAACGAATACCGTTGCCGTCTTTCGTCATAGGAGCGGATAGTCAGATAACCGCTCTGATAAAGGACTGGGATAGGGTCGGAATCGTCGGCATTCACCCCACCGAGGGCGGAGGCGGGAACTCCTTCCAAAGTCAAATCTTCCAAGTTGAATTTGCCCTGCCGCAGGGACTTGACTACGAAAGTGGGCGTGCCGGTCTCGTACCAGTAATCCTTGAATTCCTGTTGGTCAAGCGCACTCAACAAACTGAAAGGATTGTAGATATCCGGACATTTGGCCGAAAAATGGTAGCCGTCGTAATAATCCTTGAGTTGGGCGTAGCATTCCTCCTTGCTCATCCCGTTGGTGGACGCCATCTCCTGCACGCTGTCATCGAAATAGGCATGGAGGTCGGTTTCGGAAATGCCGCAGATGTCCGTATAACGGTGGTCCATCGAGATGTCCTTGAGGTTGTTGAGCCCGCTGAAAATACTGAGCTTTCCTAATTTGGTGACCCCGGTCAGGAAACCGAAACGGAGCTTGCCGTCCTGGCTCTTCATCACGCTGTAAAAGCCTTGCAGGCGGCTACGGAAGGCTTCCCGCAGCGGTTCGTTGCCCGCCGTGTCCAACAACGGATTGTCGTACTCGTCAATCAGGATTACGACCGGTTTGCCTGTCTTTTCATAAGCCGCATCGATGATATCGGAAAAACGGGCGTCAGCCATCGGGTAACGTTTCTCGAATCCAAAAGAGTTCTCCCATTGGCTCAGATGTCGGTCCAAACGGACATCGAGGTCATCCATGGTATTGTATTCCTTGCCGCTTAAATCCAGATGTAGAATCGGATAAGAATTCCACACCTTTTCCCATTTCTCCAAAGCGAGCCCCGTAAAAAGCTCTTTCTTCCCTTGGAAATAGGCTTCCAAGGTCGAAACCAAAAGGCTCTTACCGAAACGGCGCGGGCGACTCAGGAAATAGTATTTGCCTGTCGTGACCAAGCGGTGAACCAAGGCCGTCTTGTCCACATAAACGTAACCACCTTGGCGGATGCTCTCAAAATTTTGAACTCCAATCGGGTATAACATGGCTTCTTTTTTTGTGTTACTGCAAGGGTTCATTCGTTTGCAAAACCACCTTGTCAAGGATTGTTTTTACTTTTAAACTGTTTCTACGTTTTTTGGAGGCTCGGAATAAGGGGGCGGAAGCCTTTCATGCAATCTTCCATTCCTCAATCCGTCGGGTCTTACTGGAAAAATCGACTCCGATTTTGAAGAGTTTCCGAGGGTCGGCGGCGAAAGGTTTGGCGTAGTCCTTGTCTTCAATCTGTTGCAAGGCTTCGTTCGCGCTGGCGTCCATCTTCAACTCCATCACGTAGATGTATTTTTCGGTCTGGACCAGGATGTCCATGCGGCCGTTGCTGGTATGGCGTTCCACCTCCACGTACTGCCCCATGAGTTTACACATGACGTACATGGTGTTCTGGAAGTACAGCTCCGCGTCCCCGACAATTTCGTAACCGGCATCGGCAAAGAAGGCCTCGAAACGTTTCATCAAGCCCTCGGCATCGCCTTTTTCGAAATCCTCCACGAACTTTTGTACGGAGAAAGGACTATTGTAAGAAGCTGAAGGGACGTAGGTCTTGGCCAAGCACTCCATGAAGCCGCGCTCCACCTCTTTGTTGGGATATTTCAAGTTGTAACTCTGCCAACGTTCGTCATAGCTTTTAATGGTCAGGTAACCGCTCTGATAGAGTACCGGGACCGGGTCGGAATCATCGGCATTCACTCCACCCAAGGCGGAGTAGGGAACCCGGTCCAAGGTCAGGTTTTCCAGGTTGAACTTGCCCTGCCGCAGGGACTTGACCACGAAAGTGGGCGTACCGGTCTCGTACCAGTAGTCGCGGAACCTTTGCCCGTTGAGGGCGCTGAGCAGGCTGAAGGGATTGTAGATGTCTTCGGATTCCTCGCAGAAATGATAGCCGTCGTAATAGTCCTTGAGCCTGGCATAACATTCTTCCTTGCTCATCCGGTTGGCATCGGCCATCTCCTGCACGCTTCCGTCAAAATACGCATGCAAATCGCTCTCGGAAATGCCGCAGATATCCGCGTAGCGGTAATCCATCGAGATGTCGTTGAGGTTGTTGAGCCCGCTGAAGATGCTGAGTTTGCCCAGTTTGGTGACACCGGTCAGGAAGCCGAAGCGGAGCTTGCCGTCCTGGCTCTTCATCACACTGTAAAAGCCTTGCAAACGGCTGCGGAAGGCTTCCCGCAGCGGTTCGTTGCCCGCCGTGTCCAACAATGGCTTGTCGTACTCGTCGATCAGGATTACGACCGGTTTGCCTGTCTTTTCATAAGCCGCATCGATGATATCGGAAAAACGGGCGTCAGCCATCGGGTAACGTTTCTCGAATCCAAAAGAGTTCTCCCATTGGCTCAGATGTCGGTCCAAACGGACATCGAGGTCATCCATGGTATTGTATTCCTTGCCGCTTAAATCCAGATGTAGAATCGGATAAGAATTCCACACCTTTTCCAATTTCTCCAAAGCGAGCCCCGTAAAAAGCTCTTTCTTCCCTTGGAAATAGGCTTCCAAGGTCGAAACCAAGAGGCTCTTGCCGAAGCGGCGGGGACGGCTCAAAAAATAGTATTTGCCTGTCGTGACCAAGCGGTGGACCAAAGCTGTCTTGTCCACATAGACGTAACCGCCTTGGCGGATGCTCTCAAAGTTTTGAACTCCAATCGGGTATAACATGGCTTGAATTTTTTTCCCCCTCTTCCGTCCCGGTATTTTCTGTATCTGTTCGTATGGTCGGAGCGAATGTTTGGGGACTTAATCCATTGTGTCGTGAAACAAGCAAAAATAGGCATTTCCATTGATATGGTTCGCGTTTGTAAGCTGTTCACGGCAATCCGTGAGGAAGTGCATTCCCTGTGGATATTGCGTACTGCCAAGTTCTTTCCAGTCCGGGACAATGGCCTCTATACCGTCCGTTCCGGCCGGCAAGCCAGGAAAAGTCTTGCTGATCCTTTACCAAGGATACGGAGAAAAAAAGGGAAAGGCGGTGTGTCATAATGAGCAATCTGCTTCGTTGCTTTGGTTTCGCCGAAAACAGGCTGCACCTCGGCCAAACTCAAACCTATCGGTTTGGTTCGGCTCTCGGTTTGCACTGTTTTTCGAGTCTCGAACTCAGTCACGTACTTCAGTACGCTCCTTCGTTCTCGCTCTCAGCGCCTTGCATCTTACTCACTCTGACACACCGCCTGAGATTTATTTCAAATCCCTATTTTGATACACCCTCTTTCCTGTTGGACGGCCCTCGGCCTCCTCCAGCCTCAAGTCTCCGGAATTACCGGAGAAGGACCTTTTGTACCAAGAGTTTGTCCCCTTGTTGGATGCAGACCATGTAAATCCCGCTGGCGGCATGCCGCATCGGAATATCCAACAATTCCCTTGTCACGGAAGCGGAACGGGCCATGTTCTGTCCTCCGGTGCTCCAAACCTGGACATCGTAGGCGTTTCCGCTTTGGTTCCGGATATGGATGGTCCCTTCGGAAGCATAGATTTGGAAACCTTGCGTTTCGGGCGTTTCGGTGCCAAGGTCGGTCAGGAACAAGACCTCGATGCTGTCGGAATTGACGGTTTGCCCGTTTCCACGAAGTTCCCGTAGAGGTCGTATTTGTAGAAGGTGGAGGCTGCTCCGGAGGAGGACCATGTGCTGAGATAGATGTATGTCCCGTCCGAGGCCGGGTTCCGGGGATGTGGCATACCCGTGTAGTTGCCTGGCAGGCGGTAAGTGGCGGTGTGCTGCAAAGGCAACTCGGTCCATTCGTTCGCCTTCGGGTCCTCGGTTTCCGTTGCGATCCTGGGCGGGTTCCAGTTGAGCCGGATGCTGTCGGCCCAAATCCGGCTGTACTGGAGGTCGGAAGGAGGTTCCAAACCTGTTTCCTGGGCGGGACTCTTTGCGGTGGACAACAGTCCTACGCTCATGCAAAGGGTCCAAAGCATGGCATGTTTTTTCATAAGCTTGTTTTTTTTGATTTTTGGTTTTCTTACTTGGGTGGCCACGGGATCAGGATGCAGGGATGGACCTGTTTCCCGGTTTGTTTTATCCGTTTTTCCGGAATCCTCGGGTTCCCGGCATGGTCGGAATCTTTTCGTTCCGATCTTCCCGGTCCAGGAATCAATCCGCCGCTCAGGCCGGATGGCCGGATGATGTCTCCGGAGCGGATCGGTTTCCCAAGAATAGGGATTTTTCACGGACCATGGGGCAGGGAAAATTTCGTCAAAACCCGAACCGTCGGGAAAAAAGATACGCTAAAACTACAACATGCGTTATAAAATAATGATTTGTAATATGTTGAAATTCTTGAAAGCCTCTTCCAAACGAACCGGGAAAGGGGTATCTTACCTGTTTTGCCGAGGCGGAGAAAATTGCGAGAGGATATTATTTTGAACTTTGTTTCCGATAAACGCGGCGCTTCGGCAAAGCTCGAACTTCGTTCGGTCCTGCGCTCGGCTTGCCGTTTATTTTAAATCCATCAAGACTTGGATCAGGTTTTCGGAAGCATCCAGACCCATTTTTTTCTTCAGACGGAATTTGGAGGTTTCCACACCGCGCACGGAGCGGTTGGTCATCAGGGCGATTTCCTTGGTGGTCAGCCCTAAGCTCAGCAGGGCGGCAAAACGCCGGTCGCTGGGGGTCAGTCCCGGGTAACGGGCATCGAGGTTCGTGTAAAAAGAGGAATTGACTTGTTCGAAACTGTGCCTGAACTCTTCCCAGCCTTTCCCCATGTAGAGTTCCTGTGCCAGGTTCTCAATCTCTTGGAGGGCTTTGGCGTTTCCCCCTTTCAGGCTCGTTTTGAGGCGTTTGACGTTTTCGAGGATGTCTCCGGCGATTTCTTCCGACTTGACCAAGAGGAGAGCGTTGGTAGTCAACTCCTTGTGCTTGAGCTCCAGTTCGGATTGGAAGCGTTCGTTGATTTTCTGTTTCTCGAGGTCGATATGGTTTTGCAGGCTGTCGAACTGGTTGTGCAGCGAGAGGTATTCCTGGTTTCGAAGGGTGAGCCTGCGGATGATGAACACCAGGCTTCCGATGGCGCCAAGGGTCAGGAGGGAGAGGATGGCGATATTGAGGTTCCGGCGGAACAACTTGTTTTTGCTGATAGCCAAGTCCCTTTCCAGCAACTGTTTGGAGGTCTCGATTTGGTAGATGTCGAAATCGGCCTTGATCCGGTTGATGTTCCTTTCGTTTTCTATACTGAAAATGGAGTCGTTCAGGATTTGTTCTTTGCGAAGGTGGTCATAGGCTGTCTTGTAGTGGCCGGCCTCATAATGGTATTGTCCTAATTTCCGGTGGATGTAGAGTGCCAGCCGTTGGTGGTGCAAGCTTTCGGCCTCGTCCAAGGCGGATTGGAGCAGCCCGAGGCCTTCCTTGTCCCGGCCTTGTTTCAGGTACATCGAACCCAGACCGTATTGGAATTGTATGCGGATATATTGGTTTTGCGTGTTTTCCAATTCCTTCAATCCTTTTTTATAGTAGTATTCGGCTTCCTCGAAACGTTGCATCATCTGCAAGTCGTTGGCCATGTTGAGGATGATGGATATACGTCCGTCGGTGTTGTCAGGGATACGGAAAGAGAGTTCGTAGGCATATTCCAGGAATAGAAGGGCCGAATCGTATTCCCCCTTCTGTGCGTATGTATTGGATAAATTGTTGTAGGAACTAAGTTCAATGCTCTTGTCTTGTAGCCTTTTGTTGATTTCGAGTATTTTTCGGGATGCTTGCAGGGCGGCTTCGGAATCCTTGCGGGCATTGGCCACATTGGTGATACCTGTGTAGGCTTGTGCCAAGGCATAGTCTTCCACGGGTTCCAACTTGATGATGTCGTAGAAAGAGGCGAGGGCTTTTTCGTAGTCGGCAAGATGATACCAAGCATAGCCTAGGCGGTAATGAATCTGGCAGAGCAAGCGGGAGTTGCTGTCGGCGGGTTCAACGCAGCTTTGATATGCCGAAAGCGCCTCGTTCAAAATCGTAGCGGCACTGTTGTATAACTCCTTGGATAAACCCAAATCGGTCATTAGACACGCCGAGTCCGTTTTTGATTGGGAAAGTGAGGCTTTCGGGCATCTTGCCCGCCTCTGTCCGCATCCTGATTCTCGCTACGCCTCGACGTAGCCCGCTACGCCTTCGGCTAGACGAGAAGCATGCTGCATGACACAAGCGGGCAATCTCCCCAAAGTCTAATGACCGATTTGGGATAAAAGCTCTTCCGCGTTTTTTAAGAGAATCCGGGCCGTATCCATACCGGGGCAATGCCCCCCCCTTGCCTGCAGGCGATTGCAGCCCGTAGGCATGGCAAACACCTCCGCAAAAAAAAAAGAGGAGGACGAAAACGGATAGGAATTGCAATGAAAACCGCATCTTACCGGATAATCCGCATCACTTTGTCCCAGCGGACTTTTTGCAAGCCTTCGGCATCCTTGTCCCAGGAGAACCAGACAATGAACGCCTTGCCAACCAGGTGGTCTTCGGGAACGAATCCCCAGTAACGGGAATCCGCCGAATTGTGGCGGTTGTCGCCCATGGCCCAATAGTAGTCCATCTTGCAGGTGTAGGTGTCGGTTTCTTCTCCGTTGATGAAAATCCTGCCTTCGGGTGTGATGCGCAAATCGTTGTTTTCGTAAACGCGGATCAAGCGTTCGTAGAGGACGATGCTTTTGCTGTCAAGTTGCAACACATCCCCTTTCTTGGGAACGTAAACCGGACCGTAATTGTCCACGTTCCAAGGGAACAGGATGGGGCTGTAAGGGAAGAGCCTTCCATCGCCCATGCCGGCGGGTTCAATCACGGCTTCCACTTTTTGCACGCCCGGAATCCGGCTCACTCGGTCCAGCATCTCTTCGGTGAGAGGAACCGTGCCGTAACCAGGCATGAAAAGCATGCTCAAATCGTCTTTCGACACACCGATGTCCCGCCAGGTCTTGTGGCTGACAACCGTAGGCGAGGGGTAAATCTTGTAGTTGAATTGCAGGTTCTTGGGGTTTTCGGCTTTTTGCCCGTTGATGTAAACCTGCCGGTCCCGGATGGCCACGCTGTCGCCCGGCAAGCCGATGCAGCGCTTCACGAAATTTTCCCGGCGGTCCACAGGGCGGTAGGTAATCCTCCCGAAATGGGCCTTGTCGTTCCATACTCTATCCCGGCCTACTTCCTTGACCAAGGTGTTATAGCTGATATTGCTTTGATAAACGCTCGAAACCGTGTCCCCGTCCGGGAAATTGAAGACGATTACGTCGTTGTGTTTTACTTTCCGGAAACCCGGCATGCGGTGGTAGGGCAGCTCGATCCAGGTGAGGTAGGAGGGAACGTCCTTGGTCAGGGGCAGGGTGTGTTGGACGAAGGGGAAAGAAAGCACGGTCTGAGGCATTCTCGGGCCGTAGGCCGTTTTGCTCACGAACAGGAAGTCCCCCACGTTGAGCGATTTTTCCATCGAGGAGGAAGGAATCACATAGCCTTTGAAATAGAAGGCATGGATAATCAGGACGGCGACCAAGGCGAAGACAATCGTGTCGAACCATTCCCGGGCCGAAGACTTCTTGACCGGGGGCAAATCCTTGGCGCAGACGTATTTTTCCTTGTTACGGAAAACCAGGTGAGGAAAATAGAGGAAGAAGAAAACGCTGGCGGCCAAGCATTCCAGTATTTTGCGGCGTTTATAACCGTAAGTGGTTTCCACGCAAAGCAGCCAGAAGACGAAAACATTGATGAAAGGGAAGAAAAGGAAGGGAAAGTAAGCGTACCATTTCACTTTGAGGATACGGATCCAGACCCATTCCCCGTAGAAAGGGACCATGGAAAGGTATGGATTCCGGCCGGCATCCCGGAATACCCCCCACAAGGAGGGAAGGAGCAACAGTTTGTAAATGACAAGGGTCAGAATCCCTGCTAACATGGCTTTTCTTTGTTTTTTTCAGAAACTTTGTCGGGCCGTTGAATCCGGCTCGTTCGGGTGGTGTGTCGGAACGGATGCAAGGTGTGGAGAGAGGACCCTTTACGTTTGTAAATGTAAATAATTGGGTCCTCCCCCTCGCGCACGAAGCATGTTATCCGTTATCACACGTTGCTTTTGGTTTTTTCCAGGATTTCGTCAATCATGCCATACTCCAAGGCTTCTTTCGAAGTCATCCAATAATCGCGGTCGGCATCCTTGTAAATCTTGTCGTACTTTTGTCCGCTGTGTTCGGCGATGATATCGTAGAGTTCCTTCTTGACTTTCAGGATTTCGCGAGCCGTGATTTCGATGTCCGAGGCTTGGCCTTCCGCACCCCCGAGCGGTTGGTGTATCAAGACCCGGGAGTGTTTCAATGCCGAACGTTTGCCCTTGGCTCCGGCACACAGAAGGATGGAACCCATCGAAGCGGCCATTCCGGTACAAATCGTGGCCACGTCGGAGGAAACATACTGCATGGTGTCGTAAATGCCCAGACCGGCATACACGGAGCCGCCCGGCGTGTTGAGGTAAATCTGGATATCCTTTTTCGAATCCACCGAGTCGAGGAAAAGAAGCTGGGCCTGGATGATGTTGGCCACTTCATCGTTGATGGGGGTCCCCAGGAAAATGATGCGGTCCATCATCAAACGGGAGAATACATCCATCTGGGCCACGTTCAGCTGACGTTCCTCGATGATGGTCGGGGAAATGTAGGCCCGTGTGAAAGCGTTGAAGCGGTCCAGGTTCAGGCTGCTGATTCCCAGATGCTTGGTGGCGTATTTTCTGAATTCGTCGTTCATGTTTTTCCTTATGCTTTTTTGCTTCCGTCCTGCTTGAGGATTTCCACAAACTCGTCCATGTTCACATCCTTGGTTTCCACCTGGGTCTTTTCGCGGAACAGGGCGGTGAGCTTTTCTTCGAAAACCAGGTCGTAAACCCGTTTCACTTCCTCTTGGTTCTTCATCATCGAATCCACGAAAGCTTCGATGCGTTTCTTGCTTTCTTCGTCTTCGTTGTGAATCGGGAAGTACTGAGCCAGAACACGTTCCTTGTAGAATTCGCGCAGGTCTTCCACTTCGATTTTTACTTCGTATTGCGAGCTGAGTTTGTTTTGGATCAAGTCCCAGCGCAGCGATCGTTCGATTTGTTTCAGTTCCTCTTCCGGGATGTCGTTGACCAGTTCCTGCTTCTTTTCTTCAGCTTCGCGGTTGGTTTCGGAAATCACCCAACGCTTGATGAAGTCCATCGGGAGGTTGAACTCGGTGCTGTCGATAATCTTGTCCACGGTGTCCACAAACAATTTCTTGTCGCTGTGTTGTTTGTAGTAACCTTCGATTTCCTTGCGCATTTGTTCGCGGAAAGCGGCCTCATCCTTGATTTCCACACCGGGATAGGCTTTGGCGTAGAGATCTTCCCCGGGAACGGCAGGTTCCACGTGGGTGATGCTGTCGATGCGGAAACGGAACTTGGGCGAAATATTGTCCAGTTCTCCTTCCTTGATATTGAGCATGGAAGCGAGGTCGGCTTTGTTGGTGAAAGCTTTGTGGATTTCAAAGTCGATGGTATCGCCGGTTTTTTTGCCGATGAATTGTTCTTGGATGCCCTTGTCGGCAATCAGGTCGATGGCAATCGAGGTCTTGGTCTGGATGCCGCCTTCCTTGAGTTCGCCGTTTCCGTCCAGTTCAAGGATTTCCCCGCCCAAGGTGTCTTCGGCCCCGGCGGTTTCAGGGCTGCTGACCATACCGTAACGACGGCAGATGCTTTCCTGGTGCTTGTCTATCTGTTCTTCGGTGGCCTTGACATGGTATTCGGTGCTTTTGATTTGAGCCAAGTCGATGTTGAACTCCGGAGCCAGACCGATTTCGAACCACATGGTGAAGTTGCCCGGATTTTCGAAATCGTATTCGCTTTTCTTTTCCTCTTCCGGCACGGGAAGGGCATGGCCAAGGATGTTTATCTTGTTTTCCTTGATGTAGTTGTCTATGCTTTCGGCAACCATTTTGTTGATTTGTTCCATCAAAATGGCTTGGCCGTACATTTTCTTTACCAAGTTCAAGGGTACTTGGCCCGGACGGAACCCGTGCATCGATACTTTGCGGCGGTAGCGTTTCAACTCTTCGGCAACCTTGCCTTCATAATCCTGCGGAACCAGTTCCAGCTTGAGATAAGCGGACAATTCCCCTTTGTTTTCTCTGCTAATGTTCATTATCGTATGATGGTTTAAATTCCTAGTCTCGCTCTTCGGAAAACTTGGTCTACAGGCATTTCCCTTCATGGTGTCTGCATTTTTTTCCCGAAAAGCCAAACTGCAAAGATAACGAAAGTCGAGAGCAATGCAAACCGGACTTGTTCGAGGTGGGTCACAGATTCGAGTCTCGAAAAACAGTGCAAACCGAGAACAGAGCCAAAGCCCCGAGTAAGTCGAGCGCCATGTCAAGCCGTTCCCCTGCTTGAACATGGCCGAGACGGAGGGTCTTCGGCGAAGCCAGATTACCCATTATCACGCACCGCTTCCTTTTTCCAGTTGTTGCCGAACGTACTCTGCTCAGTCTCCACATGGCCACGATGTCCGTGGATGGTGCAGGCGTCGAGTGCGGTCTCCAAGGCATGGAACTCCTCGTCGGTCAGTTCCATATGGGCGGCACCGAGGTTCTCCAGGATACGTTCCTGGTTCTTCGAACCGGGAATGGGCACCACGTTGGGATATTTATGGAGCATCCATGCCAAGGAAATCTGCGCGTTGGTGGCGTTTTTCTTTGCCGAGTATTCGTTCAGGATGTCGAGCACGGGCTGGTTCGCAATGATATTTTCCTTGCTCAGCTGCGGAACCCATTTCCGGACATCGTCCACCGCTTCGAATTGCGTGTCCGCTTTGATCTTGCCCGAAAGGAATCCGCTGGCAATCGGGGAGAAAGGTACCACACCGATATGGTGTTCCAGACAATAAGGGAAGATTTCCTTCTCGCAATCGCGTTCCAATATGGAATAAAGGTTTTGCACGGCAGCGACAGGCGTGATGGCGTGCGCTTTGTCCAATATATCCACATCCACTTGCGACATGCCCCAAGCCCGGATGAGGCCTTCTTGGATGAGCCGCCCCATGGCTCCGGCGATTTCCTCGAACGGAACTTGCTCGTTGACACGGTGCAGGTAGTAAAGGTCGATATAGTCCGTCTTCAGGTTTTGCATCGATTTTTCCAGATGCTTTCGCGTAGCCTCGTAAATGCTGGTGCCGTCCGTCAGCTCTTCGGGATGCAGGTGCATCTTGGTGGCCAGCACGATTTCTTTGCGGAACGGCTCGATGGCTTTGCCCACCAGCTGCTCGTTATGTCCGGGATAGAACACCACGTCCCCGTAGACTTCCGCCGTGTCGAAAAAGGTGCAACCCGCTTCGTATGCCTTGCGGATGGCTTCGATGCTGTAGGCTTCTTCGGGTACTTTCCCGTAGCCATGGGAGAATCCCATGCAGCCCATGCCGATTTCGGATACTTCGAGATTGCCGATCATTCTTTTTTTCATGTTTTTGCCGTTTTGATTATGCGGCAAAGTTAGGAAGGCTTCCCCACTTGCCTGTTTCACTAAATCCCTTGGTTGTTTCCGAAAAGGCGCCAATCCTGGTGCCGGTAGCGGATGTGGCTGTGTTTTGCGGGAAAACATCCTTCCGGTTCGCCATGCATGAAGTTTGGCACCTCCCTTTGGAACCTCTTCTGAAATTTACCGTATCTTCGCAAAATATACTTTGCCGGAAAGGGAGGGCTCCGGCCTTCGCCTGTCCGGCAGAAGGCCGGTTTAACAAATTGCAGACATGGAAGATTCGAACGCTGTCATTTGGACAAGGGGACTGGATGTGTACCAGAAGAATGTGAAAGTCCTATCGGACGTGAACCTGGAGATAGCCCAGGGTGATTTCGTTTATCTGATAGGGAAAACCGGGACGGGGAAGAGTTCCTTGTTGAAGACTTTCTACGGGGACCTTCCGGTGGTTTCAGGGCAGGCCTCCGTGGCCGGTTACGACTTGGCCCGGCTCCGCCCCCGGGACATTCCTTACCTGCGCCGCAAGCTCGGGATTGTTTTCCAGGATTTCCAACTCTTGACCGACCGCAGCGTGGGAGAGAATCTTTCCTTTGTTTTGAAGGCGACCGATTGGAAGAACAAGGATGAGATGGATTACCGGATCCGCCAGGTTCTGGAAATGGTGGCTTTGGAGGGGAAGGCCAATAAGATGCCTTTCCAGCTTTCGGGCGGGGAACAGCAAAGGGTGGCCATTGCCCGCGCCCTGCTCAACAAGCCTGAAATCATTCTGGCCGACGAACCGACTGGGAATTTGGATCCCGACACTTCCGAGGAAATCATGAAATTGTTGGTGGATATCAGCAAAAGTGGTTGTTCCGTCTTGGTCGCCACGCACGATTTCTTGATGATTACCAAATATCCCTCCCATATTTTGGTCTGCGAGGACGGTCAGGTCCGCCACGAACAACTTTGAGGAGCTGTTTGGATTTTTTTCATCCTGAAATCGGTACACTTCCAGGGACCGGTTTCAGGATTTTGTTTGTCCAGGGGTATTTCGGGTGTTTCAGTCTTTTTCTGCTTTTGTGACAGGCCCTTGTTGCGTGGAAAAACTTTCCAGGATGCTCCGGGCTTGTTCGTACGTGTTGCAGAGCATCAATTGCATCTTGAATGGTTTGAAGTGGGGGATGCCTTTGAAGAATCCCGGGTAATGGATTTTCATTTCCTGGGCGGCGACCCGTTCCCCCTTGGCTTCGATTTCTTTCTGGAACAATTCCATGCAGACTTGTTTGCGTTCTTCGAAAGAGGGTGATGCCGATTCTGCCCCTGTGGCAAGGAATTGCTTGCATTGGGCAAAAATCCAGGGATTCCCGATGGCCGCCCGTCCAATCAGCACGCCGTCCACGCCATAACGTTCACGCATCAAGGCTGCTTTGGCTGCCGAGTCCACATCCCCGTTGCCGAAGACCGGGATATGCATCCGGGGGTTGGCCTTGACCGCGCCAATCAACGTCCAGTCGGCTTGCCCTGCGTAGAGCTGCGAACGGGTCCGCCCGTGGATGCTGATGGCCGCGATGCCCACGTCTTGCAGGCGTTCCGCCACTTCCACGATGGGCTTGTCGCTTTCGTCCCAGCCCAGACGGGTCTTGACCGTGACCGGAATCCCGCGTTCCCGCATGGCATCAACTACCGCAGCGGTAATCCGGATCATTTTGGGAATATCCTGCAGGATGCCCGAACCGGCACCTTTGCTGACGATTTTCCGAACCGGGCAACCCCAGTTCAGGTCGATGAAGTCCGGTTCCCAGCGGGCCGCGATTTCCGCCGCCTCCCGCATGCTTTTTTCGTCATGGCCGAAAATCTGGATGCCGGTGGGGCGTTCCTCCGGCGCGAAGTCCATCTTCGACAGGCTCTTTTGCCGCACGATGGCATCGGACGACACGAATTCGCTCACCAGCACGTCCGCCCCGTAGGTTTTGCAAAGGCTGCGGAAAGGCGGGTCGGTGACCGCTTCCATGGGTGCCAGCCAAAGTGAAAAATCCCCTAAGTCCGTGTTTCCTATCTTGGCCATCCTGACAAACTTTTACCTCCGTTCCGCTTCCATCTTGATGGTTTCAATCCGGGGCAGAATCTTCTCCCATTGCTCTTCGCTCAGTTTCGGCCCTGTCACCTTGACGGCTTCGGTAGCCACCATCGAGGCGATTTCCCCGCATTGGCGTGCAGGAAGCCCGCAGCAAAGCCCGTAGAGGAAGCCCGCCGCGTAATTGTCGCCCGCCCCGTTGCTGTCGATTTTAGTCACTTTCTCGGCTTCCACATGGTAGAGACGGCCCCGGTCCATGACCAGCGACCCCCGGCTTCCTAATTTGACAATGGCTGTCGGTACCCATTCCGCCAAGCGGCACAAGGCCTCCAGTTCGTTTTTCCCCGTAAAGGCGGCCGCTTCCTCTTCGTTGGCGAAAACGATGTCCACGTCCTTGTGCAGCAATTTGTCCAAGAACTCCCTGTTTTCGAGCACGATGTTGTAGCTGGCCATGTCGAGCGACACTTTCAGGCCTTGTCTCTTGGCAGCAGAAACGGCTTTTTCCATCAAAGCTTGGTTCTGGACCATGTAGCCTTCGATGTGGAAAAAATCGTAATCCTTGAAAAAAGCCTCCTCGATGTCTTCTTCCGAAAGCGTGGCAGCCGCTCCCAAGTAGGTGGCGAAGGTCCTTTCGGTGTCGGGGCTCATCAGGGTGATGGCCGTCCCGGTCGGAATGGCGGCATGGCTGAAGTAAGTCCGGATATGATGTCGCCCGAAAAAATCCTTATAAAAATTTGCATACCTGTCGTTGGAACCGGTACGACCGATAAAACCGCATTCCCCGCCCATCCGGGCGATGGCCGTGATGGTGTTGGAGGCTGACCCGCCTGTGACGACGGCATCGGCCTTGTGCTGGAACCTGCCGAGGATTTCTTCGGCTTTTTCCTGGCCGATGAGAGTCATGCTGCCCTTGGGAAGGCAAAAATCCTTCAGGAGCCGGTCGGATTCCAAGTGGAAAATCAAATCGACCAAGGCATTTCCCATGCCTATGACTTTGGAGACGGGAAGGCCTGTCCGGCCCGCATTCCTGTTGTGCTGGTTTGTCTTCATGCCATGATTTGTTCCCGGCCCGGCTTGTTTTTTGCGAAGGCTCGTTTGGGCTGAACTCCTTCGGTAGCGTTTTTGGGGCAGACGCTGTTTCAAAATAAAACTTTTACACTGCCATGGCCTGGCGGGAAAAACCTGCAAAGATAGCCATGTGGCCCGATGCTTGCAACTTGGTTCCCCGGTTCATTCTTCCAGCGGCAATCCAGGAGCCAGGAAGAAAAACGTGTCCTTCCGTCTCGAATCCTCCCGGTTCGTCCTTTTGGGCGGATACCTACTTTTTGTGGGCAGCCTTGTGGAAAATACCTAAAACTGAGTATTGCCGCAGCCTTATGTAAATCCGACTTTTGCAAGCCGGTTCGGGACCTTGGACCCGGATAGGGCAAAGTGCCCGGACCAACGCCCCTTGTATAATTTTTAAATTTCATACGATGAAACGGATTGTTTACTTTTTGGGTGCGTCCCTTTTCGGGATGGCGACCCTGATTTCTTGCGATGACAATGGAAACGGCAACGAAGGCGGTGGCAGTGGAGGAGGGGATGGAACGGGAGGGAACGACAGCACGGCGATGGTCGTGCGGACGATGACGGCGCTCGATGTTTCGGCCTACGACCAATGGGTTTATGTTTCCTTTGCCGACGGCCAGACGGTAACCCAGCATTACGAATCCCCGGCCCCGGAGAACTGGGATATCGCCCTCCATCGCGAAAATGTCAAGACCAACAACGGTTCGGCCATCAAGACCGATGTGACTTCGTTCGAGGCCCTGACCACGATTCCCGCCGGCAGCGTTTTCATGAAAGACGAGTTGACTTACGAGGAAGTGTCCGTTGACATGAGCCAGATGATGCAAGGGATTATCGTATACGACACGACCGAAATCAACATGGTCTTGGAAGATTGGGTGACGCGCAGCGGCATGCCTCCTACTTATACCGTGCAACCGAATGTCTATGTGGTGAAGACCGAGGATGGGCAGTATGCCAAAATCCAGTTCACTTCCTACAAAGGGGGTGAAACCGGCGATGCCAATGGTTACGCCACCTTCACTTACGGTTTCCCGTTCCTGCCGGTGGAAGAATAGCACACCGGTGGAAGGTTTGCCGAGGAAAACGTGAACCGATCCTTGGAGCCCGGGATTTTTCCCTATCTTCCTTTAAGAAAAGCGATGAAAAGACTTTGTTTCGTGTTGTTCCTGTGGGGGATGTGCTGTACCCTTGTCCCCGCCTTGCTCCATGCCCAGACCTTGGAAGGCGTGGTGGATGATGCCGAGGGCGGTGTCTTGCCTATGGCGACTTTCCATGTGCAAGGCGGGAAAGGGGCCGTGACGGATGTGGACGGGCGATTCCGCTATACTTTCCCTTCTCCGGGGATTTACCGCATCTCCATCCGTTTCATGGGATACCATACCTATGAAAGCAGCCTTGAAATCCGTCGCGACACTTCCATCCAGTTCCAGCTTTATCCGGAACAGAACCGTTTGAACGAGGTGGTCGTGACCGGGACCCGGACCCCGAAGGTCTTGAAAGACGTGCCGGTGGTCACGACGGTCATTTCCCAAAGGGAAATCGAGAAAACGGGTGCCATGACCATTGCTGATGTCCTACAGTCCGAAATTCCCGGCGTGGAGTTCGGGAGACAGATGGACGGGCAAGTGGTCATGAACATGCAGGGCATGGGGGGAACCGATATCCTGTTCTTGATCGACGGGGAGAAAATGGCCGGGGAAAGCATGAACAACATCGACTACGAACGCCTCAACATGGATAATGTGGAGAGGGTCGAGATTGTCCGGGGAGCCGGTTCGGCCCTCTACGGTTCCAATGCCGTGGGCGGGGTGGTAAACATCATTACCAAGGAAGCCGATGAACCTTGGTCCTTGAATGTCAACGGACGTTATGGCTCGCACAACGAGCAAAGGTACGCGGCCACCTTGGGCTTCGACCGGGGAAAGTTCAAAAGTACGACCAACGCCTCGTACAAATTCGTCGATACCTATTATCTGGAAAGCACCGATTCGGTTGGAAACGTGGTGGACCGTGCCCCGATTTACGGGGGACGGAACTTCAATGTGAACCAGAGTTTCCGTTACGATTTCCGTCCCGGGCTTTCTTTGAAAGTGAGAGGCGCGTTTTATCACAGGGAACGCGATTATTCCGAGACCCGCAAGAACCGCTACTTGGACGGATCGGCTGGAGCGACCCTCGACTACCAGATTGATGAAAAGGCTCATTTGAGGTTCAACTATGCGTTCGACCTCTACAACAAGAACAATTTTTATCCTGTCACCGGCATCACCTCCCAGGAGTACCGTAACATGTACAATACGGGCAACGTGCAGTTCGATTACAGTTTCTCTGAAACGAACATTCTGAGCGTGGGAGCCGAGTACTTCAACGAGACCTTGCTTTCCAACCAGTTCGATACGACAGCAAGCGGGGAGTGGCGGAATTACATGGCCCATACCGCCGTGGCTTATGCCCAGCACGATATCAGCTTCAAGGACCGCTATTTCCTGGTCTATGGTTTGCGCATGGACTACAATAGCCAGTTCAAGTTGCCGCATGTTTCGCCCAAGGTGTCGTTCATGTACAAGATTAATCCGGTTTCCATCCGCTTGTCCTATGCCGGAGGTTTCCGTGCCCCCTCGCTCAAGGAACGCTATTCCAACTACGACATGGGCGGGCAAGGCTGGTTCATCATCTACGGCAATCCGGATTTGCGACCCGAAAAGAGCCAGAACGCGACTTTGAGCCTCGAATATGCTCGTAAGTCGGCCAGTTTCACGGCAACAGGGTATTATAGCTATACGCGGGACAAGATTACGACCGTTTACAACGAACGTCAGGATACGGCATTTTACCGGAACGTGTACAGTTCCCATACGGCAGGCTTCGATGCCAACCTGATGCTCAAGCTGCCTTACGGTTTCGGTATCAAACTCAGCTACTCCTACGTTTACGATTTGCAGCGGGTGGACGGGGTGAACGCCAGTTATGCCCGTCCCCATACCGGGGTGGCCCGCTTCGACTACAACTACTCGAAGGGATGGTACCGCCTGGGCGTGTCCTTGAGCGGGCGGGTGTTGTCGGCTTTGACCCAGAATACGATTTCCGGATATGCCGAGGACCCGGAAACCGGTCTGGAGGTCCCGGTTTACGAACAGACCCGTTATCCGGCCTACACGCTCTGGAAACTGAATGTGAACCAGCGTTTCATGGATGCCGTTTCCGTGAACATCGGCATCGACAACCTTTTCGATTACCGGCCCCGGAACTACGATTTGGTATCGGGTTCGCTTTCGTCCGGGATTACGTTTTTCGTCTCCCTTTCGGTGGACGTGGACGATTTGGCCGGATTTATCAAAGGGGAGAAAAGGAACAAATACGCCCGGTAAAAAACGATGTCTTTCCGTGGCTGTCCGGGAGAGTTCCTTCTGCCGATGGCCGGAAGATGGGGTACCCGGCTACGCATCGCCTGCTGTGACATGTTGTCTGCTTCCGGGAAACAAAGCAGGTGTCTGGAGGCAGGCTTCCTTTCCCCCCAAAAAACTGAATCATGAAGAAGAAAATTGCTATCATTTCCGGTGTCGTAGGTGCCTTGCTCGTACTTTGGCTCTTATGGTGCCTTTTGGCCTCCCCCACGCGGATTGCCTTGTTGAATTTCCAGAATTTCCAAGTGGCCAAGATGGTCAGGTCGGCGGGAAATTCCTTTGTCAAGGTGGACGCCTTGGGCGTGGACGAGGTGTCCAAGCTCAAAAAGTACGATGCCGTCCTGGTGTTTGCCATGGGCTTGCGGGTCACGGAAGAAGACCGGGCCGAAATGCAACGTCTGGCCAATAAAGGCGTGCCGTTTTACAGTTTCGCGGTCACCAGCCCCGACAACGACATTTGCAATCTGGACAGTATGCAGAAGGCGAAGGTGGAAGCTTGGCTGGGCAACGGGGGAACGACCAATTTCCGCAGCCTGTTCAACTATATCCGCAAGGATCTTTGCGGCAAGAGCTTGTTCACCGGCTCCATCGAACCGCTCCGGGAAATCAATCCCGATTGCCTTTTCCATATAGGCGAGGACGTGAGCTTCAACACGGTAGCCGAATACGAAGCCTGGCTCAAAGAACATGGCCTCTACAAGGACGGCCAGCGGAAAATCGCACTCATGACCGGTATCGCAGGGCCTTTCAACACCAATACAGAGCATCTGGATTCCATCATTCTGGCGTTCCAGGGCCGGGGATACCGCGTCTATCCGATTGCCAGCTTTACCAAACGTTTGGACTTCTTGCAGGAAATCAAGCCCGATGCGGCTATTTACCTGCCGCATGGCCGTTTGTTGATGGGGCAGGGCGACCGGGCCGTGGATTGGTTGCGCGGACAAAACATTCCCTTGTTCTGTCCTTTGACCATGAATGCCACCTACGAGCAGTGGATGGCCGACAAGCAGGGCATGGTGGGCGGTTTTTTGAGCCAAAGCTTGGTCATGCCTGAAATAGACGGGGGAATCCTGCCTTATGCTTTGATCGCCCAGTACGAGGACAAGGATGGGCTGTATCTGTTCAAGACGGTTCCGGAACGCTTGCGCGGCTTTTGCCAAACGGTTGACAATTATCTGGAACTGAAGGAAAAACCGAACCAGGAGAAGAAGGTCGCCATTTATTATTTCAAGGGGCCCGGTTCGGCAGCCTTGACGGCGGCGGGCTTGGAAGTCGTGCCTTCCTTGTACAACTTCCTGCGGGCCTTGCGCGATGCCGGTTATAATCTGGACGGGCTTCCCTCCGACGAAAAGGCCTTTGAAAGGCTTCTCATGGAGCAAGGGCCGGTTTTCAACAGTTATGCCGAGGGGAACCGGGAGCGTTATTTGGCTTCGGAGCATCCCCAATGGGTCGATGCCCGGGATCTCGACTCCTGGCTCCGGCGGGATTTGACAGCCCCCGTTTACGAGGACTTGGTGGAAAAATACGGTCCGGTGCCGGGCGATTACTATGTGCGGCAAGCGGACGGCAAGACGGAAATCGCCGTGACCCGGATACGCTTCGGAAACGTGGTGTTGTTGCCCCAGCCGGTCCAGGGAACAGGTGAAAATTCCTTCCAGATGGTCCATGGTTCCAATGAGATACCTCCTTATCCTTATATCGCCTCTTATTTTTGGACCCGTTGCGGTTTCGGGGCCGATGCGATGATCCATTTCGGGACCCATGGTTCGCTCGAATTTATTCCCGGAAAGCAAGTGGCTCTGAGCCAAGCGGATTGGAGCGATGTCCTGGTGGGGGATTTGCCGCATTTCTACTTCTACACGATTGCCGATGTGGGTGAGGGCATGATTGCCAAAAGGCGTTCGTATGCCGTTACTTTGACCCATTTGAACCCTCCTTTCATGGAAAGCGGCCTGAGCGGGCAAGTGAAGGAATTGCAGGAAAACATTCAAGAATATCTCTCCCAAGTGGACGGGAACAAGGATTTGAGTTCCTTGAATCTGAAGATTAAGAAAAGGGCTGTCGGCATGGGTTTGCACCGTGATTTGGAATTGGACAGCAACCTCCAGCAGCCTTATACCGATGCCGAAATCCAGGAAATAGACAATTTCGCCACAGAGTTGGTACAGGAAAAAATAGGAGGCGGCCTTTATACCTTGGGCGTTCCTTTTGAAAAGGACAAGATTTTGAGTTCGGTGCGCCTGATGTCGAAAGACCCCTTGGCTTACAGTCTGGCCGAGGTGGATATCGCATACGGGAAAATGGAACGTGCCGCGCTTAAGGACCAGTCCCTTTTCGCTTCCCGTTATTATTCCAAGGCCGGAAAGGCGGTGGAGAAGCTTTTGCGGAATCCCAAGACCGATGTCCGGCAGATGATTCTGGATTGGGGAATCCGGGCAGAGGATTACGATTTGGCCTGCCGGTGGGGGAAGATGCAGGAGGCGGGAGGAATGCCGGCGGCGATGCGGCGGATGATGGCCGGTGGGCCGGCTTCGATGAGCTTCGGGAACGGGGAGGCCGGTTCGGGTGCGACGGCAGCGGGTTCCCAAGTCGGTAATGCAGGTGTTCATCCGGGGAAGCCGGGTTCGTCCGATGCGGTCTCGGGTGCGACGGCAACCGGATCCAAGCCTGGGGATACCGGCTTGCATCCGGGGAACCGTGCTTCGGCCCAGTCACCGGATCGATCTTCCGGGCAGTTTTCCGGACAACATCCGGCCCGGACTCACGGAAAACCGGAGGGAATGTCTTCTCCGTCCGGCATTCCGGGTGGAATGCCAGCGACGATGCGTTTGGATGCCAAGCAGGAGGCTGTAGCCAAAGCGGTTTTTACGCTGAAAACGACCCTCGAGAAAGTCAATTTCTACCGGGAAGCCTTGCAGCAGAGCCCCCGGACGGAACTGCAAGCCATGCTGGATGCTTTGGACGGAGGCTATGTGGCCCCGACTTCCGGCGGCGATTTCATTGCCAATCCTTCCACTTTGCCCACGGGGCGTAACCTCTATGCCATCAATGCCGAAACGACCCCTACGGCGACCGCTTGGGAGAAAGGCAAGAAAATGGCAGAGGAAATGTTGGCCGATTACGCCAAGAACCACGAGGGGCGCATTCCTGCCAAGGTGAGCTTCACGCTTTGGTCGGGCAGCTTCATCGAAAGCGAGGGGGCGACCCTGGCCCAGATTTTCTACCTGCTTGGGGTGGAACCGGTCCGCGACCGTTTCGGGCGTGTCTTGGATGTCCGTCTGATTCCGCAGGAAGCCTTGGGGCGTCCGCGTATCGATGTGGTGGTCCAGACCTCGGGTCAGTTCCGCGACTTGGCGGCATCGCGCCTGGAACTTCTGCAACGGGCCATCCTCCTGGCTTCCCAGGCTGCCGACAAGGGGGAAAACTTCGTAGCCCAGGGCAATGTGGCAGCCGAGAGGGTCTTGCTTGAAAAGGGATACAGCCCGCAGGAGGCGCGGGAATTGTCCACGACCCGTGTGTTCGGGGGCCTGAACGGAATGTCCGGGACAGGCATCACGGGCATGGTGCAGTCCGGGGACCGTTGGGAAAAGGAATCCGAGATTTCCGATACCTATCTGCATAACATGGGCGCCATGTACGGTTCTTCCCAGGATTGGGGCGATTTCAAGGAAGGTCTGTTCGAAGCTGCCTTGCAGAATACCGAGGTGGTGGTGCAGCCGCGCCAGAGCAATACCTGGGGGGCTTTAAGCCTGGACCACGTGTATGAATTCATGGGCGGTCTTACCCTGACCGTGCGCAATGTCACCGGCAAGGATCCTGACAACTATTTCAACGACTTGCGCAACCGCTACAACGCCCGGGTGCAGGATCTGCGTTCGGCTATCGGGGTCGAAGCCCGGACCACTTTCTTTAATCCCAAGTACATCCAGGAACAGATGAAGGGCGGGGCAAGTTCGGCTGCGACGTTCAGCGAATTGGTCGCCAACACCTATGGTTGGAACGTGATGAAGCCTTCGGCCATCGACAACCAGATGTGGGACGAGATTTACAATGTTTATGTCAAGGATGTGAACCAGTTGGGCGTTCGGGAATTCTTTGAACGCGAAAGTCCGGCGGCCTTGCAGGAAATGACAGGCGTGATGTTGGAAACCGCCCGCAAGGGGTATTGGGAAGCGTCGCCCGGGCAGTTGGCCGACATTGCCAATTTGCATGCCGAATTGGTGGAAGAATACGGGGCTTGCTGCAACGGTTTCACTTGCGGCAACGCCTTGCTCAAGGATTTTGTTTCCCAAAACCTGGATCCGGCCAAGGCGGAACAATACCGTGGCGAGGTCCGCCGGGCCTTGCAGGCTGTTCCCCAGACGGACGGACAGCGTTCGGTGGTTCTCGAAAAGGAAAATCCGGATGCCCTGGCTCCTGCCAAGGCTGTGGATGGGACGCGGCTTATCCTGATTGTCTTTGGCGTGGTGGCGGCTTTGGCCATTGTGGCTGCCGTGTTGCTGATTCGTAAAAAACGGAAGTAGATGGAAAGCGTGCTTCTCATCATGACCCTGCTTTGCTTGGTGTCGGGCATGTTGAAAAACAGCCTGGCACCGGGCAGATATTACCCCTTGGTCTTCGGCTTGGTTTGTGCCTTGTTCGTGCTTTTTGCGGGTCGGTATGCCGTACAAATCAATAAATTGTCCGTTGCCAAAGCTTTGGAGGATTTGAAAGTCGTGCAGGATGTGAACATTGTCGTGACCTTGCATTTCTTGGCGGCTTTGGGTTTCGCTGCTTCCAAGTTCCAGAAAATCTTCGGTTTGAAACGAACTTGGTTCATCGAGGCCTTGGAGTATGTGCCGGCCTTGCTGGTTTTCCCGGCCTTGTTCTATTTGTACCTGAGCCTGCTTTTTTCCTTCGTGGGCGTGTCTTTCGGCTTGATAGGCGGGGTGTTGGCCTTGGCCGCCTTGCTTTTGGTCGGCGGCGGGGCGTATCTGCTCCGTATGGCCGTGCCGGAAGAGGAGCTGCGGGTGGAATTGCTGTTGATTGTGGAGTTGCTCTTGTTCGTCCTGATGGTTTGCAGCACCATTTTCCATCCTTCGGCGATTCTTTTCAGTCCCGAAACTTCGGTGGATTGGAAGTCCTTGCTTTTTACCTTGGCGGTCGTGGCGGTGCTTTTCCTGTTGGGATATTGGCGGCTTTGGCCTCGTATCCGTCATCGGTTCAGCAAGAAAAAGAGGTCAGGGGACATTCCCGCTTCCTCGACATCCTCGACTTCTCCGGCATCTTTCGATTGAGCTAAGCGAAGCGAGCTCATGAACACCTTGAAAAATATTTGTGCCGTGAATAAAGGGACGCGATAGCGAACAACAAAAAAACTGAATACGAAAATGAACACTTTGTCAAATGTAATGTTTTGGATTTCAAACGGCTTCCTGATACCGGTCATTATCGGGCTGCTGTATTTTTTCGTGGAAAGCATCCTGCTCTTGGGCGGTTTCGTTTCACGTTACGTGAAGCGTTCCCGCGTGGAAAAGGAAATCAAGGCCCGTTTGGACAGTTTGGACGAGGGGAACGTGGCGGGCTTGAAATTCCCGGACGGGCTTCCCAAAAGCCGTTTGGTCTGCTGCCTGGAACAGATAACGGCTTCGGATTACAATGAGGCCGTGGTAAACAAGACCGTTTCCGAATATGAACTTTCGTGCGGCAAAGAACTGGACCAGGCCAAAATCCTGATAAAATTCGGACCGATTTTAGGTTTGATGGGGACCCTGATTCCGATGGGGCCGGCTTTGGCGGGCCTGTCCACCGGGGATATCGCCTCGATGGCTTATAACATGCAGGTGGCTTTTGCCACGACGGTCTTGGGCTTGTTCGCCGGGGCGGTAGGTTTCGTGCTCTACCAAAGCAAGCAACGTTGGGCGCAGAAGGATTTGGTCCGTTTGGACTTCGTGGCGCAATTGATGAAACAGGCTTCGGCCCCGGAAGGAAAGGAGTAGGCGATGCGGAGAAGGATTTTGGACGACCACGAAGATCAAGACCCCATGTCCATGGTGTCGAACCTGTTCGATGTGGCGATGGTGTTCGCCGTCGCCTTGATGGTGGCCTTGGTTTTCAAGTTCAACATGACCGAGATTTTCACCCAGGAGGACTATACCATCGTGAAGAACCCGGGCAAGGAAAACATGGAAATCATTACCAAGGAAGGCCAGACCATCAACAAGTACAAGCCTTCGGAAGACCAGACTGCCCAGGGAAAGAAAGGCAAGCGGGTCGGCGTGGCCTATCAGTTGGAGAATGGCGAGATTATCTATGTGCCGGAATGAGGGCGGTTCCATAACGGGCAATCTGGCTTCGCTGCTCTCAGCGCCTCGCATCTCACCCATTCTAACACACCGCCGAAGATGTTGCAAAAAGTTTTATTTTGATACACCCTCCTTCGTGTCAGTCCCCTTGCCAAGGTTTTGTGCCAATATGGCAGGTTGAAGGCCTTTTGCATGGAATTTGATAGAGATAAGTCCATGTTTGTTGGAATGTTTAACACTTAAAACTTCATAATCATGACAATCTCGAAGAAACTCGAAAAGGCTATCAATAGCCAGATAGCTGCCGAAATGTGGTCGGCTAATTTGTACATGTCCATGTCCCTCTTTTGCGAAAAAGAAGGCTTCAGCGGGTTCAGCTCTTGGCTCAAGAAACAATCCACCGAAGAAATTTCGCATGCCTATATGATGGCCGATTTCCTGATTCAACGCGGTGGGACGGCCAAGGTGGAAAAAATCGAAGAAGTTCCGGGAACCTGGAAGGCTCCCTTGGATTTGTTCAAGAATGTCTATGATCACGAATGCAAGGTTTCGGCCATGATAGACAAACTTCTGGATTTGTCCGTGGACGAAAACGACAAGGCAGCCCAGGATTTCTTCTGGCAGTTCGTACGCGAACAAGTGGAAGAAGAAGCTACGGCTTCGGATATCGTTGCCAAGATTGAAAAATTCGGGGATACGGCTTTGTTCATGCTCGATTCCAAATTGGGCGAACGCCAATAGTCCTTGGCAATATGAGGCTTGTCTTCCATGGTTCGGATTTTTCCGCGGCTGAGGAATGACGGAGCCTCCGAAAGGCTGTCCGGGTGCGGTTTCCGGCTCTTCCTGCCTCTGTGGCAGACAATTTGGGAACCCTGCTTGGGCAGCCTTTTGTGTGATATTTTTCCGGTATTGGGTTTTTTACTATCTTCGTAAGCCGATGTGCGGGCGTTTTCCTGCACGGAATCGTATATTATGGATCGTATCGAATATTTGAGAAAACAAGTCCGGGATATTCCCGATTTCCCTATCGACGGTATCCTGTTCAGGGATTTGACCACTTTGTTCAAGGACCCTCGTTCCATCGAGGTCACGACCGATTTATTGGTCCAGAGGTATGCCGGCAAGGGCATTACCAAGGTGTTGGGCATCGAGTCCCGGGGCTTTATTTTTGGTAGTATCTTGGCTTACAGGCTGAACGCGGGTTTTGTGCCAATTCGGAAAAAAGGTAAGCTTCCGGCGGAAAAGGTGGTCTCGACCTACCAGTTGGAATATGGGGAAGATAGCATCGAGATGCACAAGGATGCCTTGGTGCCGGGAGACAAAATCCTGTTGCACGATGACCTTTTGGCAACGGGTGGAACCACGGTGGCCGCCTTGGATTTGATTAAGCAGCTGGGCAATTTCGACATTCAGATTTGTTTCCTGGTGGAATTGGCCGGGATGGGAGGACGCAAGAAGATTGGCGACGGTTATGACGTTTTTTCCTTGCTGACGTATTAGGGAACTTTAGGCGAGATTTTGGTTGTGCATCAGGTTTAGTACTTGATGCGCATTCCTTTTCACCCTGGAAGGGTTTGATCGGAAAACTGGATTTGAAACATCATTAAATACTATTGCCATGGGACAGAAAACACCTCCTTATTCCATTGCCTCTTTGGTTTTGGGCATTTGTTCAATCGTATTCAGCTGCGCGTTTCTCGGACTGATCTGCGGTATTGTCGGTTTGATTTTGGCCAACAATGGTTTCAAGGCTTATCGTCTTCATCCGGAAGATTATTCGGGTACGGGCATGTTGCAGGCGGGCAAGGTGACTTCGATTATCGGTGTGGTCTTGGGTGCTTTGTACGTCGTTTATTGGATTGTGATTGTCGGTATCATCGGGGCCGGGATTGGCCTGATTCCTTTTTTGGATGAGTTTTGCTGCTAAACGGATTGATTGCCACGGATTCGTGGATGTTGCCCTGCCGGTTCAGGCAAGCTTTCGGGATTGCCTGTCCCGGTTGTGGGTTGCAACGTTCGTTCCATGCCTTGTTGCAGGGTAGGATAGGGGTTTCCTTCTTGTATTATCCTGCCCTGATTCCTTTTATTTTCGTCTTGTTGTCCGCTTTGGTTTATGTAATCAGGCCGCGTAAGTTCTGGCGGCGGATGTTCTTGTTTTGGGTCGTTTTGTGCCTGCTTCTGGTGTTAGGACATTGGGTCTACCTTTTGGCCACGGGGCAGTGAGGGGGTGGGGTTGGGTCGAAATATTTTGTTTCGATTTTGTATATAATCGTTGAGCATTGACTTGCTTAGGTATTTGATTCCATAAAGTTCCCATGAAATGTGTAATTGATGAAGATTAAAGAATAACTTTGCTTCCGATAATGGCGAAATATAGGAACATCCATGACCCCAGAAGAAAAAGCGAGACAAAAAATAGACCAGTGGTTTACCGAGGCGGGTTGGAAAGTAATCAATAGGGAAGACTATGAGCCAACTTGTACGGCTGTCGCCATAAGGGAAGGGTTGCTGAAAGGGAATCTTGAAGCAGATTATTTCCTTTTCATTAATGGTAAAGCTGTTGGTGTACTGGAGGCAAAAAGGGAAGATATAGATGCTCTTTCCGATAGGGTATGTGAGCAGGCAGCATTATATGCTAGGAGCGTTCCTCCTATCTATCAGACGTATCAGAAACCCTTGCCTTTTATCCTTACTTCCAATGGAAAGGAGTTGTTTTTCTGTGATTTCCGTAAACAGGACCCATGTTTCAAACAGATAATGGCTATCCCAACTCCCTATGAGTTGGTCAAGAAGTTAGGAATAAGTGATTGTTTCGCAGGACTTCCCGCCTTGCAGAAAAAGGGATTGCGTGATTGTCAGTTTGAGGCTATAACCGAGCTGGAAAAAAGTTTTCGTGCAGGACAGGACCGGGCTTTGATAGTTTTGGCGACCGGTGCAGGCAAGACATATACAGCTTGTCTTGCGGCATATCGTCTGCTATCCTACACCCCCATGCGAAGAATACTGTTTCTGGTGGACAGGAATAATCTTGGGAAACAAGCGGAAGGAGAGTTCGGAACATTCCGATTGACAGAAAACGGAGATGCCTTCAATACCATATTTACGGTGAGCAGGCTCCGTTCTTCATCCATACCATCGGATAGTAATGTGATTATTTCGACTATCCAGCGTCTCTTTTCCTTCTTGGAAGGAGATGCTATCGAAGATAATGACGAAGATGAAAGCGATGAACCTGCTGAAGAAGTTGTATTGCCGCCTAATCCAAATCTGCCTCATGATTATTTTGATTTGATTATCATAGACGAGTGCCATCGCTCCATTTATGGAAACTGGCGGAAAGTGTTGGAATACTTTGATACGGCAAAGCTTGTGGGATTGACTGCTACGCCAGTCCCAGAGACCATGGCGTTTTTCAATAATAACCGTATAGTCAACTACACCTTGGAAAAGAGCATTGTTGACGGTGTGAATGTGGATTGCCGTATATATAGAATCAAAACCCAGGTGACCGAAAATGGCGGTGCCATATTGGAGGGAGAAAAGGTCAAAGAAGAAACACGCTATACAGGAGAAATAAAAACCATCTTTAACAAAGAGGCGAAAACCTATACCAGCAAGGAACTGAACCGAAGTATCATCAATCCGGCACAAATCAAACTTGTCTTATCCACTTATCGCGACGTGGTCTATACTGAGTTGTTCAATGACCCTCAAAGGGAAGCCAACTTAGACTATCTGCCGAAGACATTGATATTCGCCCTCAATGAAACTCATGCTACTAATATCGTACAGATAGCGAAAGAGGT
>CALUNB010000014.1 GCA_944321885.1 uncultured Bacteroidales bacterium | reverse complement strand
CAAGTCATTACCTCACTCTTTGAGAAAAGCTTATAAATAGCTTGTTTCTAACAGATTCCTATTTGTGTATCGAATTTCGTTTGAAAAAATGGACCATCGATGGATAGATATGGTCTTCCTACTTACACGCTTGCATCCGATATATTGAAGATGAAGCATTGACAAACAATTCTTTGCGAGATAGATTCGGACTAAAGAATACATCTTCTGGTAGCATCTCCAGACTTATAAAAGAAACCTTACAACAACAATTGATAAAGCCTGTCGATACAGGCACGGCCCCTCGGTACATGAAATATATTCCCGTTTGGGGGTGATTTAACTTGCCGGTAACTTGCCAGGAAACGGGCAGGCCGTTCTTAGAGCCTTGGATTCCAAAGGATTTCCCCCGGCGTTTAACTTGCCGGTAACTTGCCAATGGACTGTTATGCCTCAAAAGGAGGACGCGGAATGTTTATCTCCCGATTTTTACAAAAACACACCCTCTATTCCTCTCGATTTTTACAGATGTGTGTATCTTTGCGTTCCAACGTGCAAACATCGACGAACACGATATGATATATTTCAAACGCCATATAGACCCTTATTTGCAGGAATGGAAAGAGAACCCGCGACTAAAGCCCTTGCTGCTCAGAGGGGCACGACAAGTCGGGAAATCCAGTTCCATCAGGCAACTGGGAACCCGGTTCGACTATTTTGCTGAAGTGAATTTTGAAACCCGCCCGGAACTTCGGCTGGTCTTCCGGGAAATCAGCGATGTACGAGAAATCACTTCCCGGTTGGGGACCCTGTTGAATGTTCCCATCATAGAAGGCAAAACCTTACTGTTCCTTGATGAGATACAGGCATGTCCCGAGGCATTGCATAGTTTGTGGTCTTTCAAAGAAAACATGCCGAAACTGCATGTCGCCGCCGCAGGTTCATTATTGGAATTCACATTGAGGGAAATGCCGTCGTTCGGGGTCGGCAGGATACGCTCCATGTTCATGTATCCACTTTCGTTTGACGAATTTCTCATGGCTTCGGGATTGGAACAATGGATGATGGCAAAAAATAAAGCAGGTTATGGGAATCCCCTGCCTTTGGAGTTGCATCAAGCCTTGGTACAACAATTCCGTTCCTTTTTGATGGTAGGAGGGATGCCGGCAAGCGTGGCCGCATGGATAGAGACCCACGATTACATGCAGAGTGCAGAAGAGCAAGAAGACATACAACAGACTTATTACGATGATTTTGCAAAATACGGTGACAAAATAGACCCCCTGCTTCTCCGAAACACCTTGCGCAGCGTGATAATGCAAACGGGGAAAAAGTTTGTATACAGCCATGTCGAAGGCGGGTATCGAACCGAGGAGGTGAAACGGGCATTGACCATGCTATGCGATGCCGGTATTGTAAAAAGGGTGCAATATTCCGCCGGTAACGGATTACCCTTAGGTGCAGAAGTGAATGAGAAGTTCCGGAAATATAATTATTTGGATTCAGGACTTATGTTGCGGATATTGGACATGGAAATGGGAAGTGCCCGTCCTCTGACAGAACTGATCCTTGCAGGAGCCGCCGAAGAACTCGTCAACAAGGGGCCGATAACGGAGATGGTGGCCGGGTGGGAAATCATCAAGGGCTTATCGCCCCGCACAGAACATGATTTGTACTATTGGGAGAATACCGTCGATGGAGCGACATCGGAAGTCGACTATCTCATACCCCAAGATTTTCAGGTGGTTCCCATTGAGGTGAAAGCCGGTGTGACTGGAAAAATGAAAAGCTTGCGCCTGTTCATGCGCCGCAAGCACCTTCTTTGCGCAAAACGATGCTCCTTGGAAAACTTCGGCATATTGGAGTTTACAGACAAGGAGGACGACAAATATCCTGCGGAACCGAAACGGATTTATATCCATCCGCTTTATTGCCTGTCGACTATTTCCAAAGCGGCGGAGTAGTTGTTTTATGCGTCCGGCCAAGTTTTATTCGGGAAAAGTGTCACCGAGTGACAGCTTTTTCGATTAGGGCCGGGTGCGTGCCTTGGTAATAAACTCCCGCTTGCCTCATGCGTTCCGGGTTTTGGAGGCCGCCACCACATAAAAATCCCCTGCCCGCCGGGAAGACGGACAGGGGATGGCAGAACATCAAGGCGTTCTATCCGTTTTACGGAATCAAGACCTTGAAACGAACCGCTTGATTGGCATCCAGAAGGATTTCCACGATGGCCACCTGTGTGGACAGCTCCGTGGTCAGAATCACGTTCCCCTTGTCGCGGACCACGTAATCCTCACGCAGCGAACCCGTCAAGTCGTACACCCGGATGCGCTTGATGTAAATGGCCGAGGGGTTCATCACATGGATTTGGCCCTTGGAAGCCGTCACGGACAGGCTGTTTCCGGTTATCGTTTCATTGGCGGAACCTTCGGTAGTGAAGTTGTTTTGGGTCGCCCAACCGCTGTAACGCCCTTCGGAGCAGGCGGCCATCACCGACCACACGTAGGCCGTTTGGGATTCAAGCCCCGTCAACTCGTACTGCGTCTCAGCCAGATTCTTCACGCTGTCCCAGGAAGTCGAAACCGTAGCCCGGTAGCGCAACGTAAAGTTCTCGTTTTGCTCGTCGGCATCCCACAGCAAGGAAGCCGAAGTCTCGGCCAACGATTCCACGCGAAGGTTTGTCGGTACCGGGCATTCGGTTATCGCCGTGGTGGCGAAGCCGACCCAGTCGCACCAGGCACTGGTATCGCCGGCAGAACAGATGCCGCGCACGCGGGCCTGGTAGGGGGTCAAGGCTTCCAGCCCGGTGACGGTCCCGGTCTTGGTTCCCTCAACGGACAACCGGCCCAAGGATACGGTGGTGTTCTCTTCGCGCCATTCCACCTGGTAGTCCTCGGCTTCACCTTCCCAGGTCAGGGTGGCGGAGTTCCAAGTGACTTCGGAAGCGGCCAAGGCGGTAGGCGGGAAGCACGTGATGCCGGTAGTCTGGAAAGGTTCAAAGGCCACATACGCGCTGGTGTCGGTCACGGCCTGGCCGCAGACAGCCTGCACGCCGCCCTCGTATTCCGTCCCGGCCAGCAGGTTGCTGAACACGTAAGAGCTTTCCGTGGTCGTGTACACCGAGTAGTTTTCCTGCCCGGCAGGACGGATGCGGACCCGGTAGGACAAGGCCGAACCCTGCCAGGCCAGCGTGGCCGAGGTCTGGGTGATGCCCGACACGGCCAAACCGGTCACCGGGTCGCATTCCACCCCGCCGGTGGTGAATCCCGTCGAAGCCCAGACCGTGTCGCCCTCGCCGCATACGTTGCCCACATGGGCCACATAGTCGGTGGCCTCCGCCAGACCGGTCAGCTCGATTTGGTTGGATGGGGTTGCCAGCAAGCGGGTCTCTTCCCCTCCTTCCAGCTTCACCACCCATTCGTCCACCGTGATTTCCTCGCGCCAGCTCAGGACAGCCGAGGCTTCGGTGATGCCGGAAACTTCCAAATCCTGCGCCACGGCGCGTTCGTAAAGGATTCCCATGTTGTCAAGATAGAGAATGTAACTGGTGGATTGATAGTCGTAGTTCCCGTAGGCAGCCAGAGCCAAGATTACTTTGCCTTCCAATCCGGAAAGAGGTACTTCCACATGAAGACTGTCTCCGAAATCTGCCATTTGCGTTGCGTCCCACGATTGCAAAGCCTCATCCACGAGGAAGGTTTCTCCATTGTCTTTGGATACGAGCAGGTGCATCTTGTAATCCGATGGCACAGCAGCCTCATCGGGCAAGGATTCGAAATTTCCGTCCTCGTCAAACTGCGCAAATACGGCATCAAAAACAAAGCAAGGATTCTGCCCGGCATCAAGCTCCACAACAGGTAACTGAATCATGGTCATGATGTCTTGACGATTCATGGCAACGGCAATCGAACCGTTGCTTTCACCGGGAACAGCCATATCAGCCGATTTCCAGTTCAGGAAATCCACCATGCCGCTTAGCATATCCGAGGAAACCAGCGTGTCTTCATCTGTTCTTGAAGACAGTACTTCCCATGAATACGGCATCTCCACGGATGCATACCAGCTGCTCTCGTCCACGGGCAGATTGTTGAAGTCTTCCACGAAGGACACGGTCCAGCCGGAATTGAACGATTCGCTTTCCACCCAGTCGCTGGTCGAACCCACGCCGCAGACCGCCTGCACGCGGGCCTTGTAAACCCGGTTGCTCAGAAGGCCGTCCAGTTGGCAAGGATGCGCGTTCACCTCTTCCGCCTCGGACCACTCGCCCCAGTTCCCTTCTTCATCCTGCACGGCATAGCTGATATTCCAAACCGATTCCTCGCTGGCACCGGGCGTCCAGTCCAGCTGGGCGCGGGAACCTACAATGGAACTGTCCGGAACCCAGACGGAAGCCGGATAGTCGCAATCCGGGATTTCCAGGACCCGGATCGGGTAGATGTCCATATTGGTCTGGAATCCGAACGTGTACACGTAACGCATCCGCAGGCGGACATCCTGCCCGCTGATTCCCTTGTAATCGATGTTGCGCACGTAGCGTTCACTGCCCGTGGCGAACTCGTCGGCGTTGAACGAGGTCAAGGCGAAGACCTTCGTCCACGTGTCTTCCCCGCCTGCCGAATATTCGAACACGATGGAATCCTGGTCCGTCCAATCCGTCCGGTACAAGGAATTGTCGAACCTGGACTTGTAGCTTCCCATACCGTAGTCCAGCACAAGCCGGACCCCGTTTCCTTCCGGGATGTCGATGGGCGGCAGTACCAACTGGGTTTCCATAGGCTGCTCCCCGGTCACGGCGGCGAAAGAAGCGGACAAGGACGATGTCCCGTCCTGTCCAGCCCTCTGGACGCGGAAATCCTCGGAAGAACCTTCCCATCCATAGGGGTAAGTATAGGTGGGCATGTTCGTGAAATCCTCTTCAAAAGGCAGGGTTGCAGGCGTAATCGTGTCGGCCTGCGCGAAAAGGCTGGAGTATTGCCCGTTTTCGCCCAAGCTGTAAGCGGCAAACCAATAAAGGGTATTGTCTTCCAGGCCTTCCGTAAAAGAAATGGCATCGGAAGCCGGACCGGTGTAAAGGACCACGCCTCCAAAAGTCCCGTCCTCCTTCTGCAAAGTATCACCCGCCTCGGCATCGGCTTCCACGACACCGAAATCCCCCATGTAATAGCCATACATAGCCTGATTGGAATTCATTATCTCGGTCGCGGCAACCAGGACCGGCTCGCCTTCCTCGTTGGCTTCCACCGACAGCACGATTTCTTCCCCGCTCACGGAAACGACCTCCAAAGAAGCCGGCGCCGAAGTATAGGTGGCCGTGTTCCCTGTAACTGCCGGGCCGTACTGGGGTTGGCCGGAACATTTGAAATTGTACAGGTATACCGCATAATGATACGTCGTGTTGGGATCCAATTCTTCCTCTTCGAAATTGATGGATGTCCCGTTCAGTTCTTCCACGGCCAGGACCGTGCCTCCAAGGAGCGCATCGCCGACCGCGTAGCTCCCCGCATCTGGAACGCCTGTGATTTCCGTGGTGGATGACACCACGACATAACCGTCGGCGGCACCTTCGGACACGGTGGCCGCACCGGACACGGTAGTGGAAGTGGCTGCCAAAGTCAAACCGCTTGCGGAGCCTGTAGGCGCCTCGCAAGGTTCGGGCAAGGTGAAAGTGTACTTAAGTCCATCCGGAAGGGTCGTGTTCCGTGCTGAAACATTGCCCAGGCTGTTGAATGCCGTTTCGCCCCAGTTCCCGTTCACCGGACTCCGGAAATGGCCGCCGCTTTCTCCCCGAAGGCCGATGCTGTACCAGTCCCAAGAGTCGCCAAAGGAAACCTCCTTGCCGAACAGTATTTCGATATGGTTGTCGCTTTCATGCAAGCGGATTTGGTAACGCAGCCCGTCCGAAGCCTCGGCTATATCGCTGGAATAGGCCATCCCGTTGAATTCCACTGCCAGGATGCGGTTCGGGGAAGTTCCCTCCAGTTTGTAACTGATGGACGTTCCTTCCAATCCTATCATGTCGCCGTCCGTCCCCAAACCAATCCTTGGGTACAGGAACCTGTCGAACATGGTATTCCACGACAGAGTTACCTCTTCGGATGTTCCATCGCCCAGGACAATGTACCCGACTCCTCCGGCCACGAATTTGTCGTAAGTCTTGCCATCGAATTGGAAATCGAACCCTATCGGGATGCCCGCCAAAGACGTTGTGCTGCCTTGTAACAGCACGCTCCCGGTTTCATTGAAGAACGTGTTCTTGAATGTTGTCCCTTGGACCTGGGAAGATTCGGCCAGCACTGTCGCATCCGTCAGGGGCGTGTAAGCTTGACCGGTTTCTTCCGAAAATCCGTAGTAGGCCACTTGCTGGGACTGCAGCCGCGTTCCTGTCCATGCCAAGCAAAGCAGGATCAGGATGAAGTAAGCGTACTTTTTCATAATGTTCGTTTTTGATGTTAGAAAATATGGTTTCAACTTATGGTCGCCAAGAGAGGTTCCGGGGCAGCCCGGCATTCCAAAGCATGGCATGAAGCCTGAAATCCGATGGGAAAATTGACGGGAAACCTCTTCATTGCAAGACAAGCTTGGAATAAACCGGATTCCCGTTGGCCATGGCCCGAAGGACATACAATCCCGCAGACAGTCCGGACGGACGGTTCCAATACAGGACGGATTCTCCTGCCAGACCGGATCCCTCGTACACGGTAGCCACCTTGGCTCCTTTCAAATCCAGGAGTTCCAAGCGAAGATGGGACACATCCCTTGCCAGATGCAAGCATACCTGGCAACTCACGGAAACCGGATTGGGGCATGTGGAAAGCTGCATGCTTTTCCCCATGGGAGATGTTTCATCGGAAGCAGCCTGTCCCAACAGTCCTGATTCCAGCACGTTCTGGGCATACACATTGTTCTGGATGCCATCGCCAAAATCCCGATTGTCCTTCCAAGACACAATCCATTGCCCGTCTCGGAAAGGCAAAGTCTTGATATCGCTCTTTTTGCTAGGGTGGGAGGAAATCACCACATCCGTATCCCACACGAATTCTCCCTCCGGACTGACCAGGACAGCCTTCAAAGTTTCCTTGTCGAAATCCCCGTTTTCATCCCACTCACTGTAAACGACCATCATCGTGTTTTTCGGACCCGGCGACACGGTAAAGTCCTCGATAGCTTGTGCTGTGAAGCCGGCCATCCTGATGCCCTCCGGATCCCATAGCAATTCTCCTTGGAGGTTGATTTTCTGGGAAACCAAACCGTAATAGGCCCGAGCCTCCTGGCTATAGGTTTCTTGCCATACGGCATAAACCGCTTTCCCAGCCTCATCGAAGCATAAATGGACATTGGTGGCCTGGTTTTCCCCGAATCCCAGGCGCAAGCCGGCATCGGCTTCCGTGAAGCCATGGCTTCCATCCGGGAGAATGTAAGCGCAATAGGGATACGTAGGCCCGTCTCCCGCATGGAAAGCCAGCAAAGCCCCTCCGTTTAATGGACACACGTCAAGGTACGTGTAGGCAGGAACATTAGGCAGTGTCCCGCTGAACACAAGGGTGGGTTCGGCCCAGATGGCATTCCCATCGAAATCGAACTTTCCGATTTTCAAATCCGCCTCTTCCGTGTAGGCCAGCAAGTATTCATTGTTTCCGGCATCCATCAAGGCCGGATAAGACACCATGACACCTTCCGTCCTTACCTCTTTCCCATCCCCCCACAACAGTTCGCCTTGGGACGAGACCCGTTGCATCCGGATGAAGTCCGTATTGTCTTCGTCCTGGATTTCCACCCAAGCGAAAACGAAACTCCCATCGTCCATCTGGATTCCACAAAGAGCGGCACAAAAGTCGGGAAGTGCATTCCCGTTCAACACGACACCGTCCTCAGGCCACAAATGCTCGCCCTCCGGAGAGACCCGGTATGCCGCATAAACATTTTTCGCCCTGTCCGGAGTGGCCTTTCGCAAGTCCTGGACCAGGACTACCGCATTGCCTTCCGCATCGACCATCAAGCGTTGACGCACCAAACCGGATGTCAAGGTCCGGTACCGGGACAATTCCATCGGCGCATCCCAAAGAGGCCTCCCGTCTTGTCCGTAACATTGCAACCAAGGGGTCACCGTATCCGGGGACGAGTGTTCTCCTGGCCCGGGCCGGTCATAGGACAGGAACCATCGCCCGTCGCCCAGCACCTCCGTTTCATACCCTCGTATGGCGCGATCCACCATACAATGGTTGGCATAAGCGTCGCTTGCCCACTGGGCTTTGAGGGTAGACCCCACGCTAGCAAAAACAAAGAGAATTGCAACCCTGATCGTTTTCATGGCTTGTTGTTTTACAGGAGAATGGCATTGTGCTTATTGCAACATGACCTTGATATAATACACCTGTCGCCCGATAACACATCTCATGATGTAGAGGCCCTGAGCCAAACCTGCCGGGCGTGTCCAGCCTATCTCGGTTTTCCCCGAAGGAAGGGTTCCATCGTAGACTTTCGTTATTGCCGTGCCACGGATATCCAGTAATTCGATGGAAATTTGGACCGGGTTTGACCCGTTCTCGATGACAAGAGTTGCCGATTCCCGTACAGGATTAGGATATACCTGGAAAACAGATACGCGATTCGAGGCAAGACTTTCTTCGTTGGTTTCATTGGCCATGCCACCGCCCAAAATGCCATCGATAGTGACGTTCTGCGCATAAAGGTACCTTGTGTTCATGCTGTCTATGCTTGAGGCCCCATCCCACACCACAATCCATTGGTTATTGCTGAGCGGCAGGGCTTCCGTGTTGTACTTCACGCTGGGCCGGTTCGACAGGGTCACCGTCGTGTCCGTCCACATGAAGCTCCCGTCCGCGTCTTGCAGCGAGGCCAGGACATTGACATGGTCGTTGGATCCAAGCCCGTTGCCATCTACATCGTATTGCTCCATGAAAGTGACGAACAAACTTCCCTTAGGCCCAAGCTCGGCATCGTAATAAGATACGGGGCGGGGCAGGAAGGGAGTGATGGCAATGCCATTGGGATCCCAGAGAAGTTCCCCATCGAGACTCACTTTTTGTGTCACGATTTGGTAATATTGCTGGTTATAATCGGATTCCCTCCAAGTAGCATAAATGGCTTGGTTTTCCTCATCGAAGACCAATTTGATTCCCCATGCCAGCCACTCGGAGTAACCCAGCCGCAAGCCGGCACTGCCCTCGGCAAAGGCATGGGTCCCATCGTTCTTCACATAAGCAATGTAGGGAAAATTGGGGTCGCCTTCATAGGTGGCTATCAGCACGCCGCCATCAGCGGGAATCACCTCGAGGAAAGTCCACAGGGGGATGGAAGAGCTTACCGCGTCGAAAGCCGTTGTCGGTTGAGCCCAGACATCGTTCCCGTCAAAATCCATCTTGCGTACTTGCAGCTGCTGGGATGCCCCGTAGGCGTAAACCAGCAGGAACTCGTTGTTGCCGGCATCCAGCACGTAGGGATAAGTCATCGGCGTGTTTTCTTCCTGCAACAATTTACCCTCTCCCCAAAGGATTTCACCTTCGGCAGACACTCTCTGCATGCGGATTACGCCTGTGTTCGCATCATCGTTGGTATATTCCAGCCACGCGAAAATATAGCTGCCATCGGCAATCTGGGTCATGTTCAGGGCCGCGCAACCGCCGGGATAGTTCCCGTTATGCAAATCCACGCCTTCCGGCCAAAGGGATTCCCCGTCCGGACTAATCTTGTACGCGGTATAGGATTCCGGTCCATGGCGCAAGTCCTGGGTCACGATGATGGCGTTGTCGTCCTGGTCTATCGTCATGCAATCCATGACTTTCGTCCAGGACATGGTGACGTTTCTCGAAATTTCAAGCGGCTCAGCCCACAGGGCGTTACCGTCTTTGTCGTACCGCTGCAAATAGGGCACGATGGTGTCGATGCTTCCGTCCGGACGGTTATAGTAGAGGTACCAGCTTCCGTCCGACAAGAGTTCTGTCTCAAAGCTGTAGAAGCTTTCGTTGTTCAGTTGCAGATTTTCTCCCGGGTCGCTGGACCACTGGGCATTAGCGAGGCCGAGGCCGGAGAGGGCCAGGGCGGAAAGCAAAACCAATCGTTTCATAAGCTTGAGGTTTTAAAAATTGTTTGTATTAATTGTTTGTCCGTTCCTTGTCTTGTTGTTGGATGCCGCCGTCGGGCCTTGGTCGCGGTGACTCTGCCGTCCCCGGAGGCGGCACGTCCCCCAGCGGGAACCCCCGGCTGCGGAACATCACCTGGCCCTGCAGGCCGAACACCTCCATGTCCAGCATCCCCGCCGGCAGCCACCCGTTCCCCGGCACCGCACCTTCCGGTACACTTCCCGGCACCGGGAACCCCAGGACCGGAAGCCCCCGGGCAGGGGATGCCGCCCCCCGCGCCTTCCCCCGGCTCGAAGGCGGTGGGACCGCCCCGGCCCGGCCCGGGGTCCCGGCTTCGCCCGCCAACCCCTCATTCCCCAAGGCCGTTCCCGCAAGTCCCTCCGGGGCCGTCCCTTCCCACGCCGTCCCGCTCGCCCGGCGGGAATCCTCCCGCTGCGGAATATCCTTCTTATAGGAATCATCCTTCCCCGTAACTTCTCCAACTTCCGCTCGTCTACGACCCGTCTCCACACCGGCACAAGCTACGAGCCAAAAGGCCATCGTCAATAACATCAAGATTGAGAAGCTTTTCGTTTTCATTCCCAGCATCAAAATTCTTTTCACTACAGGGGAAACAGTTCATCCAGTCCCTGCGATCCACAAGTCAGATGAAATCCGGTCAACCAAACCGGTTTCCCGGATTTTCATCTTTCTTGTACCAACCAAAACCAACAAATGACTCGAAGCGAAATCATCGAAACGAATCCGAGTGTAATAATAGAAAGTTTTCAAACAACCAAACTTTTTTCAGACCCCTACCAGCTACGGCACAACCAAAATAGTTCGACATTTCGCTACGGCATCAAGATATATAAAACTAATAATCAACCAAAAGAAGCAAACATACGTTATGTTTCGCCCCCCAAAAACGTAGTCAAAAAATCAAAGTCGTAAAAGAAAATTACCCTCGAAAAAAAAGAAAAGCAGTCCAAAACCAGCCGTTCCTCTCCATCCTCTTCCACTCAACTCACAAAAACAAAGAAAACAGGACCGGATTCCGACCCGGCTACTGTCAAACCGGGGACACAAAACAGCAATCCACGAGCAACAGTTTCTCAGAAACGGGAGAAGAACTCTATCAAGTTGACGTCCGCATCCAAATCCATCTTCTTGCGTAAACGGTTCCTTGCCGATTCCACGCTCCGCACTTCCTTGAACGTGATGGAAGCAATCTCCTTGGAAGACAAGCCCAACTTCAAAAACGAACACAAACGGATATCCTTGTAAGTCAAAGAGGGATAAGCCTTTTGCAGATTCTCATAAAAAGACTGGTGAACCTGTTCAAAATAATACTTGAACTCGGCATACGTCCCCTCGTTCCCCTGGTCCCTCAACTTGACCAACATTTCCCGGATATGCTCCTTCTTGGCCGAATCCTTGGGATTCAATTCCAACAACAGCTGCTGCAATTCCCGGTTTATGTCCACAATGAACTCATTGTTCTTGACCAAATGCAAAACCTTGGATGTCAATTCCTTATTCTTCAATTCCAAAGAATCCCTCAACTCCTGCTCCCGTTGGTTCATCATCTCCTTTTCTTTCTCGTACAGCACTTGTTTCTGCTCCGCCAACTCTTCCGTCTCCTTCTTCATCCTCTTTTGCAAGCGATACCGGTAGTACACCACCAACAAAGCAATCAGTAAACAAAACAAAAGAGCCACCAAGATTACTTCCTGCTTCTGGTTCTGCAACTTCTCTATCTCCAACCGTTGCAAAGCCAAATCCTTGTTCTGGTTTTCCTGTTCAATCTCGTGGGTCGCCTCAATACTCTCAATGCGCATCCGGCTATCCATCGACTCCAAAGAATCCTGCAACCAAACCGTCCTTTCCAAAAGCGCACAAGCTTCCTCGAAATTCCCCTCATCCTTGTTCCATACGTACAAAGCCTGCAAAGCTTTGATTTCCGCTGCATGGTTCTGAAGGTCACGAGCCTTCTCCAAAGCCATCTCCATATAATACAAAGACGAATCCGGTTCATTGGAGCCGAAAATTCCAGCCACCAGCAAATACGTACTGACCAAATCCAGACTCCGGTGTGTACGATTCTGATAAGCAATGGCTTCCCTTACCAAATCCAAAGCCAGAAGCTTCTTCCCCTCCTGATTGTACACCACGGCCATGTTCTGCCATACCAAATAATAAAGATCCGGATCCTTTTCCCGGTCAATCTGGGCCAAAGCCTGGCTTAATGCACTCAAGGTCGCCTTATAATCCCCCTGCATGTAATACAAGCCTGCCAAATTGTTGTAATTGTTTATCAACTCCCGCTTCTCTCCCCTGTTCGTGTTGAAAACAATCGCAGAATCATAATAAGCTTTCGCCTTGTCGTAATACCCCTGCTTGAAATACACGTTCCCGATATTGTTCAACACACTTCCATAAGAATCCTCACACCCATACAATTGCTTAATCTCCAATACATCAAAATAAAAATTCATAGCCTTGGTCCACATTCCCATTTCTTCATAAATCGAACCCAAGGCGGTATTGATGCTCATCAGATACGAATATTTCTCCTTGCCCGGGAGCCCGGAAAAATAATCCGCTGCCACATCGAACATGCCGGCCACCAAGGCATGTTCCCCTTTCATCACCGAACGCTGTCCGGTCCTGTACACCCATCGGAACAACGAGGAATCCGAAATCCCATCTTTCTTGCAAGCAGTCCAAGCCGAATCCAACTCCCGATACGTGTCCGGAGAGGATATGGAATCCAGTTTTATCAACAAATCAATGTCTTCCACAAGGCGGCTCCGCAATTCCATCCCTTTCCGTCCTTGCGCCCCGCATAAAGAAAAAAGCACGCACCCAAAGAACAGCAAAAGCCCCCACGAACGCAAGTTTTTCCTTGCCCGATATTCTCTTACAAAGGCCATTTCCTACCCTGCTATCTCCGTTAACAAACAGTTCGTTAATATTATCCCCAACAGGTCCCGACAGACCATACCCGTCGCTACCATAAAGCGTAGCCTCAGACTTCGGGTAGCAAATGTAGGGAAAAATTCCGGACATAAAAAAGAGGGCGGAACCAAAGCACCGGCCTTGAATCCACCCTCTTGGCATCCTCCCAAAAGACGATAACGCCTACAGTACGACCAATTTATATACCAAGGAACCTTCCTCGGTCTTGACACGGACAATCAACAACTGGGTCGCACCGGCATCGAAAGGTACATACAAATCCGAACGCACATCCACCACCTTGTCGTACAAACGGCTCCCGTTCAAGTTGAAAATCTCGACTCTCTCAATCCGCAAAGCCGAAGGATTGGAAATCCGGAAACCCTCCCGGTCGGAAAACAAGCGAATCGGATTATCCGCCTCCAAGCTTTCCGAAGCCGAAGCTTCCGTCACATTGACAAACATCGTCTCGCCCCCTTCCGTAATCGAGTAGTTCTGTCCAACCAAACGGCCGTTACCCGCTTTTATCTTGAACGACCCACGGGAACCCTCCTGCCATCCGTCATGCCACAAATCCCTGAATTCCAAAGCGTAAATCCCCTCGGAATCCAACACGACCGTATCGGAAAACGACAACTGCCCGGCTCCGCTCTCAAACGGCCCTTTGGCATATACGGTTTCCCCGGCAGTATTCCGAATCACATACGAACATTCATCCGGACAATCATCGGTCGAAAAATCGATATACAAGACCTTGGAATCCACCACCAACGGCTCCGAAAAGCTGTACGTCAGCGCAGGCAAGGAAACCGGGCTGCCGTTCGCCGCATCAACCTGGACCGACACCGTGTTGGAAGCTTGCACCGGATAAGCCGACACAGGAATTTCGATATTCCCGTCCTGGTAGGGCGGAATCGAAACCGGAACCGTCACCGTCTGGCTTGCCCCATTGATGTCCACCGTAAAAGCCAGGTCCCGCAAGGTATCGTTGCACAAATTCCGGACAGAAGCCGGAAAGAAAGCATATCCGTAACGAGCCGAGCCTAAGTCACCCGCCTCCATCGACAAGTTCACCGCCTCGTCCAGATTTTCCAGAACAGGTTTCGTACCGCACACATTCAAAACATCTTCCGTGGTCCGAGTCACAAAAGCCACCAACTCGATGTTCCTGAGGTCCACCTCCACATCCCGCACTGAATCCGGCACCGTATACTCGTATTCAAACGTCTGGACCTGCCCAAGCGCGGACACCTGGACCGTATCGCCCCACTGTCCGGTAATCAAGTCCCTCAACATATGTTCATGGGAATAATTGTAGCCCATGTTCGCCCCGTTCTGATACCCTAAGATATGATTCTGCACCAAGGCGATATTCAACATATTGGACGTCTCTTCCATGGCCGAGGTATAACACAGCTCCACCTTGATGCGCATTTCCCGGCTCCCGGCATCCACCGATGCCTCCATGTACAAGTTCAAAGGCGCATCTTCCTCCAGAATCGCTTTCGCACGCTTGATCCACGTACCCCGGTTCGAGTTCATGACATCCGACTCATAAGGAACCCTGTTCAAGGAGCCTTGGGGATAACCGATATCCCCGGCCTGTTCCAACAGGGCCGCGCCCCATTGCGTGCGGTAATCCGGCAAATCGCCCCAAGGCTCCGCATAATGCCCTTCATGGATGGAAAGAATCCAAAACCGGTCCCCGGCCACGTCCTTGATAACGGAAGCCACTCTTGCCCCGTCCGGGCAATTGCCGCAGCCCACACCGGTATATTTCTCCAGCAAAACGGATTTCTTCTGGGGTTCGGTCGAAACCGAATGCGTCTGGGCCAAGCCCACCCAGGAAAAAGAAAGCAACAAGCCGAAGCCTGCCAACTTCAAAACAAAATCTTTTTTCATCGTATGCCTTTTTATCTACATTTATTTCTTCCTGCCAAATATTCCTTTCCGCCAAACTGCCAAACTCGAAACATTTCCAATATTAGGAATTTTTCAAACAAGCGTCCCCTCCCTTGCGCTCTATTGACTACCGCAAACAAGGGAAACCGCGATATTTTACCTCAGCACATATTGTTTATTCCTTAATTACCAATTAGTTCAATTTCCATACAACGGAAACGCAAGCCCGGTTCAACCCCCAACCGAATCCACACCAAAACCGCAGAAACCACCCGGTAAGTTATAAAAAAGGGGTGTACGGACACCCTTTCCGAAAGCTCCGTTCACACGGAAAGCCTCCGTCAAGGTCTCGTACACCCTGCAAACAGGACAAGCAAACTTGTTCCGCGCTTGGTCGATCGAAAGGGACCTTAAGCCTTCTTGATTTCTTTTTGCAAGCGGTCGATCAAAGCCGGAACCACTTTCTTCAAGTCGCAAACAATACCCAAGTCGGCCACTTCAAAGATAGGCGCATACTTGTCCTTGTTCACGGCAATGATATAATCGGAACCTTCCATCCCAGCCAAGTGCTGGATGGCCCCCGAAATACCGAAAGCGAAGTAGATGTCAGGACGCACGGTCTTACCCGTCTGTCCTACCTGGCGGTTATGCTCCATCACTCCGGCATCCACCATGGCGCGCGAAGAGGAAACCTCGCCTCCCACGCAATCGGCCAATTTCTGCAATTCGGCGAAACCTTCCTTGCAGCCAACGCCACGACCACCCGAAACCAGAATCTTCGCCTTGGTAATATCCACCAAGTTCTTCTGCTCCTTGACAACTTCCTTCACCTTTACCCGGAATTTGGAACGGTCGAAGTCCACCGTTACATTTTCCACTTCGCCCTTGCGGTTTTCATCCTTGGGCTTGGTCATCATCACACCCGGACGCACCGTACTCATCTGGGGACGGTGTTCGGTACACATGATGGTCGCCATCAAGTTCCCCCCGAAAGCAGGACGCGTCATCAACAAATGCTTGCTTTCCTCATCAATGTCCAAGCTGGTGCAGTCGGCGGTCAAACCGGTATTCAAACGAGCCGACACACGGGGGCCCAAGTCACGGCCAATCGTGGTGGCACCCAAGAGGATGATACCCGGTTTCTTCTGTTCCACAATCGAAACGATAGCCTGGGTATAAGGTTCGGTCGTATACAATTCCAAATCCTTGTCATCCACTACCAAAACCCGGTCGGCACCATAGGCAATCAGTTCCTTCGCTTCCCCGGCGACATTGTGGCCCAGCAATATGGCGCAAACCTCCTGACCGAGGGCATCGGCCAAATCACGCGCCTTGCCCAGCAACTCAAAGGCCACACTTTGCACTTTGCCTTCCCTTTGTTCGGCAAAGACAAATACGTTTTTATAAGCTGTAATATCCATTTTTACTCTCTTTAAACGGTTTTGCACTCCCCAGCCCCTTCACGAGGCCTCGCTTGCGAACCGGAGCCGCAAGCGGCGGAACGCGTTAAATGATGTATTTTTCCTTGAGCTTCTTGACAATCAAGTCGGCAGCTTCAACGGCATCCACTTCGAACACCTTCCCGGCAACCTTGGCACCCTTGGTAAAGGACTTCTTCACACGGGTGGGCGAACCGTTCAGACCGAGTGTCGTCGGGTCGGCCTTCACATCATCGGCAGACCAGATTTCCACTTCGCGGTCGAAAGCGGTCACAATGCCGCTCACCGACATGTAACGGGCCTTGTTGGCCGAAGCCAACACCGTCAAAAGGCAAGGCATTTCCACTTCCCAGATTTGGTAACCTTCTTCGGTCTGCTTGCGCACGTTCAAGGTCTTCTTGCCATCGAATTCCACGCCTTCCACATAGCTTACCTGCGGCAGGTCGAGCAATTCGGCGGTCTCCGGGCCTACCTGTGCGGTATCCCCGTCGATAGCCTGGCGTCCCGTGATAATCAAGTCGTAAGGAATCTGGCGGAGCGCAGCCGACAAAGCATGGCTGGTAGCCAAGGTATCAGCACCGGCAAACTTGCGGTCCGTCAACAAGATAGCCCGATCCGCACCCATGGCGAAAGCTTCGCGCAGGATGGCATCGGCCTGCGGAGGTCCCATCGTAATCACCGTCACATGGGCGCCATATTTGTCCTTCAATTGCAAGGCGAATTCCAAACCGCCTTTGTCATCGGGGTTCATGATACTGGGAACACCATCCCGGATCAAGGTTCCCTTTACCGGATCCAGCTTGATTTCGGTTGTGTCCGGCACTTGTTTGATACAAACTACTATGTTCATTGTGTCTTTTTTTTAATGGTTTTCGGGGGAACCGGTCCAAACCGCGTCCATCCCCCGGATTCAGGATTCCCGCCCAAAGCAGGTTTCCCAATCCTATTTGAACAACTTGCCGGCAATCACCATGCGTTGTACTTCCGAAGTACCTTCGTAGATTTCGGTAATCTTGGCATCGCGCATCATGCGTTCCACCGGATATTCGCGGGTGTAACCGTAACCGCCGTGGAATTGAACCGCCTTGGTCGTCACTTCCATAGCCGTTTCAGCAGCAAACAACTTGGCCATGGCGGCATCCGCCGAATAAGGAAGCTTCATGTCCTTCTTGTAGGCCGCGCTGCGGACCAACAGACGGGCAGCCTGCACCTTGGTTTCCAAGTCGGCCATCTGGAACTGGGTATTCTGGAACTTGGAAAGAGGTTTGCCGAACTGCTTGCGTTCCTTGGTATACTTCACCGTTTCGTCCATGGCTCCTTGGGCGATACCGAGAGCCTGGGAAGCGATACCGATACGACCACCGTCCAAGGTCTTCATGGCAACAGCGAAACCTCCGCCTAATTTGCCCAACATGTTTTCTTTCGGAACACGCACGTTTTCAAAAATCAACTCGCTGGTGGCCGAACCACGGATACCCATCTTCAATTCCTTCTTGCCGATGCTGAATCCGGGCATGCCCTTTTCCACGATGAAAGCGGTAATGCCCTTCACACCTTGCGATTTGTCGGTCATGGCGAACACGATGAACACATGGGCATAAGCCGCGTTGGTAATGAAGATTTTAGTTCCATTCAAGATATAGCTGTCACCATCCTCTTCGGCCATGGTCTGCTGCGAAGCGGCATCGGTACCGGCATTGGGTTCGGTAAGCCCGAAAGCACCAATCCATTCCCCGGAAGCCAGCTTGGGAAGATACTTCTTCTTTTGTTCTTCCGTGCCATGTTCCAGAATCGGAGCGCAGCACAACGAAGTATGGGCCGAAACGATAACCCCGGTCGTGGCGCACACGCGGGACAATTCTTCCACAGCCATCGTGTACATCTGATTGGTCGAACCGGCGCCGCCGTATTCGGTGGGAATGGGAATTCCCATGATACCCAGCTTGGCCATCTTGGCCACCGTTTCTTCGGGGAACCTTTCCTGTTCGTCCACTTCGGCAGCCAAAGGCTTCACTTCCTTTTCTGCAAACTCCCTGATCATCTGCAAGAAAAGAGTTTCTTGTTTTGTGAGACTAAAATCCATTTCTTATCTTTTTGAGTTTATATTAACATTCAGGACCCCGCCCCAAGGAGACAGGCGCATAAACTATCTTTGCACGTTTTAAATAAATCCTCAAAGATAGGAAAAAGAATCCAATCCGGAAGAATCCAGAAACTTTTCACGAACAAACCCCAAGCAAACTCAAGGATAAATCCGCGATAAAAAGAAAGGGCAGGACGGCGTTTTTCCCGACCCCAAGTAAAAACACAGGGGAAAACGCAATCCTGCCCCAAAAGATAGCATGCCATAACGGAGCATTCTGGCTTCGCCGGAACCTGGCTGCACCTCGGCAGATTCCAAACAAGGGGAGCTTCGTTACCTCCGGGTCCCGAACTCCGGAACCCTGTTATTTTATCTGGATCACACAAACCTTGGTCGTACTCCAGAAAGCCTGCGGGTTCTTGATTTCAATCTTCACATTCTTCTTGTCGCGCGTGTTAATCGTGTAGCTGCTGGAAGGATGGTTCGACAAGAGTTCCGCTTTCGGGGACTTGGTCTCAATCACAGTCAACTCCATATAGTCTTCCACTTCGTTCATGTGGCGGAGACTCAGATTCGGATTCAACTCGTTCCTGACAACGATATTCTTCGCCTTCAAGGTTTTGCTATTACCCACCATGTAATAAACCGACTGGCTCGCGCTCAACTTGCTCGACAAATCCGAAATCCGGTGGTCACGCGAAGCAATCTGGGCCAGATAGTTTTGCTCGTTGCGCTGCAAGGAATCGTTCACAACCTGCAAAGCCGCATAAGCCTCTTTCAAGAGCGAAAGTTCCTCCTGCAAACTTTCGATACGGGCCTCGCTCTCGCTCAATTGGACCTTCAAACGCGAAATGGTCTCTTCCAAGCTTTGGTTCAGCTCGGCAAGACGGGCATTTTCGGCCTCCAATTCCTCGTTCCGCTGCTGGAGTTCGGGATCCACCCCCTTCTTCAAGACTTCGTTTTCCGCTGTCAGCACCTTATTGGAACGCCGGGCCGCATTAAGCTGGCGACGCAAGCTTTCCATGTCCTGGAGCTTCTGGCGGTTGGACTCCATCAACTTGCCGATTTCCACAATGTCGTTGATAATCCGTTGCTGGATATCGGCATTCATTTCCGCATCGTAGCTGCTTTCATTGATCATCTTCTCCCTCAACTTGATTTCAGTGAGGTTGGCCTCGATTTCGGCATAAGCGTTCATGAACTGGATTTGCACCGAATCGGATTTCAGGATGTCGTTTTGCAATTTTGCATTTTCCGCCTCCAATCTCTTGACACGGGGTGTCTTGCAAGAGCTTGCCATCAACAACAGCCCGCAAAGGAGGGCCGCCGTAAGAACGAAGTTGCGTTTGATTGCCATAATCGTGTATTTTTTATTTTTTCACTTTGAACCTTCCTGCTACCGGCCCGGCCTGCAACCTTTCAATCGAGGCGGTGTGTCATAACGGACAATCCTCTTCGTTGCCATCGAGCCGTAGAACGTGAAAACGCCCCCTTCGTGACCGTTCCGGTAACCAGTCCGCTCATTTTGCAAATTTACAGTTTTTTTGGATTGGCCGGCCGAAGCAACCCTGCAAATCCAGGAACCAGGCCCCGGACGCTCGTACAAAAGCCAAAAATCTCGGAAAATTTTAAACAGATTCTTATATTTGCTATCGTTTTCCTGACTTCCGAATCAGGACATTCCTCTCGCATGAACGGGACACAACCTTGTCCCATACCATACTTAAACCCTGAGAATATGGACTTTGCAGCAGAAATCGCGAAACTGAAAAAAGAAAAGAACGCAGTCCTCCTGGCACACTACTACCAGATACCCGAAATCCAGGAAGCCGCCGACTACATCGGCGACAGCCTTGCTTTGGCACGTAAGGCCGTGGAAACCACAGCCGACATCATCGTGTTCGCCGGGGTCCACTTCATGGCCGAAACCGCCAAGATTCTCAATCCCGGACGGAAAGTCCTGTTGCCCGACATCTCCGCCGGATGTTCCTTGGCCGATGCCTGCGACGCCGGTGAATTGGCCAGAATGAAACAGGAACTGCCTGGATACAAGGTGGTTTCCTACGTCAACTGTTCCGCCAAGGTGAAATGCCTCTCGGATATCATCTGCACATCAGGCAACGCTTTGAAAATCATAGAAAGTTTTCCCAAAGACGAAAAGATACTGTTCGTCCCCGACAAAAACCTCGGTGCCTACATCAACCGGCAAACAGGCCGGCAAATGAAGCTTTGGCCGGGAAGTTGCCAAATCCACGATATCCTGAACGCGGAAAAAGTCCTCAAACTGAAGATTTCCAAGCCTCACGCCAAAGTCATAGCCCATCCCGAATGCAATGCCGCCGTCTTGGAAATCGCCGATTTCATCGGTTCCACGGCCGCCATGCTCAATTTCATCACCCAGGATCCGGCCCAAGAATACATCGTGGCCACCGAAACCGGCATCCTGCACCAAATGCAGAAACTCTGCCCGCAAAAGCATTTCATCGTGGCTTCCAACGACGAGACTTGCGCCTGCAACGACTGCCCGTACATGAAACTGAACACCATGGAAAAGCTCTACCGTTGCCTGAGAGACGAAAGCCCGGAAATCATCCTCGACCCCGAAACCATCGAACAGGCCCGCAAACCTATCGAGGCCATGCTCCGCCTGAGTTGATCCCCAAAGCCATGAAGCCGCTGCTCCTCCCTTTTCTCCATGGCCTTCTTTTAGGATGCCTGTCCTTTCCGGGTCCTGCCCAAGCGGGAACCGTCCTGTCCGACTCCGTATCCCGGACGGAACGGGAAACAGAAACCTTGTCCGGACATCCCGCAGACAGCCTTGTCCGACCGGTTTCCAAGGCTTCTTTCCACCTGCCCGTAGTCCAGGACTCGGCCATTCCCGGTGCCGGGTTCAAGCAATTCTTTTACGACAACGGGCAAGTTTCCTCCGAAGGCTATTGGGTAGCGGGCCAGCCGGAAGGGGTTTGGAAAAACTACGCGCCCGACGGGAAATTGGTCTCGCAAGGTGCCCGGGTGAACCTCCAGTTGGAAGGTGTCTGGACCTTTTTCGAGAACGGGAACATCTCTTCCCAAATCACGTACCATCAAAACAAGAAAAACGGAACGAGCCGTTACTTCTACACGGACCGCATCGTAACGGAAGAGTATCGGAACGACACTTTGCAAGGTTTGCGCGTCACCACCGACACCTTGGGAAAAGTGTTCCGCACGACCCGGTTCTCCCAAGGCCGGGAAAACGGTTTCGACAAAAAATACAACGAATACGGGGATGCCTGCTCCTTCCGCTTCTTCCAGAACGGCTTGGTAGTCTTCCATGAGGAAGCCAATATGCGGGACCAGGCCGGACGCAGGCAAGGATTGTGGAAAGACTTCTACGAGAACGGTTCGCCACGCTGGGAATGCACTTACACGGACGACCTGAAAAACGGGTACTACAAAACCTACGACAGTCTCGGGAACCTGGTTCTCCTGGAAAAATACGTCATGGGTGTCTTACAGGAAGAAGCCCCCGAACTTGCCGAACTGAGCGTCCACACCGAATACTACGCCAACGGGATGCCCAAATTCAGGGTGGGGTACAAGAACGGGAAACCGGAAGGGCTCTGCCACCAATACGACAGCCTGACGGGCAAAGTTATCCGGGGTATTTTCTTCAAGGACGGGGAAATGGTCAGCAGCAGCAATGTAGATGAGGCCGGCAACATCCAGGACGATTGGAAGGAGTACTATCCCGATGGCAAAATCCGTTGCAGCGGACAATACTACAAAGGGAGAAAGTCGGGCAACTGGAAATTCTTTTTCCCCGACGGAAGCTTGGAACAGGAAGGCCAATACCGGAACGGGAAACCCGAAGGCCTTTGGGTCTGGTACTACCCCGATGGTTCCACCCGCCTGGAACAAGAGTACTACCAAGGTCTTTTGGACGGCCCGAGCGTGGAATACGACGACAGCGCCCGCGTCGTAGCCAAAGGGTCCTACGTGGAAGGATTGGAAGAAGGCCCCTGGGAATATTACCAAAACGGGGAAAAAGTGGAAGGGAATTACTCCGGCGGGGAACGGACCGGCATTTGGAAATCATACTGGCCCGGGAAAGGGAAATCGGCTAAACTTTCCTTCCAAGGCCGTTATGTCGAAGGCGTGGAAGACGGGCTCCACCAATATTTCAACGAAGAAGGGAAACTGGCCGAAGAGGGTTTCTACCGGATGGGAAAACGAGTCGGGACTTGGATCAAATACGATAGCGAAGGGCTCCCGAGCGTGCGCGTCAAATACGACCAGAACGAAGAGGAGGAACGCTATAACGGGAAACGGACCCTGAGCAAGGAGGAAGAGGAAGCTTACCGTCTGGAAGAACAGGGATTCTGAAACCGCCGTAAACAAAACCGGGAAGCGGCAGGTTTTCCCCACGGCTTCCCGGCCTGCAAAAACCAGGCAACAATTAGCTGCTTGGAACTGAGAATCCTTAGAAGCTGTTTAAATTTATTTGTTTAGACCATCGGGAGGGGATTTCGAGGGATGGCGCCGCGTTTTTCAAAGGAGGATAGCCCAGCTATCGGACGTGAAAAAGGCAAGCAAGACTCGAAATAGCCCCCGATGGGCAAACAAAATCCTGAAACCAGTCCCTGAAAATTCAGCCTTTTCAGGATTGTAAGAAATTTTAAACAGCTTCTTAATCGTCAAATTTCTTGACTTCCTTCACAAAAGTACCATCAGCCTGGAAATAGGCGGTCAATTCGGTTTCATAACGGTCCTCTTGCTCCAGTTCCACCGAATAGTATTGCCCGGAGGGGCAATCCCAATGCTTGCCATCATCTTCCCAATCCCATTGCCCACGGGGATAACGATTATTCATGGCTGTGCGAACCGCGTCCGGCATGGCATTATAGTCCATTTCCTGGGAAGTCCCAATCCACGTGGCCTCTTCGGTCATATAAACACTCAACTCGTCATCATCCCGGTCATCGTCCCAATCATCGTCGTCCCAATCGTCATCTTTGGCTTGGGCACGAACCCGTTCCAACTCGGCCACCACGACCATGGCACCGTAGCCACGGGAATACTCCCTCTCCATTTCCTCGATACGGTACTCGGGATATTTCTGCTTGATGAAATCCACATAAGCTTGGTTATTGGCATCCGAGAACGGCATGTCGTCATCGTCCCAGATATGATCGTCATCGTCCCGATCATCATAATCCAGCTTTTCGTTCAACAACAGCCCGGTCTCATCGTAGAACAAGTCCACATCGGGCCGTCCCGCCACAATGGCATCCAATTCAATCTTGTAGACCCGACGTACCGTGTTTTGCTGGCCGTCGAACCCATAACGACGGTTGTGGACTTCCACTTCGTCCACCCTCCAAACATCGGGGCGATTGTAGGCACTGGATTCAAAGGCCTGGCGGACAGCAGCGGGCAGAAACTCCAAACCCTGCATGGTCCGCTGATCCTGTACCAATTCGGGCGAAGAGGTATTGGTGTACCAAGCTGTCATGTCCCGCGCAGTCCCGGAAGAAGCTTTCGAAGTCTGCTCCACAACAACGGTATTATAAAAAGAAGCCACTGCATATACGTCATATTCAGTCCATTGTACATCGGTGGCTCCCGGAAAATCCTCGGCCAAAGCCTGCTTCAAAGCATCGCTAGGCGTAAAATCCCCGTCCGTTCCGCCCCCGCCATTGGGATCGCAGGAAACATTCAACATGGAAAACGCAGCCATCATCGTGATTGCGAATCCTTTCATTTTTGTTCTGATTCTCATGGTGGTTGTGTTTAAAAAAGGTTTATAAAAAAGAAGTGCGGATGAAGGGACTCGAACCCTTACGCCTTTCGGCACCAGATCCTAAGTCTGGCACGGCTACCAATTACGCCACATCCGCTTTTTCCGTATTTTCGCAAGGAAATGCGGCCTTCTCCCCGCCATGAGCCGCTGAAACCGGCCTCGAACAGGCGGAAAAGCAAAGATAATAAAAAAATGTATAATGTATTTGGAAATCCAACGAACCGAAGACGGCAGCCCCACTTTGTACTGGCCCGAAAAAAATGAGCACTACCATTCCACGCACGGCGCCATCCAGGAAGCCATGACTGTTTATATCCAAGCGGCCTTGCGCCCGGCATTCCAAGCCTACCGCGAAAACCGCATCCCGGAAATCCGCGTGTTCGAGATGGGCTTCGGCACCGGCTTGAACACCTTCCTGAGCCTCATAGAAGCCGAGAAAGCGGGTATTCCCGTGCAATACACCAGCCTTGAAGCCTATCCGCTCCCGCCAGAGATATGGGAACAACTCGATTACGCCCGGATTCTCAAGGGAATTCCCGGACATGACCTGGATCTTGCCGCCTGTTTCGCGCGGTTGCACCAGCAAGATTTCGACGGGGAAAGCCACCGGCTCAGTCCCTTTTTCTCCCTGAGCAAACGCCAGGGACTTATCCAGGAAACCGAATTGCCCGAAGCTTGTTTCCACGTCATTTACTACGATGCCTTCGCCCCGACGGTCCAACCGGAACTTTGGCAACCGCCCATTTTCCAAAAGTTGCACCGTGCCGCTGCCACGCCCTGCATCCTTTCCACCTATTGTGCCCAAGGGCAATTCAAAAGGAATCTGCGGGACGCCGGTTTCCGGGTCGTCAACCTGCCTGGCCCTGCCGGGAAACGGGAAATCACCACGGGCTTGATCGAACCGGAATCGTAAACATTCAAACAGATTCCCCATTTGAAAAGTCCGCAAAAATCCTTAATCTTGCAAAGCATTTGGGCTTCCATGGTAGTGGACAGTCCCGAACACCTACTTATTTATCAACCCCAAAACTACACCATCATGAGCGTGAAAGGAACAAAGACCGAAAAGAACCTCCTGCAATCCTTTGCCGGGGAATCGCAAGCCAGGAACCGCTACACCTTCTTCGCCAAACAGGCAAAGAAAGACGGCTACGAACAAATAGCCGCCATTTTCGAAGAAACAGCCCGTCAGGAAGAAGAACATGCCAAGCTCTTTTTCAAGGCATTGGAAGGCGGGGATGTGGAAATCACCGCTACTTTCCCGGCTGGCCGGATTTTAGACACGATGTCGAACCTCGAAGCAGCTGCCAACGGAGAAAACGAAGAATGGACCGAACTCTATCCCAAATTCTCCGAAATCGCCAAGGAAGAAGGCTTCAACGACATCGCCCTCATGTTCAAAATGGTGTCGGGCGTGGAAAAGGAACACGAAATACGCTACCGCAAACTGCTTGAAAACCTCAAGAACGGGACAGTTTTCAAGAAGAACGAAAAAGTTTTCTGGTATTGCCGCAATTGCGGGCACGTGCACTTCGGGGAAAAAGCCCCTGAAATCTGCCCCACCTGCAAACACCCCCAAGCTTATTTCCAATTGCAAGTAAGGGAATACTAAGAACTTCCAAAACCGGAACAATTCAACATCCTTGAGGATTCCGGAACAAAACGAATCCCTTGTTTCCGGGGCTTGAAGCCTATATGGGCGACAAGCCCCGGTTCCCGTTACGTCCTTTTATCATATGCTCCTTTCTACCCAACCCAACATGAAACAAAAGACACCCCTTGCCATCATCGGCATCCTTTTTTTTATTTTCGGGTTCGTCACCTGGCTCAACTCCACCTTGGTCCCCTTCCTGAAGATAGCCTGCGAACTCAATAATTTCGAATCCTATTTCGTCACCTTCGCCTTTTACATCGCCTACTTCATTTTCGCTTTGCCCTCCGCCAAGGTCATCGACAAAATCGGATACCGAAAATCCATCACGGCCGGCCTGTTGGTCATGGCCATCGGCGCCGCCTTCTTCATCCCGGCCGCCCTCAGCCGTTTTTACCTTTTCTTCTTAGGTGGGCTTTTCATCATGGGAGCCGGTCTGGCGCTCCTGCAAACCGCCGCCAACCCTTACGCGGCCATCCTGGGTCCTCCCGAAACTGCTGCCCGGCGTATCAGCATCATGGGGGTCTGCAACAAATTCGCCGGAGTGCTTGCGCCCCTGATTTTCGGCAGCGTGGTCCTCTCCTCCGCCGACAGTATCACGCACCGCCTCGACAACCCTGCCCTGACGGGAAGCCTCCGGGAAAGCATCTTGGACGAATTGGCCCTCAAATGCCTGGTTCCTTACATCCTGATTGTCACTTTCCTGCTCTTGCTGGCCCTGTTCGTCCGTTTTTCCAAATTGCCCGATATCGAAAAGGGCGAACCGGAAGGATCCTCCAAGGGATTGGACCTCTTCCACCGGCCAGCCTTGTGGGGCGGTGTCCTGGCCCTCTTCTTCTACGTGGGTGCAGAAGTAATCAGCGTGGACACCCTAATCGGTTACGCCACAGCCAACGGGATGTCGCATGCTTCGGCCAAGATATTCCCGGCCATCTCGATGCTGTGCTTCATCTTAGGCTACTTCGTGGGCATCATCGGGATTCCACGCCTGTTCAGCCAACGCACCGCCTTGATTCTTTCGGCATCGGGCAGCCTGGTGGTAAGCTTGGCGGCCATTTTCACGCCCGGCTTGGCATCCGTATATATATTGGTATGGTTGGGCTTCACCAACGCCATGATTTGGCCTGCTGTCTGGGCCATCGCCATCCAAGGCTTGGGAAAATACACCTCCGTCGGTTCGTCCTTGCTCATCATGGCCATCGTGGGAGGCGCTCTCATTCCCCTTCTGTTCGGAGGGGTAGCGGACCAAACCGGATTCCGCCAAGCCTACTGGATTGTCATTCCTTGCTATGCCTTCATCTTGGTTTACGCCTTGGCCGTAGGAAGGGTCCATGCCAAAAGCAGCCAAGACGGCAAATTGTCAACATTGCCGTGAAAAAATGTTGATAATTATCCGTTGAAACAAAAATTTTACTACCTTTGGGGCCCCTTGCATTGGGAATTTTGCTGGATTGTAAACAACAAAAAGTAAAAAGACATAACTAAATCACCCTTTTAAGTATGAAAAAGCTGCTTTCTCTCTTCGCGTGTTTGACAGCAGGCGCCATGGTTTTCACCTCCTGCGACAATAGCCAAGATTCTCACAATCCGTGGGGCGCAGGATACGAACCTGAAGCCACGAATTTGGTAACTTCCGGTGACCGGATAGGCCGTATGTGTACCATGGATGGCCGTATCACAGATAACAATGATGAGGCCGATGGTATCATCTTCGCCCTCAACCGCAGCGGCGATACCGCTTATTTGTGTGCCTTTACGGATATCATGTTGGGGGAAAGCGGCCGTTTCGGTTGGACATGGACTCCCAATATTTCCATCGCTTGGGCTTCGAGGGTTGGCTCCGCCAAGGGAGACTCTGTTGCCATCGGAACCGACAGGTTGATGGGTGGTGACATGGCTACCAATTTGATTCTGGCCGATGACTCCGTAGGCAATGGCCGGGCTTCCGCCGCCCAGCAGTGCCATGAATACTACCGGATTCACTGCTACACCAGCCGTACCGACCATTCCAATGATACCTATTTCCAACCCAGCCAAGGCTCTTGGTTCTTGCCTACATCCCAAGAGTTGGAAGCTTTGATCCGCAACGCGGACCTCATCAACGAAAGATATCTGGGTGGAACCACGGCAGCCGATACGGTTGTCACTACTGTCGGAGGTGAAGACTATTACTTCCTGCCCATCGGCGGTAGCAACGGTTATACGTATTGGACCTCCAACGAGTTCAATGCAAACAATGCCATTTACCGCGTGGTCAACACGAACGAAGCTTCTTACTACACAAAGACTTTGACGGGTAGTACCACGATTGGAAAAATCATGGTCCGTCCGGTTCGCAAAGTACGTTTGCAATAAAGACCTTCAATACCGAAAAAAAGGCTGCTTGCAAGCAGCCTTTTTTTTTTGAAAAACAAAGCGGGCGGAACCCTTTCGGAAACAAGACGGGCCCCGGCCTTTTCCGGAAATCCCCTTGGTATTGCCGGATATCGGAAGGAGGGTCCTTGGAAATAAAACACTAAAAAACTTACAAATCAAATCGATGAGCAAGAATTTCATAGAAGAACTCCGTTGGAGGGGCATGCTGCAAGACCTGATGCCCGGAACCGAAGAACTCTTGAAAAACGAACAAGTCACCGCCTATGTCGGCATCGACCCCACCGCCGACTCCCTGCATATCGGCCATTTGGTCAGCATCATGATGCTGAAACACCTGCAAGAATGCGGACACAAGCCCCTGGCTCTCGTGGGCGGAGCCACCGGGATGATCGGCGACCCCTCCGGAAAATCGAAAGAAAGGGTATTGCTAAACGAAGAAACCCTGCGCCATAACATAGCCTGCATCAAACAACAGTTGTCCAAATTCCTGGACTTCGACAGCAAGGCCCCCAACGCTGCCGAACTGGTCAACAACTACGATTGGATGAAGGATGTGACTTTCCTGGACTTCATCCGCGACATCGGCAAGCACATCACGGTCAACTACATGATGGCCAAGGATTCGGTCAAGAAACGTTTCTCGGGCGAAGCCGGCACGGACGGCATGTCCTTTACCGAGTTCACCTACCAATTGGTCCAAGGCAACGATTTCCTGCATCTCTTCCAGGCCAAGGGATGCAAATTGCAGATGGGCGGTTCCGACCAATGGGGAAACATCACCACGGGGACCGAACTGATCCGCCGTATCGCCGGCAAGGAGGCTTTCGGCTTGACCTGTCCTCTGATTACCAAAGCCGATGGAGGCAAGTTCGGCAAGACCGAGACCGGCAACGTATGGCTCGACCCTGCCAAAACCTCCCCCTACAAGTTCTACCAATTCTGGCTCAATTGCACGGATGCCGATTCGGCACGTTACATCCGCATTTTCACCCTTTTGAGCAAGGAAGAAATCGAAGCCATCGAGGCCGAACATGCCCAAGCCCCGCATTTGAGGGCCTTGCAGAAAGCCTTGGCCAAGGACCTTACAATCCGGGTCCACTCGCAACAAGATTACGAAATGGCGGTGGAAGCCTCTGGAATCCTCTTCGGCAAAAGCACGACCGAAGCCTTGCGCAAACTGGACACGGCAACTTTCCTCTCCGTCTTCGAAGGTGTTCCTTGCAGCGAAACCGGACCGGAAAGCTTTGACGGAAACACCTCCCTGGTGGACCTCCTCTCTGAGAAGACAGGCATTTTCGCCTCCAAGAGCGAAGTCCGCCGCGCCCTGAAAGAGAACAGCCTCTCAATCAACAAGGAAAAGGTGGACGAACAAACGCCTGTGACACGGGAAATGCTCTTGAACGGGGCCTATGTCTTGGTACAGAAAGGCAAAAAGAACTATTTCCTGATTCACGTCAAGTAAGCTGCAACCCGAAGATGTTCTTGTTTTATGCGCCCGATACCGGCATGGGAGACGGCCTTTGCCGTTTCCCTGCCTCCGAAAGCTTCCACTGCGCCAAGGTGCTCCGCATGAAACCCGGACAAGGTGTCCAAGTGACCGATGGCCGGGGACATTTATACGAGGCCGAACTCTCCTTGGTGGACGAACGCCATTGCGCGGCAAGGATTCTCCGTTGCTTGAAGAAGCCGGGGGATGCCGGGAACCAGGAGTCTCTCGTGCATATCATCTTGGCTCCCACCAAGAACATGGAACGCACGGAATGGTTTTTGGAAAAGGCCACCGAAGTAGGCTTGGGACGGGTTTCCTTTGTCCAATGCGCCCGTTCGGAGCGGAAAACGGTGAAAACGGAGCGTTTGGAAGCCATCTTGGTCTCGGCCATGAAACAATCCTTGCACACCTACCTTCCCCGCATGGACGCGATGTGCAGCCTCGAAGAATTCCTGTGCCGGAGCGATGAAGCTGAAACCCGGAACGAAATAGTTGGCACCCGGGATGAGGCGGATAGAGGCCGGAACGAGGAAAGCGGGGAAAAAGAATCACCGGATTCGCAGACGATTCAGAAATTCATTGCCTATTGCGGTCCCGAATATGAAAAGAAGGACTATTTGTCCTTGTTGCGACCCGGTACGGGCAGCCGTGTCCTTATCGGACCGGAGGGAGATTTCACCCCCGAAGAGGTGGAAAACTGCGTCCGGCACGGTTATATCCCGGTGAGCCTTGGGACAAGCCGCCTGCGGACGGAAACCGCCGCCTTGTTCGCCGCCTGGGGACCTGCGTTCGCGGAAGGTCTGAAAGCGTAGGAGAGGATGCCAAGTGTCCCGTGGCAGAACGGGACGCGAAACGGACACGGAAAGGGTTCGCTTTCACGTTCCTTTATTCACGGCGTAAAGAGTTTCAAGGTGTTCATGAACTCGCTGCGCGCGGTTCTCCGCCTCGGCCATGCCCAAGCAAGCTTGGCATGGCGCTCGGCTTAATCGAAAGGTTCGCTTTCGCGTTCCTTTCTCCGCCTCGGCATAGCTCGAACTGCGTTCGGCTCTGCGCTCGGCTTAATCGAAAGGTTCGCTTTCGCGTTCCTTTCTCCGCCTCGGCATAGCTCGAACTGCGTTCGGCTCTGCGCTCGGCTTAATCGAAAGGTTCTAAAACGCCTAAAAGGGAAATGAAGGAAAACAAATGAAAACGCCGCTCTGGAAACAACGGAAACGATGGAAAAGAATCCGAGGCTTGCTCTTGGCAGTAAGCTTCCTTGGCTTTGCCGTCCCCTTTACCTCCCTGTACGCCCAGCAGACCCGGATTGCCCTGCTCAAATACGGGGGCGGGGGAGATTGGTATGCCAATCCGACATCCCTACCCAACCTGATTGCCTTTGCCAACGAGGCGGCGGACATGGGCTTGGACCCGGTGCCTGCCACCGTGGAACCAGGTAGTGCGGATTTGTTCAACTATCCTTTCGTCCACCTTACCGGACACGGTAACGTGGTTTTCAGCCCTGCCGAAGTGGAAAACCTGCGAACCTACCTGCTCGGAGGCGGTTTCCTGCATATCGACGACAACTACGGCCTGGACAAGTTCATACGCCCCCAGATGAAGAAAGTCTTACCGGAAGCGGATTTCGTGGAACTCCCGGCTTCGCACCCCATCTTCAAACAGACGTTCGACTATTCGTCCACCGGGCTTCCCAAAATCCATGAACACAACAACAAAAGGCCCCAAGGTTTCGCCCTGTTCCACGAGGGCCGCATGGTCTGCTTCTACACCTACGAATGCGACTTGGGAGACGGATGGGAATCGCCCGAAGTACATGGGGACAAGCCGGAAACCCACCGCAAGGCCTTGGAAATGGGTACCAATATCTTGCAGTTCGTGTTCACCCAATAATACCAGAACCGTCTGACGGATTTCCCGCGGGCAAAGCGGCAGAAACGAAAACCGGAAAAGACGTATATTTGTATTCTGGAAAAAGGACCTGCTGCAACGCCAAAGGAGTCCTACGGGTGGAATATAGCTTGGTCCCGGCCAAACCCGGCTTATTTGTATCGAAAAAACTGGAACCATGAAAGAAATTCGTCCTTCTACCAAGACTGAAAAGAAAGCAAGCCACCGGAAGTTTTTACCCGGAATCCTTTGTACCGTCCTGTGCGCCGGTTTGTTATTCCCGTCTTGCAAGCGAGATGGAACCACCTTGGAACTATCCGGCATCGAACACGTCCAGACTTATCCCTTCAAGGACTTCCAAAAGCTGGATGTGGCAGGCATTTTCCATGTGGAGCTGATTCCCTATACCAAGGATTCGGTGGTGGTCAGGGCCGACAGCATCCTTTTTCCTTATGTCAAGGTGGAGCAGAAAGGTAACAAGCTCTATTTCTCCGCAACCTTGGACAACATCCAAATAGACAACGCAGCCCAAACGACAGCAATGGCTCTTGAAACGGTCGGCAACCTGATGGAATCGGTGGCATCTGCCGACACGGGCATCACGGATATTTCGGACGTGGCTTCGGAAGCGGTGGCTTCGGTGACTTCCGGCTTGGAAGACATGCAAATCCACGCCACAATTTTCTACAACGCGCTCAGTAGTATCAAAGCAGTGGGAACCAGTCAGATACAAGCCGACCAAATCTGGAAAGCCGATGAAATCACCCTTGAACTCTTAGGGGCTTCCGCTTTCAAGGGCAACCTTATTGCCAGCCGTTCCTTGAACCTGAAACTCTTGGGAGCATCCCGGTTCGAAGGGGAATGCACCGCTGCGGGAAAAGCGGACATCTCGGTCCTTGGCGGGTCGAAAGCTGAATGGTCGGGCTTCATGGCGAAAGCGGATATCACCGCCTCAGGAGCCTCGGACGTGGAAGGTTTCGGGATGATTATCGATGATTTGACCGCCTCGGCTTCGGGTGCATCCTCCATCCAGGCCACTGTCAGCAAGTCCCTGAACGGGGAAGCAAGCGGAGCGTCTTCCATCCGCTACAAAGGAACGCCGGAAGTGCAGGCGTCCACGAGCGGGGCAAGCTCGGTAAGACCGGACTAACAAGCCATCAACAGCCTCATTTCCACCAAAATCCCATGAAAAAACTACTGCTGTCCATCGTGTTCTGCCTTTTCCCGGCCTGCGTTCTCTTGTCCGCAGAAACGGAGCAAGACGAGCCGGGCATGGCAGAGGACAGGATAGACAGCTGCGACATCCTTTGGAAACAGCCTCAGCTTGTCTTTGGCCGAGCTCTACAAAAACCCGGCAACACAACAAGGTGATTCCAGCCTTCTTGCCTCCATCCTGCTTGAAGCGGACCAACGTATCCGGCAAGCTTATAACCAGCGGGATACCGTCGGTTTGGTAGATGCCTACCTCCGCAAAGGGGATGCCGAGTACCACCGGAACATGTACAATTCCGCCTACACGCTTTACGATTCGGCCATCAACCTTGTCCAAAGCAAAATCCGTTGGGAAAACTATTGGTCCCTCCTCTCTTCCCTCTATCTGCGCCAAGGAGAAACCTCCTATTTCATCGGGAAATACGTTTCAGGGGTAGAATACCTTTACCGCTTGCTCGATTCCGAATCCTCCCTGGATCCCGCCGTACGGATGCAAGCCTACATCCTGTTGGGCAAGCTCTTCGTACGCCTCCAGAAAAACGATCTCGCCATCGAATATTTGGGAAAAGCCGAAAGCATACAGCAAGAACTCCAGGCTCAGGACAGCCTTCCAGCCACCTCTTTTCCCTTGTGGCACTACACTCCTGCCCCTTTTCCAGAAAAAGGCCAACCCAAAACAAAGCAAGCCGTGTCGGCATGGGCTGGACAATTGGCTTTCGAACTGAATATCAGCTATTCTTCCGCCTACATACAAAAAGGAGAGATTCCCTCTTCCCTCAACTACATCGAACGGGCCCGCAAGACCGCCTCCATCAAAGACCTTGCCAAAGTTTACCAAAACCTGTCCATCCACTACCTCTACGTATCGGAACTGGACAAAGCTGCCGCTTACTGTCTCCAAGCACTCGAACTGTCGGGCAACATTTACGAGAAAAGCGTCTTGGGGAACAATTACGCGGTCATCCTGCTCGAACAGGGCCGGTACGACAGCGCCTTGGCCGTTTGCAACCGGAACCTGGCTTATACGAGCCAGACAGAAAAAAAATGGAGATTCCCAAGGAAACCAGTCTGTCTTCTTTCTTGTGGCAATTCACGGGGGAAACCGGACCGGCCGTTGAGAAAATCTAAGCATAGAAAAAAAATATCATATTGGTTCATTGAAATATAATTCATATTGAAGTATTTTTAACGTAAGCACTTTTTCCTTTTGACGTGGTTTTGAAACACAGAAAATCGCACCCAATCATTCCAAAAGTATTTTCATTGCAAACGAAAGTCTGATGGCCGGTTGGCCCCGTGCTCGATGCAGGATTTCCCGAAGAGGGTTTCCGGAAAGAAGAAGGAAACCGGCACAACGACCCTAACAGAAAGCACGGTGGCGAATGTCTCGATAATAGCAAATGTGGCATTTATGGCCTGTTTGCTTTTAAGGATGGTGGCCAGCATATACAATCCTTTCTCCGTAAAGGCTTTAGGAAGTACGCGGGATTTTGGAAAGATGCTTGTGGTCGAAATTTTCGACCGCAAAGAGGCTACCTCTTCATGAGTCAACGTAAACATATAGTTCTCCGGAAACTTGTCAGGATTATTCCGGACCGCTTCATTTATCCGTTTGGTTTCCACACCATACAAGACGGCGACATCGGCATCTAATATTACCTCGTAATCTCTGAGCGTGGTGATTTTCTGCCGTACTTGTTCAAACAGGGTCGCAGAACCCACAGGTGGCCGCTTTCGCGTCTTTCAGATTACTATTTGCCATCGTATCTTTTCTTTTCGCTGTTCCTATGTCCGATCCGGGTTTGGAATTAACAATCCTCTAAAATGGATAAACATACTCCTGTCGGATTGCCGAATCTGACCGACAAAACCAACACTCCATTGAGTAAAACTACCAGGAAACGGATATCTAAGACTCCGTACCAGGTTCCTCTGCAAGGTTCGAACCCATCAGGAAAAGGGCCATCAAGTCTTTGTTAATGTAATAATTCGTCCTCCAGACCTTTACCTTTTCAAGGATACCGGCTTCCACCATCTTGTTCAAATACCGGGTCGCCGCCAAACGCTGAATCTGCATTTCCTTCTCCAAAAATTCCACCTTGGTATAAGGATGGTAAAACAGATTGTTCAATAATTCATGCCGATATTGTTTACCAAACAAAGGCCGCAAGATGTTCTTGTAACGGGCCATCATTTCGGAAATAGCCTTCACCAACCGCATCGTGTCTTCCGCCGTCACTTCTACCGCTCTCAACATGAAGAGAATCCAAGTTTCCCACTGTCTGGAATTATCTCCTTCCGTATCCCTGATACCCTGTATAAGACGATAATATTCCGCTTTATTTTGGGTGATGTAACGGCTTAGGTACAAAATAGGCAAATCGAGCAAATCGGACAAAACCAGATATAAGACGTTAATGATTCTCCCTGTCCTGCCATTCCCATCATAAAACGGATGAATGCTTTCGAATTGGTGATGGATGATGGCCATTTTAACCAAAGGATCGCAATCACAGAGGCTTTCATCATTGATAAACCGCTCCAAATCGCCCATATACAGGTTTATCGAATCCAAATCCTGAGGCGGTGTGTACACAACTTCCCCATCGGAACGCTTCAATGTGGTGCCGGGGACACTTCGGAAGCCGGCACTGTTGTGTTCAAGGGCCTTTTGAATCTCTTTGATTATATTAATGGTCAATACTTTTTTCTCTCGAACCAAGATAAATCCCCGTTGTATGGCGGCCCGGTAATTCAAAACCTCCTTGGCCGAAGCACTCATCACATTCCGCTTCATGTCCAAGTCAGCTTTGTACAAATCATCCTGGGTCGTGACTATGTTCTCCACATCCGAACTATCCTTGGCTTCCTGCAAGGTCAAAGTACTGACAAGAATATTCTCGTTCGGAATAGTCCGTGCCAAACCCTTCAGTTCCGCGAGCTTCTTGTTTGACTTATTCAATTGACGCAGAACCTCCTTTGTCTCCAAATCATAAGGCAAAGGCAATCGAGGTATGTTATACTGTGTTTTCATCATTCCTGAAGTCTGGCACGCACAAGGGAATCCTTATGTTCATTTTTGGCCATTTTGCATACATGATAAATTTTTCATGTTCATTTTTGGCCATTTTGCATACATGATAAAATCGTCATGTATCATTGAAGCGGCGTGTCAGGATGGGTGACACGCCGCTGGATTATTTGTATTCCATCAAATAAGCCTTGATAAACTCGTCAATGTCCCCGTCGAGGACGGCCTGGACATTGGAGGTCTCGCAACCGGTACGCAAGTCCTTGACCATCTTATAGGGCTGCATGACGTAAGAACGGATTTGGCTCCCCCATTCTATTTTCTTCTTGCTGCCCTCGATGGCGTTTATCTTCTCACGTTTCTTGCGCAATTCGATTTCGTACAACTGGGATTTAAGCATCTGCAAGGCCTTTTCCCTGTTCTGCAACTGGGAACGGGTTACCTGGCATTCGATGATGATACCCGAAGGAGCGTGGCGCAAACGGACCGCCGTTTCCACCTTGTTCACGTTCTGGCCTCCCGGGCCGCTGCTCCGGTAGGTATCCCAAGACAAATCCGCCGGATTGATTTCGATTTCGATATTGTCATCAATCATCGGGTAGGCATAGACCGAGGCAAAGGAAGTATGGCGGCGCGCCCCGGCATCGAAAGGCGAAATGCGGACCAAACGGTGTACCCCGCTTTCGCTCTTCAAATAACCGAAAGCAAAATCCCCTTCCACTTCGAAAGTGGCCGACTTGATGCCCGCCTGTTCCCCTTCCTGGTAATCGACCACGGTCACCTTGTAACCTTTGCGTTCGGCCCAGCGCAAATACATCCGGTAGAGCATTTCCGCCCAATCCTGGCTTTCGGTACCGCCCGCCCCGGAATTAATCGTCACCATGGCTCCCAAGCGGTCTTCCTCGCCCGAAAGCATGTTCTTGAATTCTAATTCCTCGACGGACTTTTCCAAGGCCTCCACCGTGCTGTCCATCTCCTCTTCCGGAACCTCGCCGCTCTCGAACATCTCGGCCATGACCCCGGCATCCTCCAACTCGGCATTCACTTTCTTGAACGAATCCGTCCAGACCTTCTGCTGCTGGATGCCTTTCATGACTTTTTCGGCTTCCTTGGGATCGTCCCAGAAACCGGGAGCCTGGGTCTTGGCTTCCTCCTCGTTTATGAATTTTTCCTTCCCGGCGATGTCAAAGACACCTCCTCAGCGTCTCCACCCTCGCAGACAACGCTTCAAGCTTGCTTTTATCGTACATTTATTTTTGATTTGTGTTCAAAGTTTCCAAAATGCGTTCCCCCGCCATGGCGGTGTGTCATAACGGGCAATCCAGCTTCACCGAACCCTTCTGTCCCGGCCATACCCAAACAAAGGAAACGCTTTGCTTGGCGCGAAACGAAATTGCAAATTTACAAAGAAAAAACGCGGTCCGGCAGTTACCTCCTTCATCAGGCAACGAGCTTTGCCTTGCCGGTTGGATTGTGCTACTTGCGTTACCGCCTTTATCAAAGCCTCAGGCCTCGGCGGAAGGATGTTTCTTCTTCCGGTCTTCCATAATCCCGTCCATATTCTCCAAAGCCCATGAAATCAAGTTATTGACACAAGGGAGCAAGGAACGGGCCCGTTCTGTCAAGGTATATTCGACCCGGGGAGGCACTTCGGCATAAACCTTACGGCTGACCATGCCGTCCTCTTCCAAGGTCCGCAAAGTCAGGGTCAACATCTTCTGGGAAATATCGGGCAAAGCCCGCTGCAAGGTGTTGAAGCGCATGACAGGTTCCTGTTCCAAAGTATAGAGGACCAAAAGGGTCCATTTATCCCCTATCCGGGCCAACACGTTGCGGATAGGGCAATCGGGGAATAATTTGTCCCGGTAATCGATTCGGTTCATAGGAATATGGTTTTACGGTCCGAACCCGGACTGGGGCATTCGCCGGGTTCCCCGGATTCCGGATATTCCTGAAAAACCGGGCCAAGCACCTAACCGCAAAGCCGTTCGTCAGACCTTTTTCTTTGGGCTACAAAAGTAATCAAGTTTCAAAATAAAATAAAGTGAAGAATTTTTTGCAACCCATCAAAAATTTATCACCCTCATACACAGCAATCGTATCATCAAGGTAAGTATCTGTAATCCAAGTACCTTCTTGTAGGGTTCCAAAATCCGGCTTAGTTTTGCATCCGAAAAGAAACAAGGAAACTTTTAGAAAGTACTACTTGAGAGAAACCGTAGACGGGAATCCGCCCATGGTTCAAAACAACGAATAAAAACCTTTAAATCAATAAAAAGATGAAAAAGTTAAGTTTTTCCCTGATGACGTTCGCCGTGGCCACCGCTGCCATGGCCCAAACCAAAGGCCGTTTTGAAGTTTACAACTTCGACAACTTCAAAATCCACGTGTACTACACCAACGACGTGATGGGCGATGCCAGCTACATCATCGAAGGCCCCAAGGCCTTGATTACCATGGAACACCCGCTTTTCAAAGAGAACGTGACCGAGTTCGAAGCCTATGTGGAAAAATTGGGGAAACCCATCGGGCAAAGGATTGCCGATTACCATGTCGGGGGAACCGGTTCCGAACCCTATGCCATGGCAGAAGGCATGCCTGAGTTTTCCAAAGGGCCTATCTACGGGGGCATGATGCAAGGCTTCGCCCAGAGTTTCGGTGATGCCATGGTAGACCTGCCGACCGGAAAGACATCCGAAGTGGCTTTCGGCAAGACGGAAACCTACGACGGCATTCCTTTCACGTTCATGCGGGGAGCCTCCACCGACTTCCCCGCCGCCAGCATCATCATCGGAAAGAAAGCCTATTACACGCACTGGACACCCGCCAAGGCCCATGTAAGCCATTTGCAGGTTTCTTCCCCGGCAGCGATAGATGCCGAAATCGCCGAAGCCCGGAAAGCCTTGGCTTCGGGTTGCGAGCTCTTCCTCGGCGGACATGGCGGGGCGGCCAAAGCCGATGCTGTAGAGTTCAAAATCAGCTATTTGGAACGCATGAAACGCATCCTTTCCGAAAACAAGACCGCTGAAGATTTCGTGGCCGCGATGAAGAAAGCCTTCCCCGGTCTGCCGGGCGAAGCGGGGCTCCCCGACTTGGCTAAGGCTTTATACAAAAAATAAGCCTTGTACAAAAAACGGCGGTGTGTCAAAAATTTGACGCACCGCCGCTATCATGAAGCTGTATTCTGACACAGCCTCTAATCCAGAAAATAAACGCAAAAGCGACAGTTACTTCGCTTGTTCGCGTCCCAAGGCCAAGGCCTTGATATTGGTTTCCACCACTTCCTCACCCTTGTTGGCGAAGATTTCACGGACAGCCTTTTCAAATTCTTCATAAGGCAGGCCCAGTTGGGCGGTGGCAGCACCGAGGATGACCATGTTGGCCGAACGCGGAGCATTGATTTCCTTGGCCATCGCCTCGGCGTTGAAAGCCACGATGTTCTTCACTTTCTTCAAAGCGGCTTCCAAATCGGCATCCGAAGGATAGTTGGGCACATTCTTGAAAGGTTCGGTATTGGTAATAATCCAACCGCCTTCATGCAGCATGGGCAGGTAACGGAGCGATTCCATGGGTTCCACCGAGATAATCAAATCCGCCTTGCCTTCGGGAATCAAATCGGAGGCAATGGGGTCGGTAGAGATACGCAAGTGGGATTGTACATCCCCCCCGCGCTGGCTCATGCCATGCACTTCGGCCTGTTTCAAATACATTCCGTTGGCCACGGCAGCGCGGCCGATAACGGTGGCGATAGAGAGAATACCTTGTCCCCCCACACCAGCTAATATGATGTCTTTTTTCATTTTTTGACTTTTTATTGGACTGTCCGCACCTGGTTCCCCGGAATCCATGCTCATGGGATCGGCACAGGGAACCCGGAACGAACAGCCTGGTTATCGACCCTTATTTCTTGGCCGCTGCGGCCTTTGCACGAGCGGCTTCCTTGGCATGGCGGGCAGCCGTCTGGATACATTCACGGCGCGGAACAATCACGGAAACACCTTGGTAGGCGATTTCTTCCTTGATAATCCGCACGTTTTCTTCGTGATGGTTCTTCAGGGGCTTGATAACCCGGATATGTTCTTTTTCAACGCCCAAGCCCATGCAGATGGATTCGATTTTGCCAAAAGCGGCAGAATCCTGTCCACCCGTCATACCGGTGGTGGAGTTGTCGAGAATCATGACCGTGATAGGGGTCTTGTCATTGACAGCGTCCAAAAGACCGGTCATACCCGAATGCGTGAAGGTGGAGTCCCCGATGACGGCCACGGCCGGGGCGAAACCGGAATCCACGGCACCCTTGGCCATCGTGATCGAGGCGCCCATGTCCACGGTCGAGTAAATGGCGTTGTAAGGAGGCAGCGCACCCAAGGTGTAGCATCCGATGTCGGCAAAGACATGACCCTTGCCGAAGTCCTGCATGGCTTCGTTCAGGGCATTGTACGAATCGATATGGGGGCAACCGTTGCAAAGCGAAGGAGGACGGGCCACGACCACGTCCGGAATCGGTTCGCCGGTGGTCTTGGGCAGCCCCAAGGCGGCAGCCAACAAATTGGGATTCAATTCCCCGTCGCGGGGCAAGGTGCCGTCCAAGCGGCCCAGGATCTTCCCGCTTTCATCCAAGTAACCCCGGATCAATTCTTCGTAGATGGGATAACCTTCTTCCACCACCAAGACTTTCCCGCATTCTTCCATCATCTTCTTGACCGAAGCACGGGGGATGGGGTATTGGCTGACTTTCAGTACGGGATGGGGACATTTGCGGTCGGCGAAGTTTTCGAGCAAATAGTTGTAACCGATACCGCAGGCAATGATACCCAAGGATTTGTCGCTGCCGTCTTCATAACGGTTGAACCCGTCGTTGAGGGCGCATTCCTCGAAACTCTTTTGCTTGCCGAGAAGTTCCTTGTACAATACACGGGCGTTGGCCGGAAGCAGGATGAAACGTTTGGGATTCGGGTCCAGCTTGATTTCGTTCTGGGCACGGGCTTCCCTCAATTCCACGCCGCTACGGGAGTGGGCCAGACGGGTCGTCACACGGAACAGGACCGGGGTATGCAGTTTTTCAGAAAGGTCGAACGCATACCGGATCATGTCGTAAGCTTCCTGCTGGTTGGAAGGTTCCAAGCACGGAATCTGGGCGAAACGTGCGTAATAGCGCGAATCCTGCTCATCTTGGGAGGAGTGCATCGAGGGGTCGTCGGCAATCAGGTAAACCAGCCCCCCGTTGGCTCCGGTAACAGCCGAGTTGGTGAAAGGGTCGGCAGCCACGTTCAGCCCGACGTGCTTCATGCACACCAAGGCCCGGCGGCCTGTGTAGGATACCCCGATGGCTTCTTCCATCGCGGTCTTTTCATTGGCGCTCCATGTACAATGGATTCCTTTTTCCTTGGCGGTTTTGGAGTGCTGGATGTACTCGGTAATCTCCGTGCTGGGAGTTCCGGGATAGGCGTAAACGCCGGTGATGCCGGCATCCAACGCGCCTTGGGCAATGGCCTCATCGCCCAAAAGAAGTAGTTTTTGCATGGTATTATGTTTGTTTTTTCTTTCCTGTCAAAAAGGAATGGCGACAGAACGGGAATCCGACTTGCTGTCTTCCGTCCTGCAAAAGTCCGGGAAAGCTTCCGCACCCGTTTTCCATGGGAAAACGGACAAACGGAAACAGCTTCAAAGTTATGAATTTTTCAGGAATTTCCCGGAGGCGGTTCCCGACCGAACCATATCCGGAATCGCAAGAAATCGGAACCGCATCCCGGCAGCCCATCATCTTGCACCCAATGAGTGCAAATATACGAAAAACAGGCCGTAACAAGCTGTACCCATCCTATCCGAAAGAAACCGTTGGCCGGATGCTGAGAAACTGTTCAAATTTATTTGTTTAGGCCATCGGGAGGGGATTTCGAGGGATGGTGCGGCGTTTTTCAAAGGAGGATAGCCCAGCTATCGGACGTGAAAAACGCAAACGATAGCGAAAGTCGAGCGGGGAATCAAAGCTTGCTTTGATTCCTCCGAGACCAAGCTATCATCGAGCATCGCTCAACCCAGACCCGAAACAACCCCCGATGGGCAAACAAAATCCTGAAACCGCCCCCTCAAAATCCATTCTTTTCAGGATTGCAAGAAATTTTGAACAGCTTCTTAGAACAAGGTAGCCTTGCAGCGCATTGTTGCAGTAGCAAAATCTTCTACCGGGACGGAGCTAGCACACGGTAGCCTTTAACAAAGCGACCTTGCAGCTCGTCGTCCCGGTAAGTGTACAAAGTTATTCCTCGTAAAATGGAAAGGGGCTGTGCCAAGGTTTTGACACAGCCCCTTTTGTACGCACCGTCTCGCGGTGCGTCAGAATGGGTGAGATGCGAGGCGCTGAGAGCGAGAACGAAGGAGCGCACCGCTGTTACTCCGCATCCCGTCCATGGCAATTCTTATACTTCTTCCCGCTACCACAGGGACAAGGGTCGTTCCGGCCAATCTTCTTTTCCACATGGACCGGCTGGGGCTTCTGGGGACCTTCCGAAGAATTGGTCTGCAAAGGTACGTTAGGCCGCCTCGGGGGCAGGGTCGTGCTGACAGCCCCCGTGGAGGATACCGGACCGGGCCGGGAAGTCTGCATCCGGCTCATGTCGGTACGCTGCTGCCGGACTTCCTGCATCTGCTGCATCTGGGCCGGATCGGGAGCCGGTAAACGACCCAAGGAAAGGAACTCGCTCACTTCCTGGTTCATGTCTACCAACATCCGTTTGAAGAGGTTGAAGGCCTCGAACTTATAAATCAAGAGAGGATCCTTCTGTTCATAGGAAGCGTTCTGCACCGACTGCTTCAAATCGTCCATCTCACGCAAGTGTTCTTTCCAGGCATTGTCGATAATGGCCAGGCACAAGCCTTTCTGCACAGCCTGCGTGATTTCGCGACCGTTCGAATCGAGGCATTTCTGGATATTGGCCACCACCTGCAAGGTCTTGCGGCCATCGGTAATCGGAATGGCAATGTTCTCGAAACGGGAACCTTGGGTTTCGTGGACATGTTGGATAACCGGCATGGCCTGCCGAGCAATCGCTTCGGCTTTCTGGCGATAGGATTCGTAAACGGCATCGAAAACCTTTTGGACCACATCGTCCTTGCCGCCCATCGCTTCGGCCTCGCCCACGGGGCATTCCGTACCAAAAGTACGGATGATGTTGCCTTTGAACTTCTCGAAATCCCGGTCTTCGCGCAATTGGGAGAAGTAGTTTTCCACCGTGTCGTACATCATGTTGGCAATATCCACACCCAGACGCTCGCCGAACAAAGCGTGGCGGCGCTTGGTGTAAATCACCTCGCGCTGAGCGTTCATCACGTCGTCGTATTCCAACAAACGTTTCCGGATTCCGAAATGGTTCTCTTCCACCTTCTTCTGCGCCCGTTCGATGGACTTGGTAATCATCCTCGCCTGGATGTTCTCGCCTTCCTTGTAGCCCATGCGGTCCATCATGGCCGCGATACGCTGGGAAGCGAACAAACGCATCAGGTTGTCTTCCAAGGACACGTAGAACTGGGAACTTCCCGGGTCGCCCTGACGACCGGCACGCCCCCGCAGCTGGCGGTCCACACGGCGGCTTTCATGGCGTTCGGTACCGATAATCGCCAAACCGCCTGCTTCCTTCACGCCCGGCCCGAGCTTGATGTCGGTACCACGACCGGCCATGTTGGTGGCAATGGTCACCGTTCCCGCCTGACCGGCTTCGGCCACGATATCGGCTTCCTTCTTATGCAACTTGGCGTTCAGCACATTGTGCTTGATTTTGCGCCCGGTGAGCATACGGCTCAAAAGCTCGGAAACTTCCACCGAAGTGGTCCCCACCAAGACAGGACGGCCTTCCTTGATAAGGCGTTCTATCTCGTTGATAATCGCATTGTACTTTTCGCGCTTGGTCTTGTACACCAAATCGTCCATATCCTGACGGATGACCGGACGGTTGGTCGGGATGCAGACCACTTCCAACTTGTAGATGTTCCAGAACTCGCCCGCCTCGGTTTCGGCCGTACCGGTCATACCGGCCAGCTTGGAGTACATACGGAAGTAATTCTGCAAGGTAATGGTCGCGTAAGTCTGGGTAGCGGCCTCCACCTTGACCCTTTCCTTGGCCTCGATAGCTTGGTGCAGCCCATCCGAATAACGACGGCCCTCCATGATACGGCCCGTCTGCTCATCCACGATTTTCACCTCGTTGTCCATCACCACGTATTCCACATCGCGTTCGAACAAGGCATAAGCTTTCAACAATTGGTTGATGGTATGCACCCGGTCGGACTGGACGGCGTATTCCCGCATGATTTCGGTCTTCTTGGCCGTCTTTTCTTCCGGGCTCATCCCGGATTTTTCCACTTCGGCAATCTGGGAACCCACATCGGGCAGGATGTAATATTCCGGGTTATGAGCATCGGCTGAAAGGTAATCCACCCCTTTGTCGGTGAGGTCGATGCTATTGAGTTTTTCATCGATGACAAAGTAAAGCTCCCCGTCGATAAGCGGCATGTTCTTGCCCTGTTCCTGCAAGTAGTAGTTCTCCGTCTTCTGCATCAAGGCCTTCATGCCCGGTTCGCTCAAGAACTTGATCAAAGCGCTGTTCTTGGGAAGCCCCCGGTGGGCCCGGAAAAGCAGCTCCCCTCCCTTCTTTTCCTGTTCGGGCGTGGGAGTCCCGCTCAGAAGGCTCTTGGCTTCGGCCAAAATCTTGGTCACCAAGGCGCGTTGCTGGTTGTAAAGCTTCTCGATTTGGGGTCGCAGGGTATCGAACTCCTGGTCTTCGGCCTTGAAAGTGGGTCCGGAAATAATCAAAGGCGTACGGGCATCGTCAATCAACACGGAGTCGACCTCGTCGACAATGGCATAGTTGTGACCGCGCTGCACCAATTCCTGGGGCGTACGGCACATGTTGTCACGCAAATAGTCGAAACCGAACTCATTGTTGGTCCCATAGGTAATGTCGGCCAGATAAGCCTTGCGACGGGCTTCGCTGCTGGGCTGGTGCTTGTCGATGCAGTCCACTTTGAGACCATGGAACTCGAACAGCATCCCCATCCATTCCGAGTCACGTTTGGCCAGGTAGTCGTTGACCGTCACCACATGGACCCCTTGCCCGGGAAGAGCGTTGAGGTACACGGGAAGGGTTTCGACCAAGGTTTTCCCTTCACCGGTACTCATTTCGGCAATCTTACCTTGGTGCAGCACAATCCCGCCGATAAGCTGCACATCGTAATGAACCATGTCCCAGGTAATCAGGTTGCCCCCAGCCATCCATTGGTTCTTGTAATAGGCCTTGTCGCCGCGAATCGTCACATTGTCGCGGGTCGCAGCCAAGTCCCCGTCCCAAGGCATGGCGGTCACCTCCACCTCGGCATTGTCCTTGAAACGCTGGGCGGTGGACTTGACCACGGCGAAGGCTTCGGGTAGAATCTCGTTGAGGACATCCTGGGTCTGGTTATAGATTTCCTTTTCCAGCTTGTCAATCGAGGCGTAGATATGTTCCTTTTCCTCCACGCTCAAGCTGTCGTCCACATTGGCGGCAATCTTGGCCTTGAGGGCTTCCACCTCCTCTTTCTTACCCTTTACCTTGTCTTGTATCTTTTGCCTGAATTCCTGCGTCTTGGCGCGGAGTTCATCGTTGCTCAACTTGGAAATCTTCTCGTATGCGGCCAGGCATTGGTCCAAAATGGGCCTGATTTCCTTGAGGTCCCGCTCGGATTTGTTACCGAGCATTTTTTTCAAAAATCCTATCATGGGTGTAATATTATCCTTTGTAAATTATTGAGGGAAACCGATTCCCATCCCTTGGCTTTCCTGGGAACGCGAACTTGCAAGCCCGTACCGTTGGGGGAGGAGATTCCGGAAAACGTTTTCCAAGGATTCCCTGTGTAGTGTCCAGGCAAGGGAAAAGAAATTGTGTCAAGTTTTGAAAAGGGGAACAAGAATCAGAAAGGATAGGCCGGCAGGGTACAGGCGCGTTCCCCGTTCTGCAAACGGCAAAAAGGGTCGATGCCCGAATACAAGTTCAAAGCCGTTTCCGGGCAAGAAAGCCCGGCGTTCCATGCCGCCAAAGCTTCCGTGTTCCCTCCAAAATCCGGAACATCTTCCTGTCCGGCAGCGGGCAGGGAGGAAAGCTTCATGGCAAGACCGGGAAAGAACTCGCTACGGGACGTATGGTTCACCGGCCTGAGGGGAACGCAGCGGCGTTGGAGGGCGAACCAAGCCTGTTGCAGGCCTTCCCAATCCATCGAGGCGGGCAAGACAGGTTCCCATCCCGATTCCCAGGAAAAGATTCCCAAGTGTTCCTGGACGAAAGCCTGGAAGGAAGGAACGGTATGCTCCTCGGAAACTTGCTGTTTGGAAAGTTTATGATTGTCTTGCTGTTGACAGATGCTTTTCCATTTCTGGGCAACCGCATAGGTCTCAGAAGCTTGGAGCAAGGAGCCCAAAAAGAACAGGGGCAGGAAAAAGACCGGCATCAAGACCGGGTTCTCCTTACGACGGGAATTGGCCGCGCGAAAACCGGACACAGGCCGGCATGAGCTTGCCTGCCAAGACGAAAGGGCTTCCTGAGCTGCCTGTTTCTGCCGTTTTTCCTGTTGGGATTTCATTTTTCCTGCTTCAATCAAGGGCAACGGCCGAAAGGGCATGGTTTCCCCTCTCCCGTTTTCCCGCATAAAGCGCGAAATTACAAAAAAAAACGTTGCCAGAAACTTATCTATCGAGCCGATTGGATTTCCCAGCGCCCGGAACAAAGCTGCCGCAAGCCGCAAGAGGCATTCTCCACACCGGCTCGGCGACCGATTTCACCGGAAAGGATTCAATCTGCTTTCAGGAAACGGACACCAATGATTAACCAACCCGCACGAAACCCCAATAGGATTGAGGGGTAATCACCTGATACGCAGCATCCGGGTACGCGGTAGAAAAGGTCTTGGGCAACTTGGCCTTCGCTTGAGGATTCCATTTGAACTCAAAAGCCCGCAAATTCCCATCCTGTTCTTCAATCAAATCGATTTCCTGCTGTTCATGCGTCCGCCAGAAAAACAGATTGGCAAAATTCCCGGAATAGGCATTCCGTTTGACCCTTTCACTGACCATCATGTTCTCCCACAATGCCCCCACATCGTTCCGCAACTCCAAAGGGGCGAAATTCGACAAAACCGCGTTCCGGATTCCGTTATCGTAGAAATAAATCTTTTTACCTTTCTTCATCTCGCTGCGGAGATTACGGCTGAAAGAATCCAAACGGAAAACGACAAAACATTTCTCCAATAAACCGATATAGGATTCCACCGTACCCCTATCCACCCCTAAAAGGTTGCTCAACTCATTATAAGACACTTCACTGCCCAACTGCAATGCCAAAGCCCTGACCAATTTCTGGAGCAAATCCGGCTTCTTGATTCCTTTATAGGCAAATAAATCCTTATACAAATAACTGTTTGTCAAATTCATCAATATCCGCTTGGCATCGCCCGGCTCCGTAACGACCTCCGGATAGAAACCGTAAATCATGCGGACTGGCAACAAACGGTTCTCCTCGCGTTCCGAGGTCTGATGCGCCAATTCCGACAAGGATACCGGATATAATTGATGTTCTATCAACCTGCCTGTGGCTGGTTCATTGATTTCATTGGCCAATTCGAGCGAAGACGAGCCGGTCACCACGATTTTCGTAGAGAGTTTCAAGTCTCCTATCATTTTCAACACCAAACCTATATTCTTAACTCGCTGCGCCTCATCGATAAATACCATGGTATAAGGCGACAACAGATTTTTCAACTCGGTAGATGTCTTGCCTTCCAGAGCCAACACATCGTCCATATCGTCGCAATTCAGGAAAAGAATCTTGTCATCCTTGGACGGAAGCTCGGAAAGCAAGGTACTTTTCCCTACCTGCCGTGCACCGAGCAAAACAATAACCTTCTTCCTCTTGTAATCATTCCTGATTGCTTGGGCTACGGTTCTCTTTATCATGGCATACAATCATAAGGTGTTTTCTATGAGTTGCAAAGATAAAAAAAAGAATAAATGCAACCGCAAAATTCTACCGAAAATTGCGATTACAACCGCAAAATTCTGCCGAAAATTGCGATTACAACCGCAAAATTCTGCCGAAAATTGCGATTACAACCGCAAAATTCTGCCGAAAATTGCGATTACAACCGTTGCAACAGGGGACACCAAGGCTTTCGGAGACACTGTCCGAAAGGATTTTCTCAGGCTTTCGGACGGGCAGCATGGCGGTCACGCGCATAAAGCCCGTCGATGATGCCGTCGGCAAGACCGATGACAGGGACATAAATGGTGCTGGCGTTCACGAAAGAGGCAATCGCCCGGAAGATTTCAGCCGCCGGCACAATCACGTCCGCCCGGTCGGCTTTGAGTTCGAAAAGATCCATGCGGTCTTGGACGCTCATGTTTTTCAGCTGGGAATAGAGGCGTTCCAACTCCGAAACCGGCATCGAAAGTTTTTCCTTGTCCTTCTCCTGTGCCAAACGGTACAACTTGTTGATATTGCCGCCCGAACCGATGATGGAAACCTCCTTGTACTTCGAAGCCAAGGCTTCCATGGCCGAACGCAACTCGTCCCACTGCGCCGGTTCGACCGCCTGGTTCAGCATACGCACGGTCCCGATGTCGTAGGAATGCGAGAACAGCAGCTTGCCGTTGGAAATGAAATTGATTTCAGTGCTACCCCCGCCCACGTCCACATACATGTAGTTGCCGCAGCGGTCTTCCATATACTCGATGTGGTTGTTGTAGATGATACGGGCCTCTTCCTGGCCGTCGATGATTTCTATCCGGATCCCCGTGCTTTTCTCAATCTTGGCAATGATGTCCTTGCCGTTGGCTGCGTCGCGCATAGCCGAAGTGGCACAAGCCCGGTAATCGTCCACTTCGTAAATCTTCATCAACAAGCGATAGGCTTTCATCAAGCGAATCATCTTCTTGGCTTTCTCCTCGGAAATCTTTCCGGAAGCGAACACGTCGAAACCCAAGCGCAACGGCACACGCAACATGCAGAGTTTCGAGAACTTGTTGACCGATTTCTCGTCAATTTGCTTTATCAGGAGCCGAACGGCGTTCGACCCGATGTCGATGGCCGCATAGGTCAAGATTTTCTTCTTTGTCTTTTTCATTTCCAATCAATTAATGACAGGTTCGATCCGAATAAAGACCTTTGTCGGTACATATCTGGATAGGAGCTTCTTCATGATGCCCGGGAAACCGGGTTGCCCAACCAAAAGTTGAACCGACAGCTTGCCAGTAACGAAACCTGTTTTCCGAGCTCGTTTATCATCCATGCAAGTAAATGACAAACAACGAATAAACAGCAAGAGCTTTCAAACAGCCCTCAGGACTTTGTTTTCCGTGTCCGGGTACGCGTCACCTTTTCCATTACCGGCCCTTTATCCGGTTTTGCCTCTTCTTCCGGCTGTGTCTGAACGGCTTTGTCTGTACCCTTTCCCGTCCGCGTCCGGGTTCCCTGCTTGGGAGCCTTTTCCGTGGAAACCAAGGCCGAACTTCCGGACTGCCGGGACTTGGAAGCCGTTGCCTTGCGTCCTCTTGTTCCGGAGACCGGTGATTCGGAAGCCAACGTACCGGCTTCCGCACCCTCGGATAAAGCTCCCGGAGCTTCACCTCCTTCCATTTCCGCCGCGTAATGCGCATACAAGGCCTCCTGAGAGCGGAAAAGCCTGGGTTCCAAGTCGGTTTCAACCAAACCTTTCCACGACAGGTTCTCCCCGCTACCATCCACCAAACGGCCCTGGGAGGTATCCGCCAAGCCGTAATCCACAATCAGCCTCAATTCTTCCTTAATCCGGGCATCGTAAACCGGGGTGACGACTTCAATCCGATTGTCGAGGTTCCGGGTCATCCAGTCCGCAGACCCCATGTAAACCAGCTCGTTCCCTCCATTGGCAAAAATGAAGATGCGCGCGTGTTCCAAATAGCGGTCGATGATACCGCAAACCTTCATGT